>JAYVLO010000072.1:0-31606 GCA_043759455.1 Pseudolysobacter sp.
TTCTGGCTGATGTTTGTGGTCGGGCGCGCCGATTATCTGCCGATCATGGGCCAGCCGACCGCGCTAGCCGCAGCCGCCGGTATTCGCGAAGGTGATCGCATTCTGTCGGTCGACGGCCAGAGCAGCGACAACTGGACCAGTGCGTTCACCGACCTCATTCCGGCCGCACTCAAGCACCAAGACGTGAAACTGCAATTGCGCGACAGCGCCGGCGCAGAACGCGAAACCATCTTGGCGCTGAGCCAGTTGCCCGCCAGCATCAACGAAGAAAAACTGCTCGAATTGATCGGCATCACGCCAAAACGTCCGGTGCCGTCGGCCCAAATCGGCGCGCTGCCCGCCGATCGACCCGCAGCGCTGGCCGGACTCAAAGTCGGCGATACCATAACCGCGATCAACGATTCGGCAGTCAGCAATTTCGATACGCTATACAACGCCATCCAGGCGCAAGCCAAGCGCAATCCACAGCTCAACGTGCATTATATGCGCGGCCAGCAGACTGGCGTGCTGACCATGACTGCGGCTGCCGGCAAAGATGCCAAGGGCGAGCCGAATTTCCAGATCGGCATCGCACCCACCGACAGCCACGACGCGCTTTTACGCTATGGCCCGCTGCGCGCAATTCCCGCCGCTTTCGGCGAAACCTGGCACATGACGCGCAGTACCGTTGATATGCTCGGTTTGCTGGTCACCGGTCGGGCTTCGGCGAAGAACATTTCCGGCCCGATCAGCATCGCGCAATACGCTGGCGAATCCGCCCATCTCGGGCTGGCCAGTTTCCTGAGTTTCCTTGCGTTGATCTCGCTAAGTCTGGCGATAATGAACCTGCTGCCGATTCCGGTCTTGGACGGAGGCCATCTTCTGTATTACCTTATCGAGCTGGTCAAAGGCAGCCCGGTAAGCGAGCGGGTGATGATTGCCGGGCAATATGCCGGCATGATGTTGCTCGCCGGATTGATGAGTCTGGCTTTTTACAACGATATTCTGCGTCAGTTCTCGTAACGACCGACGCTGCCCCTAAACAAACCATGGTCCGCAGTGCATGATGCACGGCTGGCTCAAGCCCTCCTGTCTGGATAGTGACGATGAAGCGTATCGCCGCCCTTGTTTTGCTCGCCTGCCTGTCAGCCAATACTTATGCGCTGGAAACGTTCGTCGTCTCCGATATCCGCATCGATGGTCTGCAGCGCATCAACGCCGGTACGGTGTTCAGTTATCTGCCCGTCGAAAAAGGCGACAAGCTCACTCAGGAGCGCGCCGGCCAGGCCATTCGCGCCCTGTACAAGACCGGTTTTTTCAACGATGTGCAGCTGAATCGCCAGGGCAATATTCTGGTGATCACGGTGCAGGAGCGTCCGGCCATCGCCAAGATCCTGATCAAGGGTAACAAGGACATCAAAGAAGAAGACTTGATGAAAGGCCTGAAAGACATCGGCCTGACCGAAGGTGAACCGTTCGATCGCCTGCAGCTCGATCGCGTTACCCAGGAGCTGGTGCGCCAGTACAATAATCGCGGCAAATACAACGTCACGATCAAGCCGAAGATCCTCAATCTCGACCGCAACCGCATCGAGTTGAATATCAATATTGCCGAGGGCAAGGCAGCAGCGATCAAGCACATCAACATCGTCGGCAACCATACCTTCGATGACGGCACGATTCGCGACGAATTCGAGTCCGGCACGACCAACTGGACCTCGTGGTATTCAAAGAACGATCAGTACTCGCGTGAAAAACTTTCGGGCGATCTGGAAAAGCTCAATTCGTACTATCTGGATCGCGGCTATGTCGATTTCAACACCGAATCGACCGAAGTCAGCATGAGCCCGGACAAGCGCGACATGTACATCGTTGCGAGTGTGCGCGAAGGTGAAATCTACAAGGTTTCGGATATCAAGCTGGCCGGCAATCTGATCCTGAAAGAAGACGATCTGCGCAAATTGGTCAAGATCCACAGCGGTGAAATTTTCTCGCGCAACAAACTCGAAAAATCCGCCGAAGCGATGACTGGCGTGCTCGCCAACATCGGTTATGCATTTGCCGAAGTGACGCCGGTACCGACGGTCGATCGCGAGAAGCGCGAGGTCGCGATCAACTTTGTGGTTACGCCAGGCAAACGTGTCTACGTGCATCGCATCAACTTCAAGGGCAATACCAATACCGCCGACGAAGTCATCCGTCGCGAGATGCGCCAGCTCGAAGGTGCGTGGTATTCGCAGGCCGCCATCGATCGCTCGAAGATTCGCCTGCAGCGTCTGGGGTATTTCAAGAAGGTCGACATCACCACGCCGCGTGTCCCCGGCACCGATGATCAGGTCGATTTGAATGTCACCATCGAAGAAACGTCCTCGGGCAGTTTCACCTTTGGCCTGGGTTATTCGCAGGTGCAGAAATTCATCGCCAGCGTCTCGGTTAGCCAGAACAACCTGTTCGGCTCGGGTGATCGCGCCGCGTTCACGGTATCGCAAAGCTATTACGAGAAACGTTACGACATCTCGTACTTCAATCCGTACCTGACCGATGACGGCATCAGCATTGGCTACGACGTCAGCTTGCGCAAACTGAATCAGAGCCAGGCCAACATCGCCGAATACCTCAGTGATACGGCATCGTTCAGCACGTATCTCGGTATTCCGGTCAGCGAATCGGATACGGTCAATATGAAACTCGGCGTCGACAAGACGCGTATCACAACATTCAGCGGCGTCACCCCGAACGAGATCATCGACTACATTACGTTGGTCAACAGAGGTATCCCGACACCACTGAAAACCTTCCATCAGTGGAGCACGGAATTATCCTGGGCCCACGACACACGCAACAAGTTCTTCAATCCCACCCACGGCTCGCTGCTGCAGCTGTCAGCCGAACTCACGTTGCCCGGCTCTACCCTCAGCTATTACAAGCTGGTGGGCAAATATACGCAATACTTTCCGATCACTGACCGGCTCACGTTCCAGGGATCGGCGACGATCGGTTATGGCGATGGTTATGGCAGCGACAAGCACAATTTCGGCCTGCCGTTCTATGAAAACTTCTATGCTGGCGGCGTTGCCGACGTGCGTGGCTTCAAGGACAACACCCTCGGGCCGTCGGCATCTCCGCTGGATCTCGTGCAGAGCTACGCCGGTTATGCGCAGCCGCTGGGCGGCGCCCTCAAGACCGTGGCCTCCGCCGAAGTCATCTTCCCGACGCCGTTCGTCAAGGACGACAACACTACGACACGCCTGTCTGCGTTCCTTGATGTGGGTAACGTTTTCAACAGCAATATCGCGCAAAACGGCGTTTTGAAGACCACCAACAATTTCTCGGTTAGCGACTTGCGCGCGTCGGCGGGTCTGTCGTTCCGCTGGCAGGCGCCGGTGGGGCCGATCGTGATCAACCTGTCGCGTCCGATTCGCAAGAAAGTGGGTGACCAGACTGAAACGCTGCAGTTCACATTCGGCTCGCAATTCTAGGAAAGGCAACGAATGCTCAGGTATAAAGGACATGATCCCCGAGCCCGGCTTATGGGCTGATCCCGAGGAGAACCGAGGGTGATACGCAGCGCTCGCAGACTGCATTTTTTTTGTGCCCTGCTCAGTCTACTGGCGCTGCTGCCAGCGCTGGCGTTCGCCCAGAATGCCGTGCCCAAGCTCGGGTATGTGGATGTCAAACGGCTGCTCGACAATGCGCCGCAGATGGCCGAAAGCCGCAGCAAACTCGAACGCGAATTCGCGGCGCGCGACGTGGCGCTGAAAGCCGATGAAACCAGACTTGTGAGTTTGCGTCAGCGCCAGGAAGCCGCACCCCCCAGTGATGTCGATACCATAAAACGCGAAGTGGACGCGCTCGAACGCAACATCAAGCGCACGCGCGAAGACCTGCGCGGCGAACTCAACAGCCGCGCCGGCGCCGAACGCGACCGGGTATGGCAAAAAATCAACAACAGCGTGATCGAATACGCGCGCGAACAGGGTTACGACGTGATCCTGCCGAGTCCCGTTATTTACGCCAGCAGCCGCATCGACATCACCGAACAGGTGCTGGAGCGTCTCAAGCGCGAAGCCCAGAGTGATGCCAATCGCGCCAAGTCGAATCCGCCATGAGTGCCGCGCGCGTGACCTCAGCGGAATCGAACCTTCCGACCACTATCGTACCGGGCGCAGCATACGCCCTGAATGAACTGGCGATGCGTTTTGATCTGAACGTGCACGGTGATGGCGACTTCATAATTCGCGGCGTGGCCAGCCTGGCTGAAGCGGGCCCGCAACAACTCGGATTTCTCGCCAATCCGCGTTATCGCGGCCAGCTCGCCGCTACGCGTGCCGGCGCGGTTGTGTTGCGCGCCGATGATGCCGCGCTGAACAATACGCCGGCATTGATCGCGCGCGATCCTTACGTCGCCTTCGCCAAAATTGCCGCATTGTTCGAACCCAAGCCTGCCGTCACGCCCGGCGTACATGCGAGCGCAGTTGTCGAAGCCGGCGCGCAAATCGCTGCAAGCGCCAGCATCGGAGCTTTGTGCGTGATCGCCGCCGATGCCGTGATCGAAGCCGGTGCGATAATCGGGCCGGGTTGCATCATCGGCCCACGCTGCCGTATCGGCGCAGCAACGCGGCTGGTCGCGCGTATCACCCTGGTCAGCAACGTTATACTCGGCCAGCGCGTGCTGATTCATCCTGGCGCAGTGCTCGGTGCGGACGGTTTTGGCATCGCCTTCGATCGCGATCACTGGATCAAGGTGCCGCAACTCGGTGGCGTACGCATCGGCGACGATTGCGAAATCGGTGCGAATACCACGATCGACCGCGGCGCGCTCGGCGATACCGTGCTCGAAGAAGATGTGCGGCTCGACAACCAGATCCAGATCGCGCACAACGTCGTCATTGGCGCGCATACCGCGATGGCGGGATGTGCCGCAGTGGCAGGCAGCGCCAGAATCGGACGCTACTGCCTGATCGGCGGTGGCGCCGGGATTCTCGGCCATCTCGAACTTGCCGATCGCATCACCGTGACGGCGCGCACGCTGGTCACTCATTCACTCACCACCGCCGGCGAATATTCATCGGGCACGCCCGTGCAGGAAAATCGGGCGTGGCGCCGCAATGCGGCCCGCTACAAACATCTGGACGATCTTGCCCGTCGCCTTCAAGTTCTCGAAAAGGAAAAAAAATAATGACGGACGCTCCCAAACCCGGCGCCCCCACCCTGCCCATCGACGCGAGCGGTATCGCCGCATTGCTGCCACATCGTTATCCATTCCTGCTGGTCGATCGTGTCACCGAATTCGAAGCGCACAAGAGCCTGCGTGCCTACAAGAACGTGACCATCAACGAGCCATTTTTCCAGGGCCATTTCCCCGGCTATCCGGTCATGCCTGGCGTGTTGATCGTCGAGGCGCTGGCGCAGGCATCTGGCCTGCTGGTGATGCTTTCACGCGACCCCGACGCTTCTAAAAAATCACTGTTCTATCTGGTCAAGGTCGACAACGCACGTTTCTCGCAAATCGTGACGGCGGGCGATCAGGTCGTGCTCGACGTGGAACTCAAGCGTACCTTGCGTAACATGTGCCTGTTCCATTGCCGTGCATCGGTCGATGGCAAGCAGGTTGCCGAGGCGGAAATGCTGTGTGCGGAGCGTCCGGTTGATGCCTGACTCCCACCCGCTCGTTTCCCTGTCGCCCGAGGCCACCGCCGCCATGATTCATCCCAGCGCGCAAATTGATCGCAGCGCCAAAATCGCCGTCGATGTCCGCATCGGTGCTTTCAGTGTGATCGGTGCGAATGTGGAAATTGGCGCGGGAACGGAGATCGGTCCGCATGTCGTCATCGAAGGGCCGACGCGTATCGGCAGCAACAATCGCATCTGGCAATTCGCCTCGATCGGCGCCGCAGCGCAGGACAAGAAATTCGCCGGCGAACGCAGCGAACTGATCATCGGTGATGGCAACGTGTTCCGCGAATTCTGTACCATCCATCGCGGCACTGGCGAGGGCGGGATAACACGCATCGGCAACGACAACTGGATCATGGCGTACGTGCATATCGCCCACGATTGCATCGTCGGCAACCACACGATTTTCAGCAACAACGCCACCTTGGCCGGACATGTCGAAGTCGCGGACTGGGTGATCCTCAGCGGCTTTTGCGGCGTGCACCAATTCTGCAAGATCGGCGCACATGCTTTCGCCGCGATGTATTCCGCGATCAATCGCGACGTGCCACCGTATGTGCTCGTGGCCGGCCAGTTCGCCGAACCGCGCGGCATCAACAACGAGGGTTTGAAGCGTCGCGGTTTCTCTGCCGAACGTATCCTCGCGATCAAGCGCGCCTACAAGATCCTCTACAAATCCGGCCTGCCCTTGAACGAAGCGCGCGAAAAACTCAGCCTCGCCGCAGTCGGTGCTCCGGACATTCAGGCGCTCGTGGATTTTCTTGGGCTCAGCCAGCGTTCGATCGCGCGCTGATCTTGTATCAGCAGCTATGAACGCAGTACCGATGCCGACCGTCGTAAACGCGAATCGCCCGCGCTGCTTTGCACTGGTCGCCGGTGAAGCATCGGGTGACCTGCTCGGCGCGGGGCTGATCGACGCGCTGCGTCGGCGTTATCCCGATGCGCGTTTTGTCGGCATCGGCGGTCCACGCATGATCGCGTCCGGAATGGATGCCTGGTATCCCGCCGAAAAACTCAGCGTGATGGGGCTGGTCGAGGTGCTCAAGCATCTGCCCGAGTTGCTGGCGATCCGGCGCGATGTCAAGCGTCGTGTGCTGGCCTTGCAACCGGATTGTTTCATCGGCATCGATGCGCCGGATTTCAATCTCGGTCTCGAACGTCGCTTGAAAAAATCCGGTATGCGCACGGTGCATTACGTCAGTCCGTCGATCTGGGCGTGGCGTGAAAAACGCGCGCAAAAAATGACCCGCAACGCCGATCTGGTGTTGTGCCTGTTCCCGATGGAGCCGCCGATCTATGCACGTTTCGGCATGAACGCCCGTTTTGTCGGCCACCCGTTGGCCGATCAATTTGCGCTCGAACCCGATCGTGCTGCCGCGCGGGCAACGCTGAATTTACCATCCGATGTTCCGGTGCTCGCGTTGTTGCCGGGCAGTCGGCTCGGTGAAATCCAGCGCCTTGGCAAGGAGTTCATCGCCGCCGCACGCGTGTGTCAAAAACAATTGCCGGGGTTGCAGGTGATCGCACCTATGGCCAATGTCGCATGCCGCGAATTGTTTGAAAGTCTGCTCGCGCACGACGGCACTGAAGCCGGTACGGCAATCGATTCCGCTGCGAAAAATTCTTCTGCATCGATCCGATTGCTGGATGGCCACGCGCACGAAGCGATGATCGCCGCCGATGCGGTACTGCTCGCCTCCGGCACCGCCGCGCTCGAAGCGATGCTGGCGAAACGGCCAATGGTGGTCGGCTACCGCCTCGCACCGCTCACCTATCGCATCGTGACTACGCTCGGCCTGCTCAAGACCCAGCATTATGCGCTGCCGAATATTCTTGCCGGTCGTGCGCTGGTGCCTGAACTCATGCAGGATCAGTGCACCGCGCAAAACCTCGCCGATGCGCTGCTGCCGGCCCTGCTTGTGCGCAACACACCAAATGCGCTGATCGCGGAATTCACGCGTCTGCATCGCGAACTCAAACTCGATGCCGACGAAACTGCCGCCGCCGCGATCGACGAATTGCTACAAACGCCGGCGACGCATTAAGCTTTTCACGCGACCGTCCATAACGACCTAGCAACGATTGACGCATCGCACGTTGACCTTGCGCGCGCCACACCGCAACATGCATAAAATTTTTTCAGGCGCATGACAGCAATGTCGCAAGCGCAACTGCTCCCGCGCAAAACAAAAATCCTGTTCTGGCTAGGTTTGCTCGCTTTCGTGGCGCTGCTGCTGGCGGGACCGTGGCGTGAAGCGACCGCACCCGAGCGGCATTTCTCATCGGCATGGCTGCTCAGCAGCCTGGTGTTCGTCACGCTGCTGACGCGGCGCGTTGGTTTTGCGCTCGCGCTCACGAGCTTGATCTTCGGCGGCCTGCTGATCGCGAGCGTGGTCAAGTTTGCGTATCTGACCACACCACTGCTGGCGCCAGATCTGGTGTATTTCGTCAACCGCGATCTGGTTGAAGTGCTGCTGCGTTATCCGGCGCTACTCGCGCTTTTTGTCGGCGGCTTCATTCTGATTCCGGCGCTGCTGATCCTCGCGTGGCGCAGCGACCGACCGATTTTTCTGCAACGTTTCAGCCGCAACACCCGTTCGCTGATCCGCGCTGGCGGCAGCGTTCTGGGATTGCTGCTGATCCTGATTTGCGCGTCGCCCGATGGCCCTTTTGCCGATATCTACGGCAAGGGCATGTGGCAGACGATGAACGACAAAAGTTATCTGACCGATTTTTTCATCTCGTTCAACCAAACCAAGATTCAGATCCCTATCAGCCCGGTCGGTGTCGATCGCAGCATCGTCTGGAACGATCCGCCAAAGCCTGCAGAATTACATCCTGCTGATGCAGTCAACGCGATAACGCACTACCCCGACATCGTCACGATTCTCGAAGAAAGCACGTTCGATCCGCGCATGCTGCAGGTCTGCGGCATGCCGCTGTGCAAGTTCAAGATGTTCGTGCCGGACGCGCGTACGCGCGCCAGCGGCTCGCTCGTGGTGCACACCTGGGGTGGCGGTACGTGGACCAGCGAATTCGCCGCACTCACCGGTTTGTCGCACACCAGTTTCGGCAACGCCGGATTGTATGCGCCGTACAACCTCGCGCCGCGCGTCACCTACACGTTGCCACGCGCGCTCAAGGCCGCCGGCTACAAGACGATTGCGGTGTATCCGATGTCCGGCGACTTCATCAACGCGCGTAATGCGTATCGTTATTACGGCTTCGACGAGTTCATCGAAGGCAGCACGTACGGCCTGGCGTGGGAAAGCAGCGACACCGACCTGATGCAGGTGTTCGATCAGATCTACACGCGCGAAAAGAAAGAAGCCGGCAAACAACCGCTGTTCGTTTTCATGCTGACCTTGCGCCAGCATGGCCCGCATATGACGCCGCTGAAATTTCTCAAGCCGCCGTATAACGCGCCGCTGTTTCCGATGCTCGACAAATGGCTGAACCTGAATCTCGGCAATTATCTGTCGCGCCTGGAAAGCTCGGATTCCGCACTGGCGCAGCAGGAAAAATTTCTGCTCGACAGCGATCGCCAGACCGTGTTGCTGCACTTCGGCGATCATCAACCGTCGTTCGATGGTGCGATCAATGCGATCAAGAAACTCAACGCGCCGAAGGGTTCGAGCGACCCGATGTTCGTGACGTATTACATGCTCAAGTCGAATTTTGCGCCGAAGGAAAAATACAGTTATCCCGTGCTCGACCTGAGTTTTCTGGCCGGTCTCGTGCTGGATGTCGCGGGCGTGCCGAAGGACGAATTCTTTGAGGCGAACACGCGTTTGCGCGAGCGCTGCAAAGGCTTTTATCTCGATTGCGCGGACAAACGCATGCTCGACTCCTACACCGATTTCATCTTCCACACCTTGCAAGCCCTGCATGACTGAGTTCGCCGCAAGCACGCAAAATTCAGTGCTGAATGAAACGATTCAGTGGATCGCCGGCGTCGATGAAGCCGGGCGCGGACCGCTGGTCGGACCGGTCGTGGTCGCCGCGGTCATCCTCGATCCGCAACGTCCGATCGACGGCCTCGCCGATTCAAAAAAACTCAGCGCCAAACGTCGCGATCAACTCGATCTGCTGATCCGCAGTCACGCGATCTGCTACAGCGTCATCATCGTCAGCGCCGCGGAAATCGACGAGCACAACATCCTGCAGGCCAGCCTGCGTGGCATGACACGCGCCCTGCTAGCGATGTCGCATCTGCCGACCTTGGCCTTGCTCGACGGCAACCAGATTCCACACGACCTGACCATCCCCGCACGTGCCATCGTCGGCGGCGATGCGCTCGAACCGGCGATTAGCGCCGCATCAATCCTGGCCAAGGTCGCGCGCGATCGCTTGATGGTCGCGATGGATGTCTTGTATCCCGATTACGGATTCGCCAGACACAAGGGTTATCCCGTGCCCGAGCATTTCGCCGCGTTGCAACGACTCGGCCCGTGCCCCGAGCATCGCCGCAGTTTCGCCCCGGTGCGACGCGCGCTGGAGCGCTGCTGACAAGTCAGTCTGCCTGACCAGATAGTCAGCGCCCTGCAGCGCCTGTAACATGGTAGAAACATGTGTAAAGAATCTGCCGCAACAAGGGCGTAGCCGAATGCCACGAGGAAAATCAGTCGGTCGCCTGCAGGGCAGCCTTATCGTTCTCAGCAGTGCAATTTTTTTCGCCGCGATCTGGCTATGCAGTGTCGGCGAACAGTTGCCGAGCGAGGCCTGGTTTTGCGGATGCGTAGCCGTTTTGCTTGCCGCGGTGTTCGCCGGAATTACACGGCGGATAGGTTTTTCGCTACTGCTCAGCGCCGCATTGCTGTTCGCACTGCTCGCCACCAGCGCGGCAAAGACACAATATCTGGGAACGCCGTTATTCGTTCCTGATCTGCAGTATTTCAGTAATCGCGAAACACTCGCGGTAGTTGCTCAATATCCCGAGATCTGGCATTGCGTCCTCACGAGCGTGCTCGCAGCCGTTGTTTTGTTGTTCGTGACGTGGTTCGTTGAGCGTCCGCTCGGCATGCATACCCGCAGGCGCAAATGCTGGTCGGCACAGGTTTTTGCATTGCTGTTGGCGGTAGGCGGCTTGTTTGCCGTGTTCGCACCCGGTGGCGTGTTCAAACCGCTGATGATCGATGATCCGTGGAGCCTGATGGTCGCCGCCAGTCCGACCACCAGTTTCCTGCTGTCGATACACCACATGCGCGTGATCGTGCCGCAACCCGATCCGGCTGCCGCCAATCGCTACGAATGGGCGCCGGTTCAGCCGGTCATCGCGACGAAAAAGCCAGCGCCGGATATTGTCGTCGTGCTCGAAGAAAGCACATTCGATCCACACACGCTGAGCTTGTGCACGATCCCGCAATGCGATGCGCAGATGTTTCACGACGATGCACAAACCAATGCGCACGGCGCGCTGCGTGTGCATGCCTGGGGCGGCGGCACGTGGACCAGCGAATTCGCGTTACTCACCGGCCTGCCGACGCCGATGTTCGGTCCCGGCGGCATCTATGCGCCGTACAATCTTGCGCCTCGCGTCAGCTACAGTTTGCCGCGGCTGCTCAAGACCCAAGGTTATCGCAACATTGCGATTTATCCGCTAGACGGTAATTTCGTCAACGCGCGCCATGCATACAGCGCCTACGGCTTCGACGAATTTTACGACAATAATATTTTCCATTTCGCTTGGACCAGCACCGACCTGGATGTCGAACGCGAGTTTGAAAAAATCTATCGCGATGAACGCGCGAAAACCGACCAACCGCTGTTTTTCATGATCCTGACGATGCGTCAGCATGGCCCACACAACGATGCGCTGGAAAAACTTGCGAAGCCGTTCGATCACGCGTTGTTCGCATCGCTCGATGAAACACGCAATCGCAACATGAGTAATTACCTCGCGCGCCTGCACGATTCCGGCGAGGCGCTGTCTGCAATACAGAAAACTCTGTTCAACGGATTCCGCCCCGCCCTGCTGGTTCATTTCGGTGACCATCAACCGTCGTTCGATGGCCTGATGCTGAAGATTCCGCGCACCGCCGCTGCGCAGGCGCTTGGCGATCCGTACACGGTCACGTATTACAAAATCGATAGCAGCGTGGCGGATTCGCCGCGGCTTTCCTATCCCATGCTCGACTTGGGGTTTCTTGCGGGATTGATCATCGATGTCGCCGGACTGCCCGAAGGCGCTTTTTTCCAGGCAAACGCACTTATGCGCGAGCGCTGCGGCGGGCGATATCTGGACTGCAAGGACAAGGATTTGCTCGAGTCCTATCAAAGCCACCTGTTCAACCGACTGCACGTGATCGGGCGTTGAGCGGAGCCAGTCACGCCCCGAATTTCCACTGCGATAAACAGGTGCTTGCCGCCCGCGAAAGCGACCGCTACCCTTGCTGACCAGCTATCGCCGCCAACCATGTCACCGAGTTTCGTACATCTGCATATCCACAGCGATTATTCGCTGATCGATTCGACCATCCGCCTGCCGGAAAAAGCCGAGCCGGGCGCAACACCGCGCGCAAACCTGATCGATCAAGCGGTCGCGCTCGGCATGCCGGCGCTGGCGCTGACCGATCAGAGCAATCAGTTCGCGCTGGTGAAGTTTTTCAAGGCCGCACAGTACGCCGGTATCAAGCCAATTATCGGCGCGGATTTGTGGATCGCCGATGCGAGCGACGCGGCGCGTCCGACCCGGATCACCCTGCTGTGCCAGAATCGCGAAGGTTATCTGAACCTGTCGCGGTTGATTTCGCGTGGCTGGGTCGAAGGCCAGCGCGGCGATTTTGCGATGCTGCAGCCGGAATGGTTCGATCATGTCTGCGGCGGCTTGATCGGCCTGCTCGGGCGTAATAGCGATCTCGGCCGACTGCTGCTCGCCGACAAGCGCGATGCCATCGCCAGCTGCGCGCAGCACTGGCTACAGCGTTTCGACGACCGGCTGTATCTCGAACTCACCCGCACCGGTCACGCGGATGAGGAGCATTTCCTGCAGGCCGCGTTGCAGCTGGCAAATACGCACGATATCGCCGCGGTCGCGAGCAATGACGTGCGTTTTCTCACACGCGACGATTACGAAGCGCACGAAGCGCGCGTCTGCATTCAGCAAGGTCGTGTGATCAACGATCCGAAACGTCCGCGCGGCTACACCGCCGAGCAATATCTGAAATCGCCGGAAGAAATGGCGACGCTGTTTGCCGACTTGCCCGAGGCGCTGGAAAATAGTATACAAATTGCAAAACGCTGCAATCTGGATTTTTCCTTCGGCACGTATTTCCTGCCGGCATTCCCGACGCCGCCGACCGAAGACGAACCGACCTTCCTGCGCCGCCTGGCGCGCGAAGGTCTGGCCGGGCGCATCGAACGCTATGGCATCGACGCCAACTTTGCCCATGCCGATTACACGCGGCGCCTCGAAACCGAGCTCGACGTCATCGTCAAGATGGGTTTTCCGGGTTACTTTTTGATCGTCGCCGACTTCATCAACTGGGCCAAGCAACACGGCATTCCGGTCGGGCCGGGGCGCGGTTCGGGCGCGGGCTCGCTGGTCGCGTATGCGCTCGGCATCACCGATCTCGATCCGCTGCGCTACGGCTTGCTGTTCGAACGATTCCTCAATCCGGATCGTGTATCGATGCCCGACTTCGACGTCGACTTCTGCATGGATCGGCGCGACGAAGTGATCGACTACGTCGCGCAGAAATACGGCCGCGAACGTGTCAGCCAGATCATCACCTACGGCACGATGGCGGCGAAGGCGGTGATACGCGATTGCGGCCGTGTGCTCGGCATGGGTTACGGTCATGTCGACGGTATCGCCAAGCTGATTCCAAATACGCTCGGCATCAGCCTCGAAGGCGCACTCAAGGAATCGCAGGACCTGCGCACGCGCTACGTCGAGGAAGAGGAGATCAAGGATCTGCTCGACCTCGCGCTGAAGCTCGAAGATCTCACGCGCAATGCCGGCAAGCACGCCGGCGGCGTGGTGATCGCGCCGACACCGCTGACCGATTTCGCGCCACTGTATTGCGAAGCCGGCGGCGGCGGCGTGGTCACGCAATTCGACAAGGACGATGTCGAAGCGATCGGCCTGGTCAAGTTCGACTTTCTCGGCCTGCGCACACTGACGATCATCGACTGGGCGGTGAAGGCGATCAATCTGCGGCTCGCCAAGACGGGGCAAACGCCACTCGATATCACGCAGCTTCCGCTCGACGATCCAGCGGTGTTTGCGCTGTTGAAAAAAGCGCAAAGCGTGGCGGTATTCCAGTTCGAAAGTCGCGGCATGCAGGCGTTGCTGAAAGACGCCAAGCCCGATCGATTCGAGGATCTGATCGCACTGGTGTCGCTGTTCCGACCCGGCCCGATGGACCTGATCCCGAGCTTCTGTGCGCGCAAGCACGGGCGTGAGGCAGTGACCTATCCCGACGCCCGCGTCGAGCCGATCTTGAG
Organism: Pseudolysobacter sp.; assembly: GCA_043759455.1. Lineage (GTDB taxonomy): Bacteria > Pseudomonadota > Gammaproteobacteria > Xanthomonadales > Rhodanobacteraceae > Pseudolysobacter. Next base: position 14,104 of record JAYVLO010000072.1, read on the forward strand.
CGAGACCTACGGCATCATGGTCTATCAGGAACAGGTCATGCAGATGGCGCAAATCGTCGGCGGTTACACGCTCGGCGGCGCCGATTTGTTGCGCCGTGCGATGGGCAAAAAGAACGTACAGGAGATGGCGAACCATCGCGCCGTCTTCGCCGATGGCGCGGCGAAAAACGGCCTGAGTAACAAGCAGGCCGATGCGATTTTCGACCTGATGGAAAAATTCGCCGGCTACGGTTTCAACAAATCACACGCCGCCGCGTATGCGCTGATCGCGTATCAGACGGCGTGGTTGAAAGCGCACTATCCGGCCGAATTCATGGCTGCGGTGCTGTCGGCAGATATGGACAATACCGACAAGGTGGTGACCTTCCTCGACGAGGCGCGCGCGCTCGGCCTGCGCGTGGCGCCGCCCGATGTGAATACCTCGGGCTACATGTTCGAGGCGCTGAGTGATGGCAGCGTGTGTTACGGCCTCGGCGCAATCAAGGGCGTCGGCCACGGCGTCTGCGATGCGATCGTGCATGCGCGCAGCACGGGTGCATATCTGAGCATCACCGATTTTTGCCAGCGCATGGATTTGCACAAACTCAACAAGCGCGTGCTCGAAGCGCTGGTCTTGTCCGGCAGCATGGACGGACTCGCGCGCAATCGCGCGACGTTGATGGCGCAGTTGCCCGAAGCGATCAAGACCGCCGAACAGGCCGCGCGCAACACCGCGGCGGGCCAGAACGACATGTTCGGATCGTCGAGCGCGATCGCCGCGCCGCAGATCGATTTGCCGACGGTCGAGGAATGGCCGATCGAACAGAAACTCATCGGCGAACGCGAAACGCTAGGCCATTATTTGTCCGGCCATCCAACCGATGCGTGGCGCGATGCGCTCGTGCAGCTCAGCACGTGTCCGCTCGGAGAAATCGCGCAGCATTACAAACCGGTACAGCCGAGTGAAAGGCGCGGACGTTTTTCCGATCAACCCTTCATCGTCGCCGGCCAGGTGATTGCGGTACGCAAGCGTGGTGATGCGATGGGTTTCGTCCAGCTCGAAGACTGGAGCGGGCGCATCGAGGTGTCGTTTTATCGCGAAGCGTTTGTCGAGTTCGGCCCGCTGCTCACGCGCGATACCATTCTCGTGATCGAAGGCGGATTATCGATCGACGATTTCAACGGCGGTTATCAGTTGCGTGCACGCACCGTACACAGCCTCAATCAGGCCTGCGAGCGTTTTGCACGCGTGATACGCATCAAGCTCAACGGCATTGATGCGAGTTTTGTCGCACGACTTGAACATACCCTCGCCGCCCATCGCGGCGGCAACACGCCGTTGCGCCTGAGTTATGCGAACGGCAGCGGCCGCGCCGAACTCGAACTCGGCGCCGAGTGGCGAGTGCGTGCCAGCCCGGAACTCAAACGCGCGCTCGAAAACATACCCGGCGTGATCGGCAGTGAGCTGGTGTTGAGCAAGCCCGTCGCTGTCAGCAACAACGGCGGCGGCGGAAACTAGTCCGCCAATCGCCAACAAATTCGCGCGCTGCTGCGCGTATGGAGCCGATGCCCCGCAAACCGCTATACTTGGACTCTTGCGCCCAGCGCCAATAAACAGCAGCGAATGAACCCGAACTTCCTTGATTTCGAGCAGCCGATAGCCGAGCTGGAAGCGAAGATCCAGGAACTGCGCCACGCCAGCGATGGCAGCGCGTTCAATATCGAAGACGAGATCGGCCGCCTCAAAAGCAAACTGAAGCTGCGCACCGCCGAGATTTTCCGCAACCTCAGCTCGTGGCAAATCTCGCAGCTTGCGCGCCACCCGGCGCGACCGTACACGCTCGATTACATCAATACAATCTGCGAGGAGTTCCACGAACTCGCGGGTGATCGTGCCTACGCGGACGATGCCGCGATCGTCGGCGGACTTGGCCGTATAAACGGCCGCAGCGTGGTCATCATCGGCCATCAGAAAGGCCGTGACACCAAATCTAAGATCAAGCGCAACTTCGGCATGCCGCGCCCGGAAGGTTATCGCAAGGCGCTGCGCCTGATGAAACTGGCGGAACGTTTCCAGTTGCCGATCCTGACCCTGATCGATACGCCGGGCGCATATCCCGGCGTCGGTGCGGAAGAGCGCGGCCAATCGGAAGCGATTGCGCGCAATCTGCTCGAAATGTCCGAGCTGCGCGTGCCGATCATCTGCACCGTGATCGGCGAAGGCGGCTCCGGCGGCGCGCTCGCGATCGGTGTCGGCGATCGCACGATCATGCTGCAATATTCCACGTATTCGGTGATCACGCCGGAAGGTTGCGCATCGATCCTGTGGAAGAGCACCGACAAGGCCAAGGACGCTGCCGAGGCGCTCTGCATCACCGCGCCACGCCTGCTCGAACTCGGCCTGATCGACAAGATCGTGCGCGAGCCGATCGGCGGCGCACATCGCGATCCGCACGCCATCGCGATTCGCCTGAAAGCGGTGCTGATGAACGAACTTGATAAATTGTCGAAGCTCGATGCGGCAACCCTGGTCGAGCAGCGCTACCAGCGTCTGCGCAAGTACGGCGCGTATAAGCTGGTCTGATCGAAGTCACTCGGTGCATGGCGCATTGTGATTGCGGCATGCGGCGGGTATCCTGCCCGCATGTCTGAATCTGCCGCCAAACCCAAGTATAACCAGCGTTTTCGCGGCTTCCTGCCGGTGGTCGTCGATGTCGAAACCGGTGGCTTCGATCATGTCGGCGACGCGCTGCTGGAGATCGCGGTGGTCGTGGTGCGCATGGATGAACACGGCATCGTGCATCCCGATCCGGCGGTGTCAACGCACGTCGTGCCGTTTCCGGGTTCGCACATCGACCCGCGTTCGCTCGAAATCACCGGCATCGATCCCGATCATCCGTTTCGTTTCGCGCTCGACGAACGCGAAGCGCTCGATCTGATTTTCACACCGGTGCGCAAGGCACTGCGCGAATTCGATTGCCAACGCGCCATCCTGGTCGGCCACAATGCCGCGTTCGATCTGAATTTTCTCAACGCCGCGATCCGCCGCACCGGCTACAAACGCAGTCCGTTCCATCAGTTCAGTTGTTTCGACACCGCCACGCTCGGCGGCCTCGCCTACGGCCAGACTGTGTTGAGCAAAGCCGTGATGGCGGCAGGCATCGACTGGAACAACGACGAGGCGCACTCCGCCGTCTACGATACCGAGCGCACCGCCGAACTGTTCTGCCGCATCGTCAATCGCTGGAAGCAGATGGACGATTTCATGCGTGCGCAGGCCGCGCCCGTTCACGTCGCACCGGATCAATCCGAAGTGGATCATCCCGGTCACGATCAGCCCGACAAGGCCGCTTGAGTGCGCGCCATTCGCCCACACTAATCACTCATGCCTATCTACGAATATACCGCCGACAATAACGGCTGCGACCTCTGCGCCGGACGTTTCGATCGGCTGCAGAAAATCGCCGATGTCGCGCTGACCGTTTGCCCGCAATGCGGTGTCGCGGTGCATCGCGTGATCTCCGCGCCGCAAGTCGTGTCGGGTCAGGCGCAACGATTGCAGGAAAAAAACATCGCCAAGAGCGGCTTTACGCAGTACAAGCGCGCGGGCCAGGGCGTGTATGAAAAAACGGTTGGCAAGGGGCCGGATTTTATTAGCGATAATTGATGTTGTCGCGCTACGGAATTTCTCTTGATGCAGCCGAACCAAACACATCCACCGATTGACGCATTGGGCCGAGATTTGCGTGCAGGTGATTGGGTACGTGTGCTGCAAGCTCCGCGTTCGATCCTCAATATGCCCGCGGAAACCATTGATGCTTTCTCCGCAGCGATTGGATTGACGCTTCAAATCATGGCATTTGATGCGTTGGGCTGCGTTGAGCTTGAACTAATGCAAAAACTACCTCGGCTAGACACCATTTGGCTTGAACCATTCTGCTGCAAGCGTTCCGTCGACTCGCCAATCCGGGCAGGTTTTTCCGACAACATCATATGTAATCTTTCTGCTGAAGCAGCAAAGAATTTCGGAATCTGAATTTCATTTCCTAGCGCTACCCATTTTCGTTTGAGGAGAATACGCATGCGTTTGCATTGGAGCCTGATCGTGAGTTTGAGTTTGATCCTTGTCGCCTGCCAGACCACACCGACTACACACGCCGATCATGCCAAGTCGTCTGGCGTAACTGCGTGGGGCGCATTGATCTATCCGGCCAGCAAAACGGTGGCGCAAACCGACGACTACCACGGCACCAAGGTCGCCGATCCGTATCGCTGGCTTGAGGTACTCGACTCGGCCGATACCAAGTCGTGGATCGAGGCACAGAACAAACTCACGCAGGATTATCTCGCGCAGATTCCCGGTCGCGATCGCATCAAGCAGCGCCTGACCGAATTGTGGAATTACGAGCGCACGACGCCGCCGACACGTCATGGCACGCGATATTTTTTCTCGAAGAATGACGGCCTGCAAAATCAATCGGTGCTGTATGTTTCCGAAGGCCTCGGCGGCACGCCGCGCGTATTGCTCGATCCGAATATCCTGAGTGCCGACGGCACGGTCGCGTTGAAAAATACCGCCACGAGCGAGGATGGCCATTACCTCGCCTACGGTCTTTCGGCCGGCGGTTCGGACTGGGAAGACTGGTACGTGCTCGATGCCGACAGCGGCAAGAAACTCGACGATCATCTGGCCTGGGTGAAATTTTCCAACGTGAGCTGGCGGCGCGATGGCACCGGCTTTTATTACAGCCGTTTCGACGAGCCGAAAGGCGAGAAACTCAAGGCCGTCAATCAATTCCAGAAACTGTATTTTCATCGCCTCGGCACCAAGCAGGATGCCGACGTTCTGGTGTATCAGCGCGCCGATCAACCGGACTGGATGTTCGGTGCCGAAGTCAGCGACGACGGTCATTTTCTGATCATCAGTATCAGTCGCAGCACCGAGCCGAAAAACCTCGTGATGCTGCTCGACCTCGGCAAAAAAGATGCGACGGTGCAGCCGCTGATCACCGACTGGAAGGCCAGTTACCAATACCTCGGCAACGATCGGCACAAGTTTTATTTCCTGACCGACGACGATGCCGCGCGTTATCGCATGATCGAAATCGACCATACCAAACCGCAACCGGCGAACTGGCATCAGGTTCTGGCCGAAGCGAAAGACACCTTGCAGAGCGTGCGTATCGTCAACAAGAGTTTGATCGCGAGTTACCTCAAGGACGCGCACAGCGAGGTGCGTCGCTACGATCTCAAAGGCAAGCTCATCGCCGAAGTGGCACTGCCCGGCATCGGTAGCGCGAGCGGTTTTACCGGGGAAATGCGCGACACCGAAACGTTTTATGTCTACACCAGCTATACCGCGGCGCCGAGTATTTATCGCCTCGATCTGAACACCGGTACGAACACCTTGTATCGCGCGCCGAAGCTCGCGATCGATACCGGTCAATTCGAAACGCATCAGGTGTTTTATGTGAGCCGCGATGGCACCAAGGTGCCTATGTTCATCACCGCGAAAAAAGGCGCGGTACTGAACGGCGACAACCCAACGATCCTCTACGGCTACGGCGGTTTCAATATTTCGCTGGAACCGGGTTTCTCGCCGGGCATGATGGCGTGGCTCGACATGGGCGGCATATACGCGATCGCCAACCTGCGCGGCGGCGGCGAATACGGACGCGAGTGGCACGAAGCCGGCACAAAAACGCACAAACAAAACGTGTTCGACGATTTCATCGGTGCGGCCGAATACCTGATTGCGAAAAAGTATACTTCTCCACAAAAGCTCGCGATTCGCGGCGGTAGCAATGGCGGATTATTGGTCGCAGCCACCGAGTTGCAACGCCCGGATTTGTTCGCGGCGGCAATCCCGGCGGTCGGTGTGCTCGACATGCTGCGCTTCCGCGATTTCACAATCGGCAAGGCATGGGAATCGGATTACGGCTCGGTCGACAATGCCGATGAATTCAACGCGATCTATGCCTACTCACCGCTGCACAACATCAAGCCCGGCGTGAATTATCCGGCGACGATGATCACCACCGGCGATCACGACGATCGCGTTTTCCCCGCGCACAGTTTCAAGTTCGCCGCGACCATGCAGGCGGTCGATGCGCAAGGCAAACCGCAGCTCATTCGCATCGAAACCCGCGCTGGTCACGGCCAAGGCAAACCGACGACGAAGCAGATCGAAGAAGTCGCCGATGTTTATGCGTTTATCTTGAAGGCGTTTGGGATGGCGGGGAAATAGAGAGCGAACGCGGAACGAGTGAACATCACGAACAAACAACCAAAGCGTCATCATTCCAGCGAAGGCTGGAATGATGAGCAGAAAACATATTCCGAAACCCGTTCGTGCCTCGCCGTCAAGCCCGTCGCGCGTAAACCCGCACCAATCCATAAACACTGATCAGCACCCAGCACGACTCGATCACGAATGCCGACAAATTGAACTCGTAAAATAACGAGATCACCACGAGGATTGCGCCGCCAGCATTCAGCAACAAATATTGCACATCCTGGCTGCTGATCTTTTCGGCTTGCAGCTGGAAAAATGCGAACAGCATGAGCACGACGCCGAGATTGCCGCAGAAGTCGTACCAGTGATAACTCATTTTTTCTTGATGCTGCGCTGACGCAGCGCCTCGAACAGCGCGATGCCGCACGCGACCGAAACATTCAGGCTTTCGACCTTGCCGACCATCGGAATCAGCGCGACGAAATCGCAGGATTCGCGCGTCAGGCGGCGCATGCCATCGCCCTCGCCGCCCATCACGATGCCGACCGGGCCGCGCAGATCGACATCGTACAACGTCTGCGTACCCTCACCGGCGAGACCTGTCAGCCAGACGCCGTGATCCTTCAGCACTTTTAACGCACGCGCGAGATTGGTCACGCTGATCAGCGGCACGCGATCCGCCGCACCGGCCGACGCGCGGCGCACCGTCGCGGTTAAACTCGCGGCGCGATCCTTTGGTGCGATCACCGCAGTCACGCCCGCGGCTTCGGCGCTGCGCAAGCACGCGCCAAGATTATGCGGATCGGTCACGCCATCGAGAATCAGGAACAGCGCGTTGTTGCCGGCGGCGGTGATGAGTGCATCGAGGTCATCTTCGGTTTTCGGCGGCGGCGCGCGATAGCGTGCGACGATACCCTGATGACGTTCGCCATCGGCCATGCGCTCGATCGCGGTCTTCGGCAACGGCTGCGGACGAATGCCGTGCTTGCGCGCGATCTCGACGAGTTCCTTGACGCGTGCATTGTCGGTGCCGCCATCGAACAGCAGCTCCAGCACGTTGCCGGCGTCGTGTTCGAGTGCGGCCTCGACCGAGTTGATGCCGATCAGAAGTTCGATACTCATTTCGTGCGCACTCCCTGCTCAGCCGCCGGTAATACCAGACGGAAATCGATCTTGCGATCTTCCAGGCTCGCGCGCAGTACGAGCACGCGCACCTGATCGCCGAGGCGGAAACTCAGGCCGCGTTTTTCGCCCTGAATCAGGCGACGGATCGGGTCGAAATGGTAGTAGTCGTTCGGCAGCTGGGTGATATGAACAAGGCCGGTGACTTGCGATTCCTTGAGCTCGACGAACAGGCCGAACGAGGTCACGCCCGCGACCATGCCGTCGAATTCGCTGCCGACGTGTTTCTCCATCCACGCGCATTTGTAACGTTCATCGACTTCGCGTTCGGCCTCCTCGGCGCGACGTTCGTTGGTCGAACAATGCTTGGCCATCTGCGCCATTTCGGCTGGCGTGTAGGTGTATTTCTCCGGCTTGCCTTTCGAGATCGCGTAACGCAACGCGCGATGCACCAGCAGATCGGGATAACGGCGAATCGGCGAAGTGAAATGCGCGTACGCCTGCAATGCCAGACCAAAGTGACCTTTATTTTCAGGCGTATAAACGGCCAGACTCTGCGAACGCAACAGCACCGACTGGATCAGGCTCGCATCGGGGCGCAGGCGGATTTTTTTCAGCAGCGCGGAGAAATCTGCGGGCTTGACCTTGTCGTGCGGCGGCATGCGCAATTGAAACTCGCGCAGGAATTCGAGCAGGTCTTCGTACTTCGATGCCGGCGGCGTATCGTGCACGCGATACAGCGCGGGAATCTTCATCGCTTCGAGATATTTCGCCGCCTCGACGTTCGCCGCGATCATGCATTCCTCGATGAGCTTGTGCGCATCGTTGCGCGACTCGCCGCCGAGCGAAACCACTTCGCCGGTCGGTGCGAGGCGGAACTTGACCTCGTGACTTTCAAAGTCGATCGCGCCACGTTTTGCGCGCGCCTTCGACAGCAACTTGTAGAGCTGATGCAGATGATCGAGCTGCGGTTGTACATCGCGCACGAGCTCGCGTATCTCGGCATCTTTTTCGCCGACCGCTTTCCACACCTGCGTGTAGGTAAGGCGTGCATGCGAGCGCATCACCGCCGCATAAAATTTGGCGCGGATCACGTCGCCTTCGTGATTGACCTGCATCTCGCAAACCATGCACAGGCGATTGACGTTCGGGTTCAGCGAGCAGATGCCGTTGGACAAAGTCTCGGGCAACATCGGCACGACGAAGCCTGGAAAATATACCGAGGTCGAACGCTTGAACGCCTCGGTATCGAGCGCGGTGCCGGGGCGCACGTAATGCGACACATCGGCGATCGCGACGATCAGGCGGAAGCCTTCCGCATTCGGTTCGGCGAATACGGCGTCATCGAAATCGCGCGCATCCTCGCCATCGATTGTGACCAGCGGCGTGTGACGGAGGTCGACACGACCGGCGATTTCTGCCTCGCTGACCTGCGGCTCGACATCGGCTGCTTCGGCCAGCGTTTCGGCCGGCCATTCGTTTGGAATGTTGTGGCTCGCAATCGCCATCTGTACGACCAGCGACGGCGTGAGACGCTGGCCGAGCACGCTGAGAATTCGACCGACCGGACCACGATGTGGCCCCGGCGGCTGGGTGATTTCCGCGACCACGATCTGCCCCGCCTGAGCGCCTTCACTGGCGCCAGCGGGAATCAGAATATCCTGATGTACGCGCTTGTCATCGGGCACCACAAGCATGGTGCCGTCCTGCACGACGATGCGACCGACCAGACGCGGTGAACGGCGATCCAGCACCTCGACGATCGCACCCTGGCGACGGCCGCGGCGATCGATGCCGACCACACTTGCGAGCACACGATCGCCATGCAGCACTTGGCGCATCTGCGCGGGCGAAAGATACAGATCTTCGCCGCCCGCATCTGGGCGCATGAAACCGTAACCTTCCGCATTCGCGATCACGATGCCCGGCAGCAAATCGAGACGCTCAGCCACGCCATACCCGCCGCGACGATTCTGCAGCAACTGGCCATCACGCAACATCGCTGCAAGACGTTTACTGAGCGCGTCGAAATCCTGCTCGCTGCTCAGATTCAACGCCGCGGCAATCGCTTCGGCATTCATCAGCTGACCGTGCTCAACGAGCATTGCGAGGATGACTTCGCGGCTCGGAATCGGATTGGCATAACGCCCGGCTTCGCGCTCGGCGTGCGGATCGCTGATACCTGTGGCGGCGGGCGTGGATTCGACAAACCGTTTTTTCGATGCGCGCGGCTTGCCCGGTGCATTGGCTTGGGCCGGCGCTGCGTCGCGCGCGCGCGGCGGTTTGATTTTCGCCGCCGCGCGATGTTCGCCAGCGGGTGCCGCGCCGGTCGGTGCGTTATTCAAGACATCGAGCAGGCTGGCGGGTTTTGCGCCGCGGCGTTTGGATTTCGGGGCGGGTGGGCGTTTGGACAAAAGTGATTCCTTGGATGGAAGGCGGCAGGCCGATGCCAGCGATGGGCGGTGGCAGCGCCGCAGCGCGAGTGACATCGGACGACGGCATAGATTAGCAAAATGTAATTGTAGCAACGAAAAGCTGAACTCGACGCGAAATTCTCGCCGAAGCGTTGACATCGTCCGGGTGCGCAGGCAATATTCGCGTCCCCTGCGCGGCGTGAAAACACGCGCAGGCCACCTGCCCAGGTGGCGGAATTGGTAGACGCACTAGCTTCAGGTGCTAGCGGGGCAACTCGTGGAGGTTCGAGTCCTCTCCTGGGCACCATCTTCAAGTTTCACACCGTTCCATGTGATCCAAGCAAACCCCTAGAACCCCGCAGCGATGCGGGGTTTTTTTATCTATCGGCCAGCATCTTCTGCGGCAGCCCATCGGTTATATTCTCGATTCCGAAGCAGACGCGAAATACTATCGGCAATTGTCAATCCTGCAGTCCTGCGCCTGCATGATTTAAACCAAAAAGCCTCGAAGAAAGTCGAGGCGGTTCAACGGTGCATCGATGTCCAACCCGCGTTTTCCGCCCTCGCGCAACGGCGCAATTAGTTGTCTGGCTCAATTTGTGCCCAGAGCCGGTCATCTTTACGCTTCCGGGCGCAACACTGACACAGGCCCGGATCAGCCCAGCGCTGTTTCCCGACTCTCCCCGTATGTGCGCTGGCGGCTGATCACGGAGCGGGAGATAGTTTCCACTGTGCTCGCCCAGCATCGCCCGGAGGTGGCTGACAAATTCGTCCAGGAAGTGCTCTGGCGAACCTACTGGAAGGGTTGGCTGGAAATGCGCCCGGCAGTCTGGGCTCATTTTCTGACCGAGCGTGATCGTCAGCGCGATCTGTTTGCCGATCGTCGCGCCGTTGCAGATGCCGAGAATGGCATGACCGGTATAGAAGGATTTGATGACTGGGCCCGTGAACTCGTCGAGACCGGCTATCTTCACAACCACGCGCGCATGTGGTTCGCTTCGATCTGGATATTTACGCTGCGACTGCCCTGGGTATTGGGCGCCGACTTCTTTCTGCGCCATCTGCTGGATGCCGATGCGGCCAGCAACACATTGTCGTGGCGCTGGGTCGCGGGCTTGCAGACTCCCGGCAAGACCTACCTCGCCACGACGGCGAATATCGCGCGCTATTCCAATGACCGCTTCGCGCCCACGGGGCTGGCGCGGGAGGCTATCGCGCTACGTGAACCAACGCTCGAAGCGCCGCGCGCCTTGCCGCAGGTAGCACTGTTCGATGCGCGCCACCCCGCGTTGCTGCTGATCACCGACGAGGATATGCATCCGGAATCGATCTTTCCCGACGGGTCCGCCTTCAAGGCCGCGCTGGTTGTCGCCGATCCGGATTTGCTCTGGGGAAACCATGCCCGGCAGTTCGTCCTTGCAGCGGCGACGGATACGGCGACACGCGCCATGTCGCAATTCGATCAGCCGGTGAACGTAGCGAATACGCTTGACGTTGGCACGCTTGCAGCAGCGGCGCAGGCCGCCGGCGTGCAACGCATTGTCACGCCCTACGCGCCGGTGGGTGCGGTGGCGGACAGGCTGTCACACCTCGCCCACGAACTGGCCGACGAGGGCATCATCCTGGCTCAGGTTCGACGAGACTGGGATGAGCTTTTCTGGCCACACGCCACGAAGGGTTTCTTTACTTTCAAGGAGAAAATACCAACCGTCTTGCGACAAAGCGGACTGACATGAAGCGCGTGCGCGACATTGTTCGAGCGTCATCGACGTTTGCATGCGAGCGCTCAATCGTCATCGTTGTATTAAATCCGGTGCGCGTGCCTTTCTCATGACGTCAGTTTTTCGAAGCCAAGCTGATTGAAGCGAGCCATGTGTCACCGACACGCGCGCGGCGAACCACTTGATGCGCTTCGCCTCACCATCGGCCACACGCTTCGATGACGCGGGATGAAGGCGCACTTCACTTCGCACCCGTGGCGAAGCACGCCGTCGCTTTTCCCAGGATGTCGCGCTCCATCTTCACCCGCGCCAGCTCCGCACGCAGTCGGGCGATCTCCCTTTGCTCGGCACTCACCGGTTTGCGGTCCGCACCGCTGAGCTGACCCTGCCGGCTCGCCTTCACCCCGTTGAACAGGGTCTGCTCCAGCCGTCCCCGTGTCTGGGCCACGGCGGTCTGGCGCTGGCCTTCGGCGACCAGTCGCACCGCCTCTTGCTTGAATTCAAGCGTGTTACGCGCCCGCGTTGTCTTTGTCATGTCGTTCTCCTTGCGTGGATTGAATCACATAGCAAGGGATACGTTTTTCGGGGGCAAGGTCATGATCCAAGCAAACCCCTGAAGCCCCGCAGCAACGCGGGGTTTTTTGTTGCTGTCGTCCCTGATCCAAACGCCGCCCGGTCACGATTTACAAAACTTGCGTTTGCCCGGATACAGTGAAACTAGCAAAGCCTAATGGCTGCTTGAGTCAACGCAACGTTGCAAATCGAAGGTTGCGAAAAGCAACGCGCGATCGCTAGGCAGGAGCGAGGTATTCGACGTCGTGCATCCTCCCGACGGAAACGCCAGATCTGTAGACGACGCATCCTGCGCGGCATGCATTTCTGTGAAGAGAACACGGCCAGAACGTGACGAAGGGGCGGACTCCAGCGGCGTCGTAAACGTCAGGTATTGCACGCTGGGACTTCCGTTGGCTGTCGTAGATAGAAAAATCCATTTGCTCGCCAGCGTTTCGTCGAGAGCGATCAGTGTCTGCTTCGTCTGGATCAGTCCGATCGCGCCCGACGTCGAGCTTGCGCCGACATTCGAAAGCCACGTCTCAAATATGGCGCCTTGATCGAATGCACTATTCACCTGTGCGGTGACATTGTTGAGGCCTGAAAGGTTGTTGTTCCATGTCGCGACCGTATTCCAGGTGGTTTCGGCTTGAAGCCAATAGTTTTGAAAGTGCGACAAATAAACGCGCCCACCGGCGTCCGCATAGCTTTTCAGGGCGTCGAGCGAAATTTGCGATTTTTCCGCTATTGCCTGATCGCCTTCGCATGCAAACATCACTTGGTCATACGCTTTAAGCGCGGTAGCGCTGATCCACAACGTTGTTGCGGATGCAAACGATGCACTTCCGTTAGCGGCATCAAATCGGGCGGTCCCCGATTGACCAGCATACAAATTGATTCGACCACTGCCAGAGTTCGTCGTAAACTCGTTATCAGCCACGCCTGTCTTTCTGATAAGGCATTCAAGTGATTCGCCACCGCCTGTGGTGATCGCGATGTGCGGTATATCGCCCTCCGTATGATTACGCGGTAAGCGAGTCTGATCGGCGGTGAGCGCCGTGTCGATACAGCTTGGCGTCGAGGACACCTGAATTTGGCGACGCCACTTACCGGTCACGATGACCAGCGGCATATTCGTCGTCACCGGCACGTTCTTCAGCATAAAATTGCCGTTAGCGTCGCTAAGCGTGGCGACGAGCGGGTGACCTGATGCTGCCACCTCGCATCGATTGCTTCCAACACCCGTGGTTAGGCTGCCAACCGATGCGTTCGGCACATACACCTCGACGTTCGGCAACGGCAGCGTGCCATTCGGTGCGAACACAGTGCCGCTGACCGACGTCGTAGCTCCTGGCGTTGGACAACTTACCTGAGCGCATTGAAGGCCCGAACACAGCTCGAACTCGCTTGCGAAAATCGAATCGGGAAACGCATCACTTGCCAGAACCAATCGCGAATCAGTCAGAACGAGCAGCAGTGCCGCTGCGACAATTTTAACGGAATTTGGAAATTCAGGGAGTTTCGACACAACGGGTCTCCTCACAAATAAATGTTTCAGCTAACCAGTTTATTTGAACACACGCGCACGCCAGACATGAATTAAGGAAATGCTATTGAAGATTACACTATCGTTGTTTTCAAGGATTGCTGGAACGACATGGCATTGATGCAGAGATCACCGCGCCGACGATGCCGACGAATCCATCAAGGCGCCGCTACGCCAAGGTGGATGATATCTAGCAAGCGAAAGTGAGTCGAGCGGTTCGCTTCCATCTCGCCGCGCCCTTCTCCTGCCAGTCGCTCGACAGCCGCGGCCAAAGGCGCACCGGCAATTTAAAACCGGCGCGGATAAATATCAAAAGTAAATCTCAATAGCGTTTGTTCCACGCGAACGGCAGAGGCTCTGGCGAACACCGATGTTCTGGTACGACCCTCGGCGTTACCGCAGTGCCGCAGTTCGCGTTTGACTGCTTGTGTGCGCAGAAAACAGACGCGTGGTTATGCCATCTCCACGATATCGACGGGCGCATTGCGTGCGCTGAGCACGGCGCCAATCGACGCGCCAATGATCGCGGCTATCGCCAGCCATTGCAGCGCATCGAGGTGCTCGTCGAGGAACATCAGGCCGAGCAAGGCGCCCATTGCCGGCTCGATACTTACGAGGATGCCGACGGTGCGCGCTGGCAATCGCGTCAGTGCGTGCATCTCGAGCGAATACGGCAGCGCCGAACTCAGTATCGCCACGCCCACGGCGAACGGCAGCACGGCAAGAGAGAGCAGCGCGGCGCCGGCGTGTATTACGCCGACGGGCACAACCACGAGCGCGCCGATGGCCGAACCCAACGCCACCGCGTCACCGCCGAAGGCGTTGCCGGCGCGGCGACCCAGGACAATATACGTAGCCCAGCCGATCGCGGCGGCCAGTGCATACAGCACGCCCACGGGATCGAGTGCCTGCATTTGCGCGCGATACGGCAGCAGCAAAGCGAGCCCGGCCAGCACCAAGCCGGCCCAAAGAAAATCCAATGCGCGGCGCGACCCGATCAGTGCGATGGCGAGAGGACCGAGGAATTCCAGCGCCACCGCAATGCCGAGAGGGATAGTGCGCAACGCCATGTAAAAACAAAGGTTCATCACACCCAACGTGAGACCGTAACCCCACAGCGAAGCCCAGCCGTGCCGACCGGAGAGGCGCCGCCACGGTTGCCGCAGCAGCCACAGGATCAGCGCGCCCAAACCGAGCCGCAATGCGGTCGCACCTTGCGCACCTACGAGTGGGAACAGTTGCTTGGCAAGCGCCGCACCGAACTGGAACGAAAGCATGCCGAGCAGCAGCGCGCCGACCGGCAACAGAGATGAAGTGGAACGTGAAGACATGCCGCGGCCACCACAATGGTGCAAGGCTAACAAGCATGGCTGATCGCGCCGATTTGCCCAAATGAAATCCATCCAACCGGTGTGTTGCGCCGCTCGTGGCGTGACCTGTCAAACGCAGGCAGAATGATCAATCCGCATGACGCGCCAACACAGTCAGTCCGATCGAAATGACCATCAGCTCAGCTTCGACATCTCCACCTGATCCGAGCGCTGATTCGTCTTCCGGCGCCACGCTCAGTGCCGACTTTATCGCCGGCTTGTCGATCGCCGGCTTGCTGTTGCCGGAGGCGGTTGCCTATTCCGGTATCGCTGCATTGCCACCGCAGGCTGGTGTGATTGCGTTGTTCGCCGGGCTGATCTGCTACGGCCTGTTCGGTCGCAGTCGTTACGCGATAGTGTCGGCGACGTCATCATCGGCCGCGGTACTTGCGGCTGGCACGCTGGCTTTGGCGGCAGCCAATGGCGCGTCGCGTGCGGCGGTGGCGACGATGCTGGTACTGCTGACCGGTGCTTGTTTTCTGATTGCCGGCGCGGCACGTCTCGGCGGTTTGTCGAATCTGATTGCGCGGCCGGTGCTGCGTGGTTTTGCGTTCGGTCTGGCGTGTGTGATTGCGTTGAAACAGTTGCCGCACCTGCTCGGTCTGCCAGCGCTCAGTGGCGATTTTTCACCGCTGCTGGTGCTGAATTTGCTGCGTCGTCTCGAACTGTTGCAACCCGCCGCCGCGACCGCGGGTGCGCTCGCATTGTTGTTGCTGTTTGTCAGCGAACGCATACGTCGATTGCCAGGCAGCCTGCTGGTGATTGTGCTCGGTATCGCCGCTTCCGGCTGGCTGACAGAGCATGGCGTGGCGTTGACCGGAAACATCCAGTTGGCGCCGGACTGGGCGTTGCCGACGTGGCCATCCGCCGATCAATGGCTGCCGAGCGTGGAGCTGGCGGCGGCGCTATTGTTGATCCTGTATGCGGAGTCGTACAGCTCGATCCGCAGCTTCGCGCTGAAACATGGCGACCCGGTCAACGCGAACCGTGATCTGCTCGTACTCGGCATCGCCAACGTTGTGTCCGGTGCGTTGCACGGCATGCCGGTCGGCGCGGGTTATTCGGCGACATCGGCGAACGAGGCGGCCGGCGCGCGCTCGCGGTTGGCCGGGTTGATCGCGATGGCGGTGATGTTGCTGATGGTGCTTTTGTTGCTGCGCTGGATCGAGCGTATTCCAGAACCGATACTCGCAGCGATCGTGATTCACGCGGTCAGCAAGTCGTGGCGGCTCTCGGTGTTCAAGCCTTATTTGCGCTGGAAGCGTGACCGTTTGGTAGCACTGGCCGCCGTGCTCGCAGTGCTTGCGCTCGGCATCCTCAACGGCCTGCTGGTGGCAATTGCTTTCAGCCTGATCATGCTGCTGCGGCAACTTGCGACGCCGCGCTTGAGCGTGCTTGGCCAGCTTGCGGACAGCCACGATTTTGTCAATGTCACGCTGCATCCGCAGCAGACACGAGAGCTCGAAGGTTTGCTGATCCTGCGCCCGGAAGAGCCGCTGTTTTTCGCCAACGCGGAAACTGTGCTCGGCGTTGCGCGACAGCGCGTCGAGGAACGTCCGGGTTTGCGGCGCGTCATTCTGAGCCTGGAAGCATCCGCCGATCTCGACAGTACCGCGCTTGAAGCACTGGCTGATTTTGCCACATGGACCAGCGCGCACAACATCGCACTCTGCGTCGCGCGACTGAAGGACGATGTGCGCGCGCTGTTGATTCTGGCGGCGCTGCCGCAGTTGCCCGAGCAGGCACTGAGTTACTGGAGCGTAGCGGACGCCGCGTTCGCCGAATCCTGATCGTGGCAATAACGCAGACCGGTGCAGAAAATACCAAACGGTCGGTTTTTTTGCGGCTACTTATCGGCTACGCAGCCAATGCGTGACACGTGTCGTGCCGCGCATCGCCGGTCGCTCGATCAGAATGAAGGTGAAAAAACACAGCGCGAGCAGGATCGGGGTGAGGCCGACGATGTATATCCAGTGCGTGATCGGCGATAACGCTTCGGCGCGGTCCAAACCAATCACGAAACGAAAAAGTATGAACAGCGCGATGCCGTGCAGCAGATAAATGCTGTAGGACATTTCGCCGAGCGTGCGCGACACGGCGTGCGTGAGGATGCCGAACAGGCTGTTGCCACCGGCAATCAGGATGAATACGAGCGTCAGCAAAAGCATCGGCGCGATGCCTTCGATGGTGGGGAACAAAACCACCATCACCACGAGACTGGCGACGATGACAGCGGATGAAATAGCAGTCGATGCAAATGCCTGAAAGGTGGCTGATCTCACGACAATTGCCGCGACCATGCCAGCGCAGAATGCTGCCAGATACAGCCATTGCGGATGCCAGAACAGCAACATGAGCACAACACAGATTACACTCGCGACGATGTAAAAAACGCCAACGTGTGTGCGCACAACCACGGCCAGCAATGGCAGCGCAAGATAGAAAAACCATTCGTATGGCAGCGACCAGGTGACGCCGGCGACGATCAGATATGTGCCATCGACATGGTTGAGATCGGGGTTGCCGAGAATCGTGAAGAACAGCCAGCGCGTCGCGCCGACAGC
>JAYVLO010000073.1:0-38971 GCA_043759455.1 Pseudolysobacter sp.
AGACGATCTGAATGCGAAAGTACATACGGATCGATCACCAAATCGTATTCGATTTCACGCACCCGCCGCAGCAGGCGAAGAAATTGCCACGGTTGACGCCCGATTCGCCGTGGCAGCAGAAAAACCTTACGGGTCTGGAAATAACTGCCGAACAGACTTTCGGCCACGCCGCAACCGCAGACAAAATCGACCTCGGCAGCCGGATAACGCGCGGCGATTTCGCTCAATAAAGGCGTCAACAACAAGGCTTCGCCCAGCGTTTTTGCCGAACGACAAATCAGGATTCGGTGAATCCCGAGCAGCGGAATCTGCGCCGCCAGCGCGACGCCCTGGCGGCGCGAACGAAACAGCCAGCGCGATATCCATCGCGCCACATGGCGTCGCGCATCTTTACCGACGGAGGAATTTTTATGTGGTGCCGGCAAGCGTGTAGTCATGCGTCTCAACGTCAGTCTGGGTAAGAGTGTTTGGCCCTCGCCACGCTCAGGCGACTATCGGGCTGGATGCGAGCAGGCCATGCCAGGCATCACGATTTTCTCAGGTGCAGCAAGAGGCAAGGCGTGGTGGGATATCCGGCGAAGTTTGTTGCCGACAACGCCGCATTTTATTCGGTCGACGAAGGCTCGGTGGCGATCATTATTTCGAGACGTTCGTGCAGATCGACTGCATAAGTCTCGCCTTTTGCGGTGGTCAGCAGCCGCGTGAAATCCGGCAACAGTTCGAGTAATTCCTCACCGGTGTAGCAGTGTTCGAGCTTGAGCGTGAACATGTAGGCACGCAGGCCGAGGTTGGCGAATGCGGTCTCGTTCATGAGCTGCTTGGCGGCGGCGACACCGGTCGGCGGCGGTACGTGTATGTCGGGTGCGGTAACAGGCGCAACCACGGGCGTCATGGCCGGTGCCGGTTTCGCGGGTGTTGCCGATGGCGGTGGTGGGCTCGGAATCTCGGCGACCACCACGGCAGCTGGCAGATTGATCAAGTCCAGTTCGGCAAGATTGCGCATTAATTCATCGAAATCACCGATGCTGCCGAACTGCTTGCGCAACTCGGCGACGCTGGAATTGCCGCTGATCGAGATCAGCAGCATGCGCTGGCGCGGCGACAGTTTTCGACTGCGCTGCGCGATCTCGTGCTGCCCTTCGGCGGTCTTGGTCGGGATGTAGTCGTCGTGCATGCTCGTGTTTCGACCGTGCTTGAATCGGGGCTACATCGTAACGTGTCGGCGCCATCAGCTCCAACATTACCGGACGATTGCGGGCTTATGCGCCGCTGTCGTCCTCATGTTGCGTTACTGCTTGTGGCACACAATTCGGCAGCACGGCGTCGGCGCGCAGCAGCCACCAGCCGCGTCGATTGGCGTGGCCGACGAGCGTCGCGCGCGACTTATCGACGCAGTTGCCGAGCGCGTCATCGAGAATGAAAATAGCGCGCTGTTCCGGTTGTTCACGTTGCCAGGATATCGCTTGCGCTAATTGCTCGTGCCACGGTTTGACGAAGCCGAAATTTTTCGTACCCGCTGGTGCCTGCAGCAGATTTTGTTCTTTCCACGCGACCAGTCCGAGCGTGGTTTCCGGGCCAGCGAGTTCCGCTGCACGCATCATGATCGCGCTGGCCGAGCTGGTCGGATTGAGTAGCGGATAACCGCACAGACCGAACAGCAACCACACGCCGGTCAACATCACCAGCAGTCCGATCGGCGCGCGACGCCGGCGAAACCATACGAGGCAAAGCAGACCGATCAATCCGATGCCGAGCAACAACAACCATTGGCCGTTGCTGTCGGGATCGAAGCCGCGATCCTGCGCGAGGCGCACCGTAAAACCGGAATGCGCAAAAAGTGCGGACAAGCCGATCGCCAGCAACCCCAGCGACAACACCGCAAGCAGGCCCAGACACAGAGTTTGTAGCCAGCGTTTCTGCAGCAGGGTTTCGAGAAACGGCGCGGTCGCCAGCGCGAGCATCGGCAACGCGGGCAGGATATACACGTCGCGTTTGCCGCGACTCAGTGAGAAAAAAATCACGACCAAAACGAGCCAGACCAGCGGCAACAGATAACGCGCATCGCGTGCAATAAAACGCTCGCGCCATATCGGCAGCGTGCCGGGCAAGGCCAATACCAGCGGCATCCAGCTGCCAGCGATCACGCCGAGAAAATACCACCACGGTTGCTGATGTTGCCATGCGTCGGCAAAACGCTCAGCCGTCTGGTGAAACAAAATGTCGTGCAGATACGCGCTACTTTCGGCACCCGGATACCAGTGCATGTGCAACAGCAGCGGCACCAGCCACAACGCGATCGCGAACAGAAAAAATGGCGGCCCCAGCCACCAGCGCCAGCCGCCGCGATCGATGCGCGCGAGATGATCCCAGCCGCGCCATCGCGCGAACAGATACGGCAGCAACATCAGCAGCGCGATGAAGCCGACACCCTTGGTGATCACGCCGAGTCCGGCCGCAAAAAATCCAAGCCAGTAGTAACGCCAGTCCGGTCCGAGCAGCAGATGCCGCAATAACCCGTAACACGACAGCATGATGAAAAAACTCACGGTCGGATCGATCTGCGCCTTCTTCGCCTGGAAGGTGAACTGCACCGTAAACAACAGCAGGATCGCGGCATACATTCCGGTGCGGTGATTGCACAAACGCCGTGCCAGATTATAAGTCAGTGCCAGCGTGCCGAGTGCAGCCAGCAGCGATGGCAACAGAAACGCGATGCGCCAACTGCGCACGATGCTGTACGCCGCGGCCTGCAGCGCCATGAACAGCGGCGGCTTGTCCGCATACAGCTCGATACCACGACGCGGGAATAGCCAGTCGCCGCTCTCGAACATCTGTTTTGCGGCGAGCGCAAAACGCGGCTCATCGGCCGGCCACGGATCACGCAGGCCGATACCGATAGCGAGCAGGATCAGCGCGAAGCCGAAAAACCAGAACAGATCGGCGCGCGCGCTGGCGCTGAACAGTGGACGATTATCGGGCGCAGCGAGCGGCTGAAGAGTCATGGAGATTCACGATGGAAAACAGTGCGGCGCGGTAGCGAAATAGTTCGTTCAAATCATCGCTGGCGAATTATAAAGCGTGCGATGCAGTGCGTGTCGCAGCGCATGTCTCCGCGACGGTTTATCCAAGCGGCAAACGCAGGATGAAAATCGCGCCGCCCGCGACACGATTTTCCGCGTGCACGCTGCCGCCGTGTTCTTCGGTGATCTTCTTGACCACCGCCAGGCCGAGGCCGGTGCCCTTGACCTTGCTCGTGGTGTAGGGTTCAAACCAGCGCTCGCCGAAATCTGCCGGCAGGCCGGGGCCATTGTCGGCGATCGTCAGCTCGACCCAGTTCTGGCCGTTTGCCTGCACGCGCTGCGTGCCGACATCGATCTGCGGTTGTTTGCTGTCGCCGATCGCTTCGAGCGCGTTTTTCAGCAGGTTGTGCAACAGTTGGCGCAGGCGCCCGGCATCGGCGCGCAACAGTGGATCGTCGGGGCTGAGATTGCGCGTGAGCTTGATGCGCTGATCGTTCTCGTACAGATCGAGTACTTCGGCGATCAGCGTATGCAGCGACAACACGCGCGCATCAATCTGCGGCGGCCGCGCGTAATCGCCGAACGCGTTCACCATCGCCTTGAGCGCCTCGACCTGGCTGACGATGGTATGCGTGGCGCGATCGAGAATCTCGGTTTCCTCGGGCGGCAGGCGGCCGATAAAACGCCGGCGTAAACGTTCGGCGGCGAGCTGGATCGGCGTCAGCGGATTTTTCACCTCGTGCGCGAGACGTCGCGCCACTTCGGCCCATGCCGCATCGCGTTGCGCACGATTGAGCACGGTCAAATCGTCGAACAGCACGACGAATCCGGCGTTGGCGGCGTCGTCGGCGGCGAGTTCGGCGCCGCGCAACATCAGCACACGACGCTCGCCGTCGGATTCGATCAGCACTTCCTCGCGCCACTCGCGCACGCCGTCGCGGATATGTTTGAGGATCGGTTCGATCAGTGCGTGCAGCGGCGCAAAATCGTGGCGCAGGTCGGCCAGCTGGCGATTCAGATACCGCGCCAGCGGCATGCCGAGAATGGTTTCGGCGGCGCGATTGGCGGTGCGCAGAACACCATCGCGATCGACGCCGAGCACGCCCGAGGACAAGCGCTCGAGCACGGCCTTGAGATACGCGCGTTGGCTTTCGGTCTCCTGCGCGCTGCGATTCAGCCGCGCGCTGGCGTGTTCGAGCTCGCGCGTCATCTGGTTGAACGAGCTCAGCAGAAATCCAAGCTCGTCGTCGCTGGCGATCGGCAGCGGCGTGTCGTAGCGGCCGGCACCAACCGCGCGAGTCGCGATCGCCAGTCGCCCGATCGGCGCGACCAGCCGCCGCGCCACGGTAAATGCCGCGAGCAGCGCGAACAATACCGATAGCAGCAGCACGAACGTCAGCACCACGGTGAAGGTGAGCTTGAGCGAGCTACGCAAAAATTTCAGGCGCTGGAAATCGAAGCTCGCGTTTTCGATGCGCGTGGTCAGCAGGCGCAATTTTTCCGGCAGCGGAAACAACGCCTGCAACATCCGCGAACTGCCCGGCGCATCACCGCCGACTGGCTGCACCACGCGCAACATCAGCGTGCCGTTGATCGGTTCGGCGCCGGCATAACGGCCGTTGCTGAGCACACGCATCAGGGTATCCGCATCGGGATAGACCGGGTTCAGCAAACGCGGATCGGAACTCGCGCTGGCGAGCACCGCACGATCCGCGCCGAACAGACTGAGCTCGCTCGCACCGATGCGATCCACTGTGTTGTCGAGTTGAACTTGCCATTCGTTCGGCGCGGCGCCGGACAAATCTTTCGCCAGCGCGGTACTGAATTGTTCGGCCGTTTGCAGATGCTCGTCGAGATACGCACGACCGAGATCGAGCGCATCGTCGAGGCCTTGTTCGAGCCGCACATTGAACCAGGTATCGATGGTGGCGTTGAGAAAATTCAGCGCGAATCCATACACCACCACCACCGGTGGCAGCGCCAGCACGATCAGCATGATCAACAAGCGGCGTGTGAGGCGCGCGCCCGGCGCATCGCGGCGCAACTCGCGCAGCAGGCGCAGCAAACGCTGGACGATGATCAGCGCCAGCATCAGCAGCGCGAAGATCGATGCGCCGAGCATCCACGCATAAATACCACCGAGCCGATTGCCACCGCTGGCCGCATCGTTGGCCAGAAACAACGCCGCGCCGAGCAGCACCAGCACCGCCAGCGGCGGCAGAATGCGGCGCACGAGCCGCGTCAGCGATCCGCTCGGTTCACTCATGCGCGGACTCAGTCATTGGATTGGCCGACCAGATGAACTCTGTCGCCGGCATGCGCCAGGCGGGATCGAACCACACCGAAACGCGCATTGCGCCCGGCAATGCCGCGCTGTCCAGATCGGCCAGCACGCGATAACGTTCGGCGCGCGTGTCGTTCCAGTCGATCAGCGGCAGATGCAGATCCTCTAGCGCGGCGAACAACGACGCGCGCGCGATGAAATGGCGTTCGTCCTGGCGTTCGAGATCGCGCAAGACATATTGCCGACTCAGCGGAAAATAACGCAGTTGCACATGCCGTTCGTTGCTCGCCACCGTGCCGCGCCAGCCGAACGTGGCGGCGGATTGCGCGGCGATGCGCAGACGCAGGTCAAGCGGAATACCGTGATCGAGCGCGTCCAGCATCAGCGGACTCGCGTGCCAGTCCAGCGCCACGTCCAAGGTTGCGCCATCCGCGCGTTGCTGCAGACTGGCGCTGCTGATTTGCAGGCGTGGCAGATCCTCGGGCGCGGTAGAATCCGCACACGCGGACAGTCCAGCGCCGAGCAAAATCAGCAATGCAAGTTTGCAAAATTCCAACAATCGAACCCCTACGAATGACGCCATATTCCCATATTCGCCGGCAACGCCGTGTGGCAGGCCATTCGCCTCCATGGAATCAATAAGCACCTGGCGACGGCACCGAGTCTTTTGGCTCGATTCGGCACGACAGCGTCAGGCGATTTTTTCGAGGATCGCGTAAAAGAATCCATCCATGCCGTTCTGTCCCGGAAAATTTTGTCGCCCGGATGGCGTTACGGTTCCCCAGTTTTCCCGCGCGTCATGATCGCGTGCGAATGCGATGCTGCGTGCGTTTGGCGTGCGCGCCAGAAAACCCGCGGCCTGCTGTTCGTTCTCGGCTTGCAAGATTGAACACGTCGCGTACAGAAATCGTCCGCCGATAGCGAGCAACGGCCAAAGCGCATCGAGCAGGCGTTTTTGTTCGACCACCAGCGTGGCGATATCCGTGGCGCGGCGGTGCAGTTTGATATCCGGCTGGCGGCGGATGATGCCGCTGGCCGAGCAGGGCGCATCGAGCAGGATGCGCTGGAACGGCTGACCGTCCCACCAGTCGGCGGCGTCGGCGGCATCGGCGCCGCGCAGTTCGGCAGTCAGGCCGAGCCGGCGCAGATTTTCGTGCATACGCGGCAGGCGTGCGGTCTCCTTGTCCAGCGCGAGCACGGACACATCGGCGCGTTCGCAGATATGCGCAGTCTTGCCGCCGGGCGCGGCGCACGCATCCAGCACACGCTGGCCCGGTTGCAGCGCGAGCAGGTCGGCGGCGAGTTGCGCGGCGCCGTCCTGCACCGAAAACTCGCCTTCGACGAAACCAGGTAGGCGCGTGATATCGGTGCTTTGCGCGAGCAACAAGGCGTCGATGCACAGCGGATGCGGCGTGGCTTCGATACCTTGTTCGCGCAAACGCGCGTGCAGATCGGCAACGCTGCTGCGGCGCCGATTTACGCGCAACCACAACGGTGCCGGCGTGTTATTGCCATCGAGAATTTCCGCCAGTTGCTGCGGCCAGTCGTGCTGCAGGCGTTCGATCAGCCAGCGTGGATGACTGCTGTATGTCAGCGGATCGGCATCGAGCGCAAGTTCCAAAGTATCGCGTTCGCGCAAATAACGCCGCAGGATCGCATTCACCAATCCGGCGAATTGGGTGCGGCGCAATTCACGCGCGGCGTTGACGGTTTCGGCGACGGCGGCGTGGCTCGGCAGATTCAGATAACGGATCTGGGTGAGACCGACGATCAACAGGCAGTGCAATTCGGGATCACGTTTGCGCAGCGGTTTGGCGAGCAAGCGATCGAGTAAAACATCGAGCCGCAGATACCAGCGCGACGCGTCGAACAGAATTGCCGCAAGCAAGGCCCGATCACGTGGATCGGCCAAACCGGCGCTGGCTTTTGGCAATACCAGGCGCAGCGATTCACCACCGAGCGCAACTTGCGCCAAGGCTTGCGCGGCGATCGCGCGCACGCCGGGGATCGTCATGATCGAATATTTTCCGCGGCGGAAATTTTCAGCTCGGGCCGCGCATTCAGATAGTCGACAACGGGTATGCGCCGACCGCCAGCACGTTGCAGTTCGGTGATGCGCAGCGTGCCTTCGGCGGTGGCGATATCGAGTCCGGATTTATTCGCCGCGAGCAGCGTTCCGGCGCTTGCCTGATTCGGTGTTGGCTGCGCTTTTGCGGCCCAGATGCGCAGGCGCTCACCGGCAATATCGGCCTCGGCCACCGGCCACGGATCGAGCGCGCGTACCTGATGTTCGAGCGCAATCGCGGTTTTATTCCAGTCGAGCAGTGCCTCGCGTTTCTCCAGCTTGTGCGCGTAGGTCACGCCTTCTTCGGGTTGGGCTTCTGCGGGAGGCATATCGTTATTTTTCAGGCGCGGCAGAAAGGTGTACAGCAATTCAGCACCGAGTTCACTGAGACGATCGTGCAGCGTGCCGCCGGTGTTCATGGCGGTGATCGGTGTGCGCAGACGTGCGAACACCGGGCCGGTATCGAGCCCCGCTTGCATCTGCATCAGGCACACGCCGGTTTCGCCATCACCGGCGAGAATCGCGCGCTGAATCGGTGCCGCGCCGCGCCAGCGTGGCAACAGAGATGCATGCACGTTCCAGCCGCCGTGGCGCGGAATCGCCAGCACCTTGCGCGGCAAAATCAAGCCGTACGCCACCACCACGAGCAGATCCGGCGCGAGCTCGGCGAGGCGCTTTTGTGCGGCTGGATCCTTGAGTGTTTCAGGTTGTTCGACGATCAACCCGGCGGCGAGCGCGGCTTGCTTGACCGGGCTCGGCGTGAGCTGCCGGCCACGGCCTGCAGGGCGGTCCGGCTGGGTGTAGACCGCAACAATTTCCACACCGGCGGCTATGCAGGCATGCAGACACGGCACGGCGAATTCCGGCGTGCCGGCGAACACCACACGCAACGGTTTGCTATCAGAGAGAATGGTCACGTTTTATCGGCTTCAGCCGTCGGGGTTTGAGAACAGCGGAGCGAGGATTTGCCCGCCAGGCAAATCGTTGATCAGCCGGGCAAGACGATTTGATTCCGAAAAAGCGCCGATCAATCCGCTGCTTCTGCATTCGCACTCAGGCTGCAGGTGCGGCGGCGCGGCGCGCCTTTTCGAGCTTCTTGCGGACCATTTCGCGTTTCAGCGGCGACAGATAATCGACGAACAGTTTGCCGATCAGATGATCCATCTCGTGCTGGATGCAAACGGCAAGCAGACCGTCCGCCTCGATATGCTGCGGTTTGCCATGACGATCCAGGGCCTCGACCACGATCGAGTCCGCGCGATCGACATCCGCATAAATGCCCGGCACCGACAGGCAGCCTTCCTGATACGTCTGGCTGCCGTCGCGGCTGATGATTTTCGGGTTGATCAGCACCAGTTGGCGGTTTTTTTCTTCCGAAACATCCAGCACCAGCAGCTGCTTGTGCACATTCACTTGGCTCGCGGCCAAGCCGATGCCCGGAGCGGCATACATGGTTTCGAACATGTCGTCGATCAAGCGCAGCAGCGCATCGTCGAAATGGCTGATCGGCTGCGCCTGGGTGCGCAGACGCGGATCGGGAAACTCGAGAATCGGCAAAAAAGCCATGGGCATTACCTCTGTCTGCTAGATGCGGCCCGCTGCCGCACGACGCAAGCCCAGCATCAAATCTTACCCGTTTTGCGCCGATACGGCGATGTTTGTTGCCGAACTGCGAGGCAGTAGACAGGAATAATTGCTGATTTATCGGCAAGATGCCTTGCTCTCTTACGACTTTGCGTTACAATCCTGACGAATTGGGGATCAAGCGAGTTAGCAGTCATGCCGAAGAAGCTCCTATGCGTTTGCGCGGGCCTGCTGATCACGTTGGCCGTGGTTGCCGGCGATGCTCAGTTAACCGATAACCATCCGGATACCTACACCGTCAAAAGCGGTGACACGCTCTGGTCGATTGCCGCGCACTTTCTCAAGCGCCCTTGGGAATGGCCGCAGATCTGGCAATCCAACCCGCAGGTGCGCAATCCCCACCTCATTTATCCGGGTGACGTGCTCAGTCTGAGTTACATCGACGGCCGCAATTCGCTCGGCCTGGACGGCCCGCAGGTTCGTGCCAGCGGCAAGCAGGAGGCAATCAAGCCGATTCCGTTGGCTGCGGTCAAACCTTTCCTGAAACATGCGCGCATTCTCAATGAAGACGAGTTCAAGCATCTGCCGCACGTTGTGGCGATCGAGGAAAATCGTCTGCTCGGTGCCAGTGGTCAGCTGGTTTACGTGCGCGGATTGAGCGCGCAACCGGGCCAGCAATACGCGCTGGCGCGACCGACCAATCGCTACCACGAGATCACGCCGACCGAAGATCGTATCGACGAACATCGCGAAACTTTCCGCCAGCCGATCGACAGCCGTGATGGTCAGGAAAACATGCTATGGCATCATGCGCCGTATGAAATCAGTTGGCGCTCGCGCGTCGAATTTCTTGGTTACGAAGTCATGGATTTCGGCACGGTGCAGGTCACTCGCGCCGGCGAACCAAGCTCGGCGCTGGTGCTCGATTCCGATTTCGAAGTGCACGCGGGCGATCTGATCATTCCGATCGATACGCACACTTACGATGCCGAGTTTGCGCCGCATGCACCGACACAGGTGCCGGACAATATGCGCGTGCTTTCCTTCACTGACGCGATCGATGTAGTGGGGCCGATGCAGGTGGTCGCGCTCTCGCGCGGTGCGCATGACGGTATCGAAAACGGCCAGGTGTTCGCGATTTATCATCCCGGCGATGTCATCAACGACAACAGCGGTTATCCGGAAAGCAGCATGAAGGCGTTCTTGCATCCGAAAGACAAGCAGGTGCAGCTGCCCGAAGAATATATCGGCCATGTCATGATATTCCGCACCTTTGATCGCGTCAGCTACGGCCTCGTGATGGATGGTATCCGCCCCGTTCATCTGCTGGATCGGCTGCACGGCCCGGATTTGCCGTAACGACTGCTCTCGAATCGATGCAACAGACAGGTGCATGGAGAATGAAACCGTTGCGCCTGTTTTGCCAAGCGATGTTGCCAGTTCACCCGCACACCTGAGGCTACACTGTCGGCATGGATGCCCAATCGACCGAAAATGCCATTGCCTGGCTGACCTTGATGCGCGCGCCGGGTCTCGGCGCCGCCACCTTGCGCGGCTTGATCGAGCGCTTCGGCGACGGCCGCAAAGCCTTGCGGGGTATCCTGTCGTCGCCTGCAACTTCCGGCGTTGCGCCACCCGCGCTAGGCACCTTGCGCCAGCCCGATGAGCATTTGCTGGCCGCCGATCTGGTCTGGCTGGAACAACCCGACCATCATTTCATCGGCTGGGATAGCGAGGATTATCCGGCGCTGCTGCGGCGCATTCCTAGTCCTCCGGCCGGCCTGTTCGTCAACGGCAATGCCGATCTGTTATGGACACCGCAAGTAGCGATCGTTGGCAGCCGCAGTTCGAGCGAATCCGGATTATCCACCGCGCGCAGCTTCGCCAAGGCGCTCGTGCAAGCAGGTTTTGCAATTACCAGTGGCCTGGCCGATGGCATCGATGGTGCGGCGCATGCGTCAGCGCTCGATGCCGGCGGTACGACGCTGGCGGTGCTCGGCACCGGTGTCGATCTGGTCTATCCGCGCAAGCACCACGAACTTGCGCGGCGAATCGCGACGCATGGCGCGCTGGTTAGTGAATTCCTGCCCGGCACGCCTGGTCGCGCGGAGAATTTTCCACGCCGCAACCGCATCATCGCCGGCCTGAGTCTGGGCACGCTGGTGATCGAGGCGAGCGTGCAATCCGGCTCGCTGATCACCGCACGACTGGCGGCCGAGCAGGGCCGCGAAGTGTTTGCGATTCCTGGTTCGATCCACAATCCGCTGGCACGCGGTTGCCATCAATTAATCCGCCAGGGCGCGAAGCTGGTCGAAACCGCCGATGAAGTTGTCGAGGAACTCGGCGCGCTCGCACAAACCTTGTCCGACGCCCTGCGCAGCCGGTTGTCACCACGCGGCAATCCGGACCCGGCATCATCGAGCGCAACGATTGCAGACGCGCATGCGCACGACCCCGATTACGCGTGTTTGCTCGCCGCACTAGGGCATGAAACGCTGAGTCTGGATGTACTGTCGGAGCGTTCCGGGTTGACCGTGGCAGCCCTATCCTCCATGCTGCTGCTACTGGAACTCGAAGGTACTGTCGTGGCAGCACGCGGCGGAATGTATGCGCGAAGCGGTCGATGAAAATCCGCGCCGCCCCCGTATCACCCCTTCGGGAATGAAAAAATTGCCCTGATCGCAGAGCGCATGGAGCTGATGAAAGAGAACGTGCTGGACGTCCTGTTATACCTCTTCGAAAACTTCTTCAGCGAGGAGCCCGACGCCGGGCGCGATCGCGATTCGCAACAATCCGCGTTGCTGAACGCCGGGTTTGCCGTCACCGAAATTCGCAAGGCATTCGACTGGCTCGACGGTTTGTCGCGGATGCGGCTCGGCGCGGAATTGCTGCGCCCGCTCGGCGGCGCGCCGGTGCGTGTATATGCGCCTGAAGAATTGCTGCGGCTGGATGCGGAATGTCGCAGTTTCCTGATGTTTCTCGAAGGCAACGGCATCCTCGATGCGGCACAGCGTGAGCTCGTGCTGGATCGCGTCATGGCGCTGGATCTGGATGAGCTCGATCTCGACGATTTGAAGTGGGTCGTGCTGATGGTGCTATTCAACCAGCCCGGCCAGGAAGCGGCCTACGCGTGGATGGAAAGCCATATGTTCGCCGAGCCGGGAGAGGTTTTACACTAGTCCGGCGAGTTTGCGCGGACACGTTTATTGTGTCTTTTTATTGCGGCATACCGTTGCAAACGCAGGTCCGCGAGCAACGCGGTGCTTGACAGCAGTGTGTCGCTATGTGTTGACTGATCAAGGAGCGTGCCGTTGCGGCGGGCTCAATCCGCGTAGGCAAAGGCTTCGCGTCCGATGTGGAAATCTCCATATCGCATGCGTCCCGAGCAGCGCGGCTCACGGAAAAGAACATGGCAAAGAATCTGCTGATCGTCGAATCGCCGGCGAAAGCGAAAACCATCAACAAATATCTCGGCACGGATTTTCATGTCTTGGCCTCGTACGGTCATGTGCGCGATCTCGTGCCGAAAGAAGGCGCGGTCGATACCGATCACAACTTCGCGATGAACTACGAAGTGATCGAGCGCAACGAGAAACACGTTGCCGCGATCGCCAAGGCCGCCGCCAGCGCTGAAGCTGTCTATCTTGCAACCGACTTGGATCGCGAAGGCGAAGCGATCTCGTGGCACATCGCCGAAATATTGCGCGAACGTAATCTGCTGAAGGGCAAAACCCTGCATCGCGTGGTGTTCTCGGAAATCACGCCGAAGGCAATTCTCGACGCGGTCGCCAATCCGCGCCAGCTGTCGATGGACATGGTCAACGCGCAGCAGGCGCGCCGCGCGCTGGATTATCTGGTAGGCTTTAATTTGTCGCCGGTGCTGTGGCGCAAGGTGCAGCGCGGACTGTCGGCGGGCCGTGTGCAATCTCCCGCGCTGCGCATGATCGTCGAGCGCGAGGAGGAAATCGAAGCCTTCATCGCGCGCGAATACTGGACGGTCGCGGCCAATCTCGCCCACCCAGATCAAAACTTCAGCGCGCGATTGACACGCTTGCACGGCAAGAAATTCGAGCAGTTCGATCTCGTCAACGAGCACGATGCATTCGCCGCACGCGATGCGCTGATACGCGCAGCGGGCAAGAACCTGGTGGTTTCCGAGGTCGCGAGCAAGGAACGCAAACGTCGCCCGGCCGCACCGTTCACCACCTCGACCCTGCAACAGGAAGCCGCGCGCAAACTCGGCTATACCACCAGCCGCACCATGCGTCTGGCGCAGCAATTGTACGAAGGCATTGCACTCGGCAGCGAAGGTGTGGTCGGTCTGATTACCTACATGCGTACCGATTCGGTGAGCCTGTCGCAGGACGCCGTGGCCGAATTGCGCGATGTGATCTCGCGCGAGTTCGGCGCCAAAGGTTTGCCCGAGCAGCCGAATGTGTATCGCACCAAATCCAAGAATGCGCAGGAAGCGCATGAAGCCGTGCGTCCGACTTCGGCCTTGCGCTCACCGAAAAGCGTCGCCGCGTATCTCACGCCCGAACAGGCGAAATTGTACGAATTGGTCTGGAAACGCACCGTCGCCAGCCAGATGCAGTTCGCCACGTTGAATACCGTGTCGGTCGATTTTGCGTGCGGGACGGATTCCACGTTCCGCGTCAGCGGTACGACGGTGGTCGACCCCGGATTTCTTGCGGTCTATGAAGAAGGCCAGGATCAGAAATCCGACGAAGACGAAGAGCAGCGTCGCCTGCCGACGATGAAAGTCGGCGATGTGATCCCGCTGGTCGACATCGCCGCCGACCAACATTTCACCGAGCCACCACCGCGTTATTCCGAAGCAAGCCTGGTCAAGACGCTCGAAGAATACGGCATCGGTCGGCCGTCGACGTATGCCAGCATCATCCAGACCTTGCTTGCGCGCGAATACGTTTTGCTCGACAGCCGGCGCTTCAAACCGACCGATGTCGGTCGCGCCGTGGCCAAGTTTTTGTCGGGACATTTCACGCGCTACGTCGACTATGATTTCACCGCCAAGCTCGAAGACGAACTTGATGCGGTGTCGCGCGGCGAAGAAGACTGGGTGCCGCTGATGCAGCGGTTCTGGACGCCATTCAAGGCCCTCGTGGTCGAGAAAAACGAAACCGTCGAACGCTCCGAAGCCAGCGGCAGTCGCGTGCTCGGCACCGATCCGAAATCCGGCAAGCCGGTGTCGGTGCGGCTCGGTCGTTTCGGCCCGTTCGCTCAGATCGGCACCAAGGAAGACGAGGACAAACCGAAATTCGCCAGCCTGCGCACCGGCCAGAGCATGCACACCATCAGCCTCGAAGACGCGATGGAGTTGTTCAAGATGCCTCGCCAGCTCGGCCAGTCGCCTGAAGGTGAGGACGTCAGTGTCGGCATCGGTCGTTTTGGTCCGTTCGTCAAACTTGGCGCCACCTACGCTTCCCTCGCGGTGACCGACGATCCGTACACGATCGAGCTGCCGCGCGCGCTAGAGATCGTGCGCGAAAAAGCCGAAGCCGCCGCGAATCGACTGATATCGAGTTTTGCCGACGGCAAGATCCAGGTGCTCAACGGCCGTTACGGCCCCTACATCACCGACGGCGAAAAGAACGCGCGCATGCCAAAGGATCGCGAGCCCGCCAGCCTGACCGAAGCCGATTGTGTGGAACTGCTCGCGGCGGCGCCGATCAAGGCCAAGCGCGGCGGCAAGTTTGCCAAGAAAGGCAAAGCCGCGGCCAAAGACAAGGCGGAAAAACCAGCGGTGGCGAAAAAAACTGCTGCGAAAAAACCGGCTGTGAGGAAAACCACAGCGGCAAAAAAGACCGCTGCCAAAAAAACCGCCGCGAAGAAAACTGCTGTGAAAAAAGTCGCGGCGAAAAAAGTGCCGAAGCTCGACGCGCCGTTCGATTGAGTAGCGCCGGGTCGCGCAGCGCATGTCAGCGACTGGTCCACTCGCAAAAGTCGTGGAGGTTCTACGCAACGGCGGCGTGATTGCGTATCCGACCGAAGCTGTATTCGGTCTCGGTTGTGATCCGTTCAATGCCGCCGCGGTGGCGCGTTTGTTCGCGCTGAAACAGCGTCCGCTCGATCAGAGTGTGTTGCTGATCGCCGCAGATTTCGCGCAGATCGAAAACCTGATCGCGCCGATTCCGCCGGAAATACTGACGCGCGTCCAGGCGAGCTGGCCCGGTCCGCATACGTGGGTGTTCCCGCGTTCGGCACAGGTGCCGGCGTGGCTCGCAGGCAAACATGCCGGCATTGCTTTGCGCATTACCGCACATGCTCAGACGCAGGCGTTGTGCCGCGCATTTGGCGGTGCGCTGGTGTCGACCAGTGCAAATCGGCACGGCCACCCGCCGGCGTTGACCGCAGCGCAGGTGCATAGCGCCTTCGCGACGGATGTCGATTTTGTGCTCGATGGTACGCTCGGTGGTCAAGCGCGACCCACGCCGATTCGCGATGCGCTGACTGGTGAGCTGCTGCGTGGTTGATACGGGTCAGACGCATGTAAGCAGGCTTGCTCATATCGCATCGAACCTGACAAAGTCGCTCCGCTAACGAAAAAACATGGAGTATCGAGGGATGTCGTGTCAGCCGTTGTAAATAGTCGCGCGTCGCATGCTGCGGGCAGGCTGTTGCCCTTGCTGCATGCCGATCACGCCACGCAGGTTTTCGCCTGGCATGGCAACGAGCCGGTAAGTTGCGCGGACTTTCTCGCGCACGTGGGCCAGGTCGCGGCGTTGTTGCCGGAACTGCGTTACGCGGCCAACCTGTGCGAAGACCGCTATCATTTCATCGTCGCTTTCTGCGCGGTGGCCTTGCGTGGCCAGATAAATTTGTTGCCGCCGTCACGCGCTCCTCGTGCGGTGACACAGGTGATGCAGGCGCATGCGGATGGCTACGTCATCGGCGATTGCGCTGTGGCATGTGCGGTTGCGCAGCGGCGTTTTGTATTGCCCAAACTGCATGCCGGCGACGGTGATGGCGTATTGCGTATTCCGCAACTGGGGCACGCGCAAATCGTTGCGATCGGGTATACCTCCGGCAGCACCGGTGCGCCAAAACCCAATCCGAAAACCTGGGGCAGCCTGAGCGCCAGTACAGCGCTGAACGCTGCGCTGCTGCAGGACGCTTGTCGCAGCAGTGGTGGCGCTCGCGCGAGTATCGTCGCGACCGTGCCGGCGCAGCACATGTACGGTCTGGAAATGTCGGTGCTGCTGCCCTTGCTCGGAGATATGGCGGTGCATGGCAAGCGCCCGTTGTTTCCGGTCGATATCGTGCAAACCTTGCTGGAAGTACCGTCGCCGCGCCTCCTCGTGACTACGCCGGTGCATCTGCGTGCGTTGTTGCGTTCGGGTGAGCTATTGCCCGCGCTGGCTGGGATCGTCTCGGCCACGGCGCCGATGCCGGCTCAGCTCGCTAACGAAGCGCAGCAGCGTTATGGCACGCCCGTGATCGAAGTATTCGGCTCCACCGAAAGCTGCGTGATCGCACATCGCCGTGCCGCGCACGACGAGCCGTGGCAACTGTATGCGGATGTCGAATTGAAACAACAGCCCGACGGTACGCTGGTTGATGCGCCATACTTTACGGCGCCGGTATTGCTCGCGGACATCGTCGAGTTATTGCCACAGCGCCGTTTCGTCCTCAGCGGACGCAATAGCGATCTGCTCGAAATCGCCGGTAAACGCGCATCGCTCGGCGATCTCACGCGCTGCCTGCTCGGCTTGGGTGGCGTTCTGGATGGCGTGGTATTTCAGCTCGAACCCGATCCGCAAACCGGACTTGCGCGTATCGCCGCACTGGTCATTGCGCCGGATCGCCAAGAACGCGAACTGCTCGACGAACTGCGCCACACCACCGACCCGGTCTTTTTACCGCGACCGTTGCGCTGCGTCGAAAATCTGCCGCGCAACGAAGCCGGAAAACTGCCGCGCGAAGCGCTGCTCGCGGCGTTGGAAAACTGCACGCGCAGGATTTGAATCCGGCGCGCGGACCGTCATTCATGTGGCGCGACGCGTTCGCATCGTTCGCCCCAGCGCTGATTATTTCCAGTCGTAAATCTTGAAGTACACCGGGCTGATCGGGCCGGGCGTATTGTCGAGCGGATCGCGATCCAGACGGCCGTTGCCGGTGCGATCGACGTAATAATGCGCCGGACCGTCGGTCGGCATGATGCGCACCATGAAGATATTGCCGTTGCGGCGATATTCCTCGACCGTGTCGTTGCCTTCCTTGCGCACGGTCACAACGGGCAGCTCCGGCATGCCGCCGGCAACCGGGCCGTCGCCGATCTTGTTGGTGCTGGCCTTCACACGTGCCGGCGCACTCGCCGCATTCGGCAGGTTCACCGCCGCGGGGTTACCCGGAGCTGCAGAATTTCCTGATTTGTTCGTCGTGCCGGCGGCTGACGCAGGCGCCGTGCCCGGCGCATCCATGTCCGGTGGCGGTTGGGCGGGCGCAAAGACCGGTTTTGTCGTAGCCGGATCAGTTGCTGAATCTTGCGCAATCACGGTGCCGCTTAACGAAAGTACGATGGCGAAAAACAGGATACGGGTCATGGCGATTTTCTCCTGAAGTATTAGCCCCAGCATAACAAAATGATTGTGGCGGTGATGTAAAAGTTCGTCAGCGCACATGCTGCGTTGCAATTGCCGCGCCGCTCCGACAAGCTCATCACATCTCCTTTCGCCGCCGCCGCCATGCCCCGCCCTACGCTTTATCTGATCGACGGATCGAGTTATCTCTACCGCGCTTTCCATGCACTGCCGCCGCTGACCAATCGACACGGCGAACCGACCGGCGCGCTGTTCGGCGTGGTCAACATGCTACGCGCGACGCTCAAGGCGCGGCCCGCGTATGCGGCGTTTGTGCAGGACGCGAGCGGGCCGACGTTTCGCGATGAACTCTACGCCGACTACAAGGCCACGCGCGCGCCGATGCCAGACGAATTACGCGCGCAGATCGAGCCGATGCTGGCGATCGTCGAGGCGCTGGGTTTTCCGATCCTGCGCGTGTCCGGTGTTGAAGCCGACGACGTAATAGGCACGCTTGCGCGCCAGGCCGCCGCCGCCGATATCGAGGTAATCATCTCGACCGGCGACAAGGATTTTGCGCAGCTCGTGAACAGCCATATCACGCTGGTCAATACAATGACCAATACGCGCATGGACGAAGCCGGCGTGCTCGAAAAATTCGGCGTGCGGCCCGATCAGATCGTCGATTATCTCGCGCTGATGGGCGACAGTGTCGACAATATTCCGGGCGTGCCGAAGTGCGGGCCGAAGACCGCGGTGAAGTGGCTCAGCGAATTCGACACGCTCGACGGCGTGATCGAAAACGCGGCAAAAGTCGGCGGCAAGATCGGCGAAAGTTTGCGCGAAGCCTTGCCGAAATTACCGCTGTCGTATCAATTGGCAACGATCAAGACCGATGTGCCGCTCGCGCAGAAGGCCACCGATCTGGTTTTGCGCGATGCCGACAACGTACAACTGCGTGAGTTGTATGCACGCTACGAATTCAACGCCGCGCTGAGGGATTTGAATGCGGTCGAGAATGGTGCCGATGTTGTGCTGTCCACGCCAGCGAGTGTCGGTATCGATCCTGCAGCGGCGAGTACGAGCGTGCCCGACCCTGCATCGCTGCTCGATCCCGAGCTGAGCCGCAAGGGCAGCTATGATCTTGTGCTCACGCAACAGCAATTCGACGTGTGGCTGCAAAAGCTCGACGTGGCCGAACTGATCTCGTTCGACACCGAAACCACCGGTGTTGATCCGATGCTTGCCGAGATCGTCGGTGTATCGTTTGCGGTCGAAACCGGCAGTGCGGCGTACGTGCCGCTGACGCACGATTATCCGGGCGCGCCATTACAGCTCGATCGTGATGCCGTGCTGGCCGCGCTGAAACCGCTGCTCGAAAATCCCGACAAGGCCAAACTCGGCCAGCACCTGAAATACGACATGAATCTGCTGTCGCGGTATGGCATCACGGTGCGCGGCGTGCGCTTCGATTCGATGCTTGAATCGTATGTGTGGAATTCCACCGCGAGTCGCCACGACCTGGATTCGCTGGCGAAAAAATATCTCGGCTACAACACGATCCACTTCGAGGATGTCGCCGGCAAGGGAGCGAAGCAGATCCTGTTTTCGCAAGTCGATCTCGACCGCGCCGGCGAATACGCGGCCGAAGATGCCGATATCACCTTGCGCCTGCATCAAACCCTGTGGCCGAAAATCCAGGCCGAGTCGCGATTGGCCGGCGTGCTGAGCGAGATCGAAATGCCGCTGGTGCCGGTACTCGCGCGTATCGAGCAAAGCGGCGTTTTGATCGATGCCGACAAGCTGCGCAAACAAAGCAGCGAACTCGCCTCGCGCATGCTCGATCAGCAGCAGCAGGCGTACACCCTGGCCGGGCGCCACTTCAGCCTGGATTCGCCGAAACAGCTGCAGGCGATTCTGTACGACGAATTGAAATTGCCGACGACGTTGAAAACGCCGACCGGCCAGCCCTCGACCAACGAAGAAGCGCTCGAAGGCCTCGCCCATCTGCACGAATTGCCGCGGCTGATTCTGGATTACCGCAGCTTGGCCAAGCTGCGTTCGACCTATACCATCAAGTTGCCCGAGCAGATCAATCCGCATACCGGTCGTGTGCATACGTCATATCACCAGGCGGTGGCGGCGACCGGACGTTTGTCGTCGAGCGATCCGAACCTGCAGAACATTCCGATCCGCACCGAGGAAGGCCGGCGTATTCGTCAGGCGTTCATCGCACCGCCGGGCTGGCGCATCGTCGCGGCCGACTATTCGCAGATCGAGTTGCGGATCATGGCGCATCTGTCGCAGGACACCGGTTTGCTCGCGGCGTTTCACGGCAACCAGGATGTGCATCGCGCCACCGCGGCCGAAGTGTTCGGCGTGCCGCCCGAGCTGGTCGATAGCGACCAGCGCCGCGCCGCCAAGGCGATCAATTTCGGTTTGATGTACGGCATGAGCGCGTTCGGACTGGCACGCCAGCTCGGCATCGATCGCGGCGAAGCGGCGCGCTACATCAAGCGTTATTTCGAGCGTTATCCGGGCGTGCAGGATTTCATGGAATCGGTTCGTGCGCAGGCGCATCGCGACGGCTTCGTCGAAACCGTATTCGGCCGGCGCCTGTATTTGAACGAGATCAACTCGCGCAATCAGGGACTGCGCTCCGGCGCCGAGCGCGCCGCGATCAACGCGCCGATGCAAGGCACCGCCGCCGACATCATCAAGCGCGCGATGATCGCCGTGGACGCCTGGCTAAGCGACCGCACCGCGCACGCACGCATGATCATGCAGGTGCACGATGAGCTGGTGTTCGAGGTTCGCGCCGAGCATGTAGACGAAATGGTAGCGGGCGTGCGATCGCGCATGGCCGAGGCTGCGGAACTCCGCGTGCCGTTGATCGTCGATATTGGCAGCGGCGCCAACTGGGACGAGGCGCATTGATCGACATTTTCGTACAACATACTGATTATGAAGCCGATAAACGAAGCCTGAATCGAACTCGGCGCGCATTTGAACTTAGACCACCGACCCCCATCTAATCTATCGGGTGTACGCAACGGCACTCGCGGATCACCCGCCTCCCTGGGTGATCCACAGGATGACGAATTCTTCCCCAGATTCGTCTCCGCCCGCCCCGAAGGTCCCCCCTGGCCTTCGGGGCATTTTTTTGCCCGCGGTTTTATGCCGCATCAATTTTCTTTCGCGCCGATCCGGCTCAGGCCAGATAACCACCGTCCACAACAAAACTTGCGCCGGTCACAAAACTCGCCGCGGGCGAACACAGAAACAGCACCGCCGGAGAGATCTCATCGGGCTGCGCGTATCGATTCAGCGGCGTGGTGCGCAGGAAGGATTTGAGCAGGTCGGCATTCTGCGTCAGCGTGCTGGCAAACTTGGTATCGGTCAGGCCCGGTAGCACCGCGTTGACGCGGATCTTGTATGCGCCGAGTTCCTTGGCGAAACCCTCGGTCATCGACAGGATCGCCGCCTTGGTCATCGAGTACACGGCCTGGCCCGGTGCCACACGACGACCATTCACCGAAGCGATATTGACGATCGATCCACCGCGCTCGCGCATGCGCCGCGCCGCGAGCAATGTGGTGTACCAGTAACCGCGAATGTTCACCTGCACGGTCTTGTCGAACGCGCCGAGGTCCATGTCCAGCATCGGGCCGAAATACGGATTGGTCGCGGCGTTGTTGATGAGGATATCGAGCGCGATGTTTTTTGCGTCGAGCTCGGCGAACAATGCATCAATCGCGGCGCTTTCGCCGATATGCGCGGCAATCGCCGTGGCCTGGCCGCCCGCGGCGCGAATGCCGGCTACCACCTGTTCGCAGGCTTCGATTTTGCGGCTCGAAACGATCACATGCGCGCCATGCGCTGCGAGCAGTTCGGCGGTGGCCTGGCCGATGCCGCGGCTGGCGCCAGTCACCAGGGCGGTCTTGCCACTCAGATCAAATAATTTGTCGGTCATGCGGGGCCTTCTTCGACTGGCTGGGAATGGGAAGGCAAGCATAACAAACCGACTTGTCATAGATGCTGCTGCTTGTGGAACGAATACCTGCGATATTCCCTGATAAAATCAGCGCAGTGAAAATCATTCGCCGTGACAAACCTTAGGAGTATCGCGATGCAACGCCAAAATCATTCGAGTGGTTCGAGCTGGGAACCGATCGTCGGCTACTCGCGCGCGGTGCGTGTCGGGGCGCATGTGATGGTCGCCGGCACGACCGCCGTCGATGAGCACGGTGCCGTGGTCGGTCCGGGCGATGCGGCGCTGCAGACACGCTGCATCCTCGAAAAAATTGGCAAGGCGCTGCAGGCCCTCGGCGCCGATCTCAAGGATGTCGTGCGCACACGCATTTTCGTCACCGACATCAGCGGCTGGGAAGCGGTGGGTCGTGTGCACGGCGAAATTTTCGGCACGATACGGCCGGTCACGGCAATGGTCGAAGTCAGCGCGTTGATTGCACCGGAACTGCTCGTGGAAATCGAGGCGGACGCGATCATCGCCGATGTCGTGGCATCCGCCGGATGATCGTATGCGCCAGCACGATGCTTCACGATCCGCATTGATCGTAAAGCACGCAGACAGCTTTCACCCGCCTCGCCCCGTTACAATTGCGACATGGATGTTTCCCACCTGCTAGACGATCTCAATGCGGCTCAGCGCGACGCCGTCAGTGCGCCACTCGGCCATTATCTGGTGCTCGCCGGTGCGGGTTCGGGCAAGACGCGCGTGCTGGTGCATCGCATCGCGTGGCTGCTCGAAGTCGAACGTGCCTCGCCGTTTTCCATTCTCGCCGTCACCTTCACCAACAAGGCCGCGGGTGAAATGCGCGCGCGTTGCGATAGCCTGATCCAGCACGGCACGCGCGGCCTCTGGGTCGGCACGTTTCACGGCATCGCGCATCGTTTGCTGCGCCAGCACTGGCGCGAGGCGAAACTGCCGGAGACGTTTCAGATTCTCGATTCCGACGATCAGCTGCGCATGATCAAACGAATCATCGTGGCGATGGGTTTGGACGAGGCGCGTTATCCGCCGCGCCAGGCGAGCTGGTTCATCAACAACGCCAAGGACGAAGGCAAGCGCGCCGATACGATTGATGCGGCGGGTAATCCGCAGACGCGCGTGATGCTGGATATTTATCGCGCCTACGAAGAAGCCTGCCAGCGTGCCGGACTCGTGGATTTTGCTGAGCTGCTGTTGCGCTCGCACGAACTCTGGCTCAATGACGAGGCCTTGCTGAAACACTACCAGCAACGTTTCCAGCATCTGCTGATCGATGAATTCCAGGATACCAATACGCTGCAATACGCGTGGATTCGCGTGTTGGCCGGAACTACCGGCAAAGTGTTCGTGGTCGGCGACGACGATCAGGCGATTTACGGCTGGCGCGGCGCACGTGTCGAAAACGTGCAGCATTTCCTGCGCGATTTTCCGAGCGCGCGAACTATCCGCCTCGAACAGAATTACCGTTCCACCGCGACCATCCTCAAGGCGGCTAACGCGATCATCGCCAACAATCCGCAACGCCTCGGCAAGCAACTCTGGACGGCCGGCGAAGACGGTCAAGCGATCGAACTTTACGCTGCCTACAACGAACAGGACGAAGCGCGTTTTGTCATCGAACGCATTCGCAGCTACGTGCAACAAAGTGGAAAACGCAGCGATTGCGCCATTTTATACCGATCGAATGCGCAGTCGCGATTATTCGAGGAACAGCTGATCCAGCATGGCATTCCGTACCGTGTTTACGGCGGGTTGCGCTTTTTCGAGCGCGCCGAAATCAAGGACGCGCTGGCGTATTCGCGCCTGATCGCGAATCGCGCCGACGACACCGCGTTCGAGCGCGCGGTGAACACGCCGCCGCGCGGCATCGGTGATCGCACCCTCGATGCGCTGCGCGGACGCGCGCGTCGCGACGGCCTCACGTTGTGGGACGCAACCTTGAATGAACTCATCTCCGGCGATCTGGCCGGACGCGCGAAAAACGCGCTCAAGGCATTCCTGACCTTGATCGACGAAGCCGCAAGCACAACTTTTGAGCTGAGTCTGGCCGAGCAGATCGAGCACATGATCGCGCACACCGGATTGCGCGATTTCTATGAAAAAGACGCGCGCGGCAGCGCCGAATCGCGCGTCGAAAATCTTGACGAACTGGTCAATGTCGCCGGCCGTTTCGAGCGTACACCGGAAGACCTCGAAGCGAACATGTCCGAGCTGAGTGCGTTCCTCTCGCATGCAGCGCTCGAGGCCGGTGAAAACCAGGGCGAAGCGTGGCAGGACTGCGTGCAGTTGATGACCCTGCATTCAGCCAAGGGACTGGAGTTTCCGCTGGTTTTGCTGGTCGGTCTGGAAGACGGTTTATTTCCGAGCCAGAAGTCGTTGGACGATTCCAGCCGGCTCGAAGAAGAGCGCCGCCTTGCCTACGTGGGCATCACGCGCGCGCGCGAACAACTCGTGCTTTGCTATGCCGAATCGCGCCGTTTGCATGGCATGGAAAGTTATAATCAGCCGTCACGTTTCCTGACCGAGTTGCCGCGCGAATTATTGTATGAAGTTCGGCCGCGCGTGCAGGTGTCGCGTCCCGCGTACGTGCGGCAATTCGGCGTGCAAGAAGAATCCGCGACACTGCGGCTTGGTCAGCGCGTGACACACGCGAGTTTCGGACCGGGCGTCATCATGGATTGCGAGGGCAGCGGCGGGCATGCGCGGGTGCAGGTGAACTTCGAGAATTCCGGCGCGAAATGGCTGGTATTGGCATACGCGAATTTAAGCGTCGCCTAAAATAAAAAGGCTCGGCACGCACGCCGAGCCTTTTGCGACAAACCAGTTCAGCCGCGGTCGCGCCGACTGCGAAATTCGCCGAGACTCTCGACTACTTCACCCATCAGCGGCTCGATCGCCTCGCGCGCTTTGTCGTCGGCGTTCAACGTGGTGAACATGACTTTTTCGCTCCAGCCGCTGCCGATCATGTTGCCCGAAACGCGATAGGCGCGAATCGCAACCTGGGCG
Source organism: Pseudolysobacter sp. (assembly GCA_043759455.1). Classification (GTDB taxonomy): domain Bacteria; phylum Pseudomonadota; class Gammaproteobacteria; order Xanthomonadales; family Rhodanobacteraceae; genus Pseudolysobacter. Next base: position 24,512 of record JAYVLO010000073.1, read on the forward strand.
GTGTACAACGTCGACGTTTGGCCGTAATAAGTCATTTCCTGACTGCCGACCGGACGCGCGTGCACGAATACCACCGCATCCACTTTGCCGACGCGTTCGAGCGTCTGCAGGATGCGCGCATATTCCGGACGCTCGCCGCGCAGCATGTGGCTGACGCGCGGTAGCGCAGCTTGATCGATCACATGAAAACCAAGACGCTTGAGGCTGTCCATCACGATCTGTTCGGCGGGTTCGGCGACCGCGCTATCGCCGCCGGAAATCACTGCAATCGTCGGCACGTGCGGTTTCGGTGGCGCGCTGACCGGCGCATTTGGCGTGTTGCGCGCGAGCATTTCGGCTTTCTCGGCGCGCTGTTCGGCACGGCGTTCGTCGGCGATAACCGCAACACCGCTGGTGCCGACAGTTATATTGTCGCCACCGTCCTTGATACTGACGCCTTGCGCGCCGATCACCACGCTGGTGGTTCCATCTTTCATCGAAACGCCATTGGCACCGACCATGACGCTGCTGCCGCCATCGCCAGTAACCGCGGTGGCGCTGGTGTCCGCGACCACGGCCGGTGCACTGGTATTATTCGCGACGCTCGCCGCCGTGAGTCCGGCATCGCCATCACTAATTTGCGCGGTGGCTGTTGTGGCAGGTACGTCGTTTGCTGCGGGTGGCACCGGTGCTGGCGGCGCGACCAATGGCGCGGGCGTCGGCGGCGGTGCCGGGGTTGTGGCAACGATGGTTGTCGCCGGCGTGCTGGTCGTGTTCGATAATGTGGACGCTATGCTGCTGGCTGCGCCCGGAATCATCGCGGCGATATTGTCGGTCAAGCTCTTCAGCGCCGGAATCTGATTGCGGAACGCAAATGCCGCACCGACCAGACCCAGCATCAGAATCACCGCAACCGCCCATGGCAAGGCCGAGGATTTGCGCTGCGGTGTCGCGTTGCGCGTAAGCACCGAGGCATGCACCGGCGCGGCGGCAGCGCTGACCGGCACCGGTGTCGGCGATAGCACCGTCGCCCCCGCAGAAGAGACTGGCGCAGGCGTCGCGGCACGCGGCAGCGGTACTGGCGTGATCTGCGTCGGCACACCGCCGGTCGGGTATGGCGTGGGCTGCGTGCTCGGCAGCGGACGTTGTCCCGAGGCCGGCGTATTCGGGCCGATCAGGCTCGAGGCCGCATCCGACAACTTGATCGGCAAATGCAATGGAGCACCATTCGCGACCAGCGGATTGCGACCGAGATCGGCAATCAGCTCCTGGCAGCTCTGGTAACGATCAGCGGGATCCTTCGCGATCATCTTCTGCAGCACGCGCGCGAGGTCAGCGTCGACCTGATCGTTGAGCTGACGCACGTCCGGGATTTCCGCGCGCACGACTTCGAGCATCAGGCCGAGCGGTGATTCATCGGTGAATGGCATGCGCCCGGTCAGCATCTCGAACAACACGATGCCGAGCGAGAAAATATCCGAGCGCTGATCGACCGGTTTCGCCAGACAGACTTCCGGTGACAAATAACCCGGCGTGCCGACAAACTCGCCGGTGGTCGTGAGTTTTTTCGAAATATCGTGGCTGACCAGCGCAATCCCGAAGTCGGCAATCTTGATGCTGCCGCGCTGCGTGACCATGAGGTTGGCCGGTTTGATGTCGCGATGGATCACGCCGCGATCATGCGCGGTCGCCAGACCTTGCGCGGTCTGGTAAATCACCTTCGCCGCCTGCTCGACAGCGAGCTTGCCTTCGCGCTTGAGCACGCTTGAAAGCGCTTCGCCCTGCACGAATTCCATCACGATGTACGGCTGACCGGCATCTTCGCCGATGAAATAAATCTGGATGATGTGGGTATCGTTGAGCGCCGCCATGCTGCGTGCTTCGCGCAGGAAACGTTCTTTCACCGCCGGATCGTGCGCCAGCGAATCTGCCAGTACCTTGATCGCGACATAACGATTCAACGAATTCTCGTAGCCTTTATAGACCACGCCCATGCCGCCGCGGCCGAGTTCGGCGACGAGATCGTAATGGCCGAGTTGCGTTTTCATCTCAAGCTCCAAGGCGCTTTGCGCCGGTTGACCGTAGTGAAATACTAGCACTGTCCGCAGCGGCATCTCGTGCGGTACTTGGCGACTGCGGCGTGTTCAAGTCGACGGTTATAGTGTGATGTATTTCACATTATGCTGCCGAAGCGGCATTTTCTCGCATAAACCACAGAAAAACCGCAAGATCGTCGCTGCGTCGCTGCGTCGCTGCGCCGCTGCGCCGCTGCAGCATCCGTACGCCTGGTGCCGATGGCGCCGAGCAGGCTTGCGGGCATGCAGAATTCCGTCGTCATCCTCTCCGAATCGATCATCCCTGCAATGCAGATCAACCCAAAAAACACCTCACGGCTGCTGGCCGGTCTGACTCTATTATTGTTGTTGCTCGCAGCGGGGCGAGGTACCGCGATGTGGGCGCATCAGCCGCTGGTCGCGCTGGCGAATAATTTCGATCAGGTGCGTTATACCGCGTGTCTGGATATTTATCCGTACCGCCCGGGCGTGGCGCCGAGCCAGAACAGCTACGAAACGCCGCTTGAATATTTCAGCACGCAGTCGGTACCGGATCAGGGCTGCTACTGGACTGCGGAGTTGCTGTTTATCGCACCGGTGGCATTGCTCGCACGGAGCAGATCTGCGGCAGCCGGCGATGCGTCGGTGGTGTCCGTGCGCTGGGCCGGCGCGTTGCATCTGCTCGTATGGCTGTTTTCAGGGGCGGCATTCAGCGGGTTGTGGTGGCGAGCGCAGCAGGCAGAGCTGGCCTGCTGCAATGCCGCTTTTCTCGCGCTGATTGCGATGGATCCGGGCAACACAATCTACTTGAACACCTTCTATGCCGAAGCGGGCGCATTGCTGTTTTTGTACAGCACCGTCTGTCTAGTTTTGCTGGTCGCGCAACAGCCACGCCGCGGGTTGGCGATATGGCTGATGATCTCGGCGTTCCTGCTCGGCATGAGCAAGTTCCAGCATCTATTATTGCCGTTGCTGCTGGCAATGTTGACCTGGGCCGTGGCTGCAATCAAACACCAACCCTGGCGTCGTGCGGTGTTGGCGCTGGGCATCGGTGGTGCGATCGCGCTGTGTCTTCAACTCGTCAATTCGCACCGTGACAATAGCCTCAACAGCAGCATCAATCTGGTCAACCGCACCGATGCCGTCTTGAGCGCCGTATTACCCGCATCTGCTGATCCTGCGCTGACCGCGCAACGCTTGGGCTTGCCCGCCGATTGTGCCAATTTCCGCGGCAAGTCGATCTATCAGTTGCACGCCGATCCGGAAAAAGTCTGCCCCGGAATATCTGCGGTCGGCCCGGCGCAAGTGCTGGGTTTGTTGACCAGCGAACCGGGAACGCTGGCGCGCATGTTCGACAATGCACCCGGTGCGATGTTGCCGTGGATCCCGGATTATCTCGGTCTGGTGGGTGCTACAAAACTGGCACCGCTACCCGCTGAATTTTTCAGTCTCGATCGTCTGATCAAGGCGCCGTGGATGCCTTATATCCTATTGTTGCTGCCATTGCTGGCAGTCATGCCGCTACTACTTACGGCACGTCGCCGCGATTCAAGTCTGGTATTGCTGTTCGCGGTATTGTGCAGTGCCACGGCGTGGTCGTGTCTGCTGATCGCGATCCTCGGCGATGGCCTGGTCGAAATCGCCAAACACAGCCATCTCGCATTTACCGCTGGGTTCGCGTTTGTGCTGTGTATGCCGCTGGTCTGGTTGTTGCGCCAGCTGCGCGGAGTGCGGGCATGAATATCGCGCGACTCGCCACAAAAACGCCGCGTTGGCAGATCGTCGTGATAACGATCCTGCTGCTGCTAGGAAGCGCACGCGCTGGCGTATTGCTGCTGCACGATCCATTGCTGGCTTACGCTAACAGTTACGATCAGACGCGTTACACCGCGTGTTTCGACTTGTATCCCGAACGCGCCGTCGATATCGCGCCGACGCAGAACAGTCCCGCCGCGCCGTTCTCCAATTACGTGTTCATCGGCACCAATGATCCGCTGTGTTACTGGTCGTCGGATCTGATCTTCCAGGCGACTAGCGTGGCGATTTATCGATTGGTCGAACTCGGCGAAGGCCATGTCGCGCATTCGGTGCGCTTGATCGGTGTGCTGCGTTTGCTGGCGCTGCTGGTTGTGTGCACGTTGTTGAGTCGCGCGTGGCTGCAACGTGATCGGCCGTGGCTCGCGATCGCGAATGCCGCACTGTTGCCGCTGCTGTTCGCCGATCCGGCCAACACACTTTATCTGAACACGTTTTACGCCGAATGGACGGCATTGCTGGCGCTGTATGCATGCATCAGCCTGATCCTGCTGTATTGCGAAAATCAGCGAAGCACTAGCTGTTTCTGGTGGTTGCTGCTGATCACGTTGCTGCTCGCGACGAGCAAGATCCAGCATATTTTTCTGCCGCTCGCGCTGACCCTCGTGACGATGATTGCAGGTCGATTGCACGGCGCGCGCTGGTGGCGCTGGCAGAGCGTCGCGTTGTTGCTCGGCGCGTTCGCAGGGCTGTATTTTCAGTTCGTGCAACTGCAGCGCGATGGCGAAATGATGCAGACGATTCGGCAATACAACAGCGCCGACGTGCTGCTCACCGCACTGCTGCCGGCATCGTCCGATCCGATCGCCACCGCCGCGCAATTGCAGATCGATCCTGCTTGCTTGCAATACATCGGCAAGGCGGCGTGGCAATTGCCGGATCTGCCGAATCACGCGTGTCCGGGCCTGATCAATTTCACGCGCGGACGCGAAATTACATTGCTCGCGCAACAGCCGCTGACGTTCCTGCGTATCTGGTGGCACGGTGTGGAAAATCTCTCGCCGTGGATGGCAGACAATATCGGTCATGTCGAGGGTACGGAATTTGCCAAGTTGCCGATGGCCTGGCCCAGCATGAGTCGGTTGCTGGCCGGCAGCCGCATTCTGCTCGTCGGGATGTTCCTGTTGCCGAGCGTGGCCCTGTTGCTGATGCTGTTGTATCGACGCTGGCGTGCCTGCTCGCAATTTCTGTTGTTCACCGCCTTGATCGCGGTGACCCAGCAGACGACCTTGTTGATCACGGTGCTCGGCGATGGCCTGGCCGATACCGCCAAGCAAGGCGGACTCGCCGTCAACGCGGGCATTGCATGGTTATTGGTCAGTGCGATCGTGTTGATCGCGCGTTTCATCAGTGCTCAGCGCACGCCGACCACACCATCGATTTCGACCAGCAACTCGGCGCGACAGACGTCGCCATAAAGAAATAACCACTGCGTGCCGGCAGGAAGTTGCGCATACAAGCCGGCTTCCACTACGCAGCGATCGGCGCTGTTGCGCACATAAACCTTCAGCACTGCATGGCTCAAGTCTGCTGCGGTGCCATGATGCGCCGCGCTGCGGAACAGCGCATCGAGATTGGTGAATATTTCATCGAGCTGGGCCGCACAATCGCCAGCGTGTTGCGACACGTGGCCGACCACCGCCGCTGTGCCCGACAAATGCAATTGCGCCGGCCGTGTTTGCGCAAGCAAGGCGCGCGCGAATCGCGGCGGCCGCGGCCCGTACTGGCGCGGATAACGATACGCGCTGAGCTGGCGCGGATTTTCCAGCGCGATCCCGGCGCTGCGAGCCGCGAGCCAATACACCTGCAAAATCTTTTGGCCGTCCAGACGGCCAATTGCGGTCGCGGCCGGATAGTCGTCACCAAAGATGCCTTCCATGCCCGCAGCGCGGCCGGCGCAGAACTGCTTGTAGCGCTCATCGTCGCCATCGCCTTCGGTAATCGCGGCGAGATAATTCCAGATGCGCAACACGTGTGGCGTTGCGCTGCCCGCACAAAAATCGCCGAGCGCACGATACGCTGCCTTGCTGGTCGCATAAATGCCACCGTGTTCCGCCTCGTCGATTTCGATCACACCGAACAGATATTCGCCGTCGCTGGCATAACGGATCGCGCCGCTGCGACCGCTGCTGACGTGTCCGCGCGCGCGCCAGACTTCGAAGCGGTTTTGTCCGGGCGATTCCAGCGGCACCTGCAGATAACGCGGATCGGTATCGCCATCCCGCGCAGCAGACCCGAATCCGAGTACCGCCAGCACATTCGGTTCGGCCAACAGTGTGGTCAGCGCGACATCCTCGTAACCCACGCTCAACGCCGCGAGCTGCGCTCGCACAGCCGCACTCACGAACGCGACTGCCGCAGGTGCGCTGTGGCCGCACGCAATGGCGCAGTGACGATCAGCGAAGTAATGAGTCGGCGGTGATTCACGTCGCGTAAAACCTGTGCTGCGGGCTGATAAAAGGTCGCATATGATACATTACAAGGCTGACGGGCGCCTGTTGCGGGCTGGCCTCGAATTTCCGGATATTTATCGATGCCACTGCAAACTCCCGCCGAACACCAACTGGCCGAATTGCTGGTTACCAGCCTGAATCTCGATGAGGTGAAAGCCGCCGACATCGATCCCGATGCCGCGCTGTTCGGCGCCGATCTCGGTCTCGATTCGATCGATGCCCTGGAATTATCCCTTGCCGTTTCGCAACGCTACGGCGTGCAACTGCGTTCGGATAATAGCGACAACAAAAAGATTTTTTCTTCCTTGCGTGCATTGTCCGCGCACATCCAGCAACAACGCGCGGCCTGAACGGCATGCGCCTGCGGGCCGGGCTGACCGTGCTGCTGGCCGTGGCTTACCCGTTGCTCGCGCATCTCGGTGCGCTATTGCACAGCGTGGTTCTTGCCAGTGGCGCGGTGCTGGTTTTGCTCACCGTACTTTTTTCTGCCGGACTCTGGCACGTGCGCGTCGCGGCGTGGCTGGGCTGGATCGCGCTGTGTGTGGCGACGATCGGATTGAGCCTGCACGGTCACGCGCGTCTGCCGCAATACGCCGTGCCGGTGTTGATCGATGCATTTGTCGCGTGGTTGTTCGGCCACACCTTGGTGCACGGACGCGAACCGTTGATCGCCAGTATTATCCGCATCGTCGATGGCGAAGCGATGTTGCAGGATTCTGCGGTGTGCGATTACGCACGACGGCTGACACTGTTGTGGACGCTGCTGATGAGCGGACTTGCGCTGGCTGCCCTGACTCTCGCGCTGTTGTTGCAACCGGATGGACTACTGGCTTTGTTTGGTATCACCGCACCGTGGACGGTCAGCGCGGCGCAATGGAGCTGGTTCGCCAACGTCATCAATTATCTGCTGGTCGGTGTGTTTTTTGCGCTTGAACTGTTCTGGCGCCGGATCGCGCTGCCGCAGGCGCCACGCCGTAGCCTGCGCGAGTTCGGCCTGCGCATCGCCATGTTGTGGCCGCAACTGTTGCGTGGCGACGCCGTCGATTCGACCGGGCAGCATCATGCCGATTGATACCGCTTTGAATGCAGCGATCATATTTCGCGACACGATCATGGTCGCCGCCGATCATCCGAGTTTGCCCGGACATTTTCCGCAGCAAGCGGTGGTGCCCGGCGTCTTGCTGCTTGATCATGTCGCCGCCGCGCTGCAGCGCTGGCGCGGCCTGCAGATCGTGCAACTGGTGCAGGTGAAATTCGTGCAACCGTTGTTGCCGGATCAGTTGGCTGAGTTGTTGCTGGAGTCGCGTGCCGAGCGTTTTGTGTTTGAAATCCGCCGAGACAAGCAATTGATTGCGAGTGGATTGATCGTGGCCGGTTTGCCTGAATCGGCATCCGCCGCATGAGCCAGTGGCGCGGACGTCCCGAAGGCGGCGGTCACTTTGCGCTGTGGTTGATCCGCAGCATCGGCCTGCACGCGGGGCGTCGTATCGCGCGTCTGATCCTGTTTCCGATCACACTGTATTTTGTGCTGCGCCGCGGGCCGGAACGGCGCGCCTCGCGGGCGTATCTGACGCGCGTTTTCGGACGACGCCCGAGCTTCTGGCAATTGCTTGTGCACGTACATTATTTCGCGAGCACGATCCTCGATCGTGTGTTCCTGCTGAGCGGGCAATTGCAGCATTTCGACCTGCGCGTGCACGGACTCGAACAGCTCGATAGCCAGGTCTATCGCGGTTGCGGCGTGCTGTTGCTCGGCGCGCATATCGGCAGTTTCGAGGCGTTGCGCGTGCTCAGCCAGCAGCGTCCCGATATCCGCTTGCGTGTCTTGCTGGACCAGCAGCAAACCCCGGCGATGACTGAGCTGCTGCACGCGCTGAATCCTGAAATGGCCGCCAGCGTGATCCACGCCGGACAAGATAGCACTGCGGTAGTGCTGGCGATGCGCGAGGCTGCCGAACAGGGCGCGCTGGTCGGCATTCTCGGCGATCGAGCGCGCGGATCCGAGGCAACCCGGCGCGTGAGTTTGTTTGGTGGCGATGCGGAATTTCCGGTCGCGCCGTACCAGATCGCGGCGGTGCTGAAACTGCCGCTGGTGCTCGCGATCGGCTTGTATCGCGGGGGCAATCGCTATGATCTGCATTTCGAGGTGCTGCATGAATCGCTGCGCATCGAACGCCGCCAGCGTGATGTGCAATTGCAGGCCTGCGCCGCGCAGTTTGCCGCTCGATTGGAGCACTATCTGCGCATCGATCCCTACAACTGGTTCAATTTCTATGATTTCTGGAACGACAAGCTCGAAGCGCCTGCCAGCGATGCTGCTGATACTGGCATGCAGCCCGGCAAGCGCGCTTGATGCGCCGATGCTTATCGCCGCGCTTGCACATACGCCGCCAGCGACAACGCGATTCGTCGAAGTCGGTTTTGTCAGCATGCTCGATCAACCGTTGCTGTTGCGCGGTGAGCTGATCTGGCGCGGCGATGCACAGCTGGAAAAACGCATCGACTCGCCATATCGCGAAACAACGATCATCAACGGTGAAAATGTCGAAGTGCGGCGCGATAAAAAAAGCCCGCGCCAGTTCACGCTCGATCGCGCGCCGGAACTGCGCGGCTTCCTTGCCAGTTTTACCGCACTGCTGTCGGGCAATGTGACGTTGCTGCAGCAATATCACACGCTCGCCGTGAGCGGCGATGAACACGCGTGGCTCATCACGCTTACGCCGCGCGACGCGGCGCTCGGCAAACGTATTCGCAGCATCAATGTGTATGGCAGCGAGACCGCGCTGCGCTGTTTCAACGTGCAACAAACCGATGGCGACAGCAATGTTTTGCTGGTCGAGCAACTCGCCAGCGCCAAGCTGCCGGCAGCGCTGACATTGCCGCACATGAACACGCTGTGCAGCGGAGCGGCAAATTGAAATTCGCCCGGCGCGCGCCGCTATTGATGGTCTGGTTGCTGGCGCTCGCGGCACTCGGCTGGTACGTGCAGCGCAACCTGATCGTGAGCACCGATCTGCGCGGATTCATGCCACCGGCACAGACCGCTGATCAGAAACTGTTGCTCGATGAAATCGGCGAAGGTCCGGGTTCGCGTTTGCTCATGCTTGCGCTCGGCGGCGCGCCCGAACCGCAACTCGCCGAACTCAGCCGCGGCCTCGCGCAGGCGCTGCAGCATGATGCGAATTTCGTGCAGGTGATCAACGGCGCGTTTGATACCAAGGCGCTGGATGAATCACTTTTGCCATATCGATTCTTGTTGTCGCCGACGCTCGAAAAAAATCGCTTGGATACCACGTTTTTGCGCAGCGAACTCGAACAAAGAGTCGAGGACCTCGGCTCGCCCGCCGCAACATTGTTGAAGCCAATGCTCGCGCGCGATCCGACGTTGGAAATACTCAAACTGGCGGAACGCTGGACGCCACCAAAAGCCCCGGCCGTGCGCGAGGGCGTCTGGTTTTCATCCGCCGGCGAAGCCTTGCTGCTCGCGCAAACCAAAGCCGCTGGTTTTGATCCCGCCGCGCAAGCCGTCGCCATCGCAGCAATCGAAACAGCGTTCCACGCGTTGCCAAATATCGGTGCGGCAAAACTCGGCATGAGCGGCCCCGGTTATTTCGCGGTCGGGGTGAATGCGCGCACCCATGACGAGGCCGAATGGATAGGCCGCATCAGCAGTGTCGGATTTGTCCTGCTGATGTTGTTCGCGTATCGCAGCTTCAGCGTGCTCGCGCTCGCAGCGCTACCGATTGCCAGCGCAGCGCTGGCCGGCATCGCGATGCTCGCACTCACGTTCGGCGTTGCGCACGGCATCACGTTGGCGTTCGGCTTTACCTTGCTCGGTGTCGCGCAGGAATACCCGATTCGCTTGCTCAGCCATCGCCGCGCGGGCGAAACCGCGCTTGCGAGTGTGCGCGGCTTGTGGCCATTGTTGCTTACCGCTATCGCGTCAGCGTGCATTGCTTACCTCGCGTTTTTTGCGTCAGGCGTCGCCGGTTTGCAGCAGCTCGCGGTGTTCACGATCAGCGGCTTGCTGGTGGCCGGATTCACGACGCGATATCTGCTGCCGCGCGTCTTGCCCGATCGCTTTCGCGATGCCGCCGATACACCGGGTCTCGCGCGCATCTGGCGCTGGCTGGAAAATCTGCCGCGCCCGCGCTGGCTGCCGATTGTCGTAAGCGTGATTGCTGCGGCGCTGTTGTGGTTTTCGCCCGCGCCGTTCTGGCAGGACGACCTCGCCGCGCTCACGCCGATTCCGCAACAACAGCTTGCGCGCGAAGGCGAGCTACGTGCCGCGCTCGGCGCACCCGACGTGCGTTATCTGCTGATCCTGCAAGCACCGAGTGCCGACGATGTGTTGCAATTGTCCGAACACATCACACCGCGCTTCGATGCATTGATTGCCGCAGGTGCGCTCGATGGCATCGAACTGCCGAGTCGCTATCTGCCGAGTATCGCGGTACAAAAAATACGACAAACCGTATTGCCGGATCGCGCCGCACTCGAAGCGGCGCTGCTTGATGCACAGCACGATCTGCCGTTTCGCGCCGGCCTGTTCGCGCCGTTCGTTGACGATGTTGAAACCGCACGCAAACTCGCGCCGCTCACGCCACAACAATTCCGTACCTCGCCGCTCGGCGCGCGTGTCGATGCGATGCTCAGCGAGCATAGCGATCACTGGCTCGGTCTTGCGACCTTGATTGGCGTACACGATCCGGCAGCGCTTCCAGCGCTGGAAACAGAAACCCATGGCAGCGTGCGTTTGCTCGATCTGAAAGGCGCGTCGGAATCGTTGTTGATCGCGTATCGCACGCGCATTTTGTGGGCGCTCGGCGCAGCAATTTTGCTGCTCGCGCTGACCGTGACTATTGCCTTGCGCAGCGCGCGCCGGGTCTGGCACGTGCTGGCGCCGATGACGCTTGCGACCGTGCTCGTGCTCGCGGTGTTGCGCGCGAATGGCGTGTCGTTATCGCTGTTTCATCTCGTCGCGCTGACGCTCGCCGCGGGCCTTGGCTTGCATTACGCGTTGTTCTTCGAGCGCCCCGTGCGCGATGCGGCCGAGGCGCGCCGTACCTTGCATGCGACACTCGTATGCGTGGTCTCGGCACTGCTGGTATTTGCGTTGCTCGCCTGTTCGACCTTGCCGGTATTGCGTGCGATCGGTCTGACCGTGAGCCTCGGCGTTGCCTTTCATTTCTGCCTGTCGATCCTCATGGCCTACGAACGTCAGACGCCCGCATCGGAGCCGCGCGATGTTGCCTAAATCGGAATGGAGCGAGCTGATTCCGCATCAAGGTCTGATGTGTCTGCTGGATCGCGTGCAGCGCTGGGATACCGAATGCATCCACGCACTCAGCGACACGCATACGCGGTTGGATAATCCGCTGCGTAGCGATGGCATGCTGCGCGCGGTGCATCTGTGCGAATACGGTGCGCAGGCGATGGCCGTGCACGGCGCGTTACTCGCCCGCGAAAAAGGCGGCGCGGCGCAGCCGGGTTTGCTGGTCGCATTGCGCGATGTACATTTGCACGCAAGTCGCATCGACGATATGTCGGATCCGCTCGATATCGTCGCGGAAAAACTCATGCACAGTCCGTCGAGTTGGCAATATAAATTTCGTATTACCCATCGCGAAATATTGCTCGCCGAAGGACGTGCCACGGTGATGTTGCGCGACGATCCCGGCAACGATGCCGGAGCAGCCCATGAATAATCCCGTGCGCCGCGCGCTTGTCACCGGCGGTAGCGGCGATATCGGCAGCGCGATTTGTCAGGCGCTCGCCGCCGCTGGACGACACGTTATCGTGCACGCGCATCACGGCATCGAACGTGCCGATGCGGTGGTCGCGGAAATCCGCAGTAACGGCGGTTCCGCCGAAACCGTGAGTTTCGATTTGACCGATGCCACGGCCACGCGCGCCGCGTTAAGCACGCTGCTGAGCGATGGTCCGATTGCGATCCTAGTACACAACGCCGGCATCCACGACGATGCGCCACTCGCCGGCATGAGCGACGAACAATGGCGACGCGTGATCGATATTTCGCTGCACGGATTTTTCCACGTGACGCAGCCATTACTGCTGCCGATGGCGCGCTTGCGCTGGGGTCGAATCGTGAGCCTGTCGTCGGTCGCGGCGGTGCTCGGCAATCGCGGTCAGGCCAATTATGCCGCGGCGAAATCTGGATTACACGGTGCCTCGCGTTCGCTCGCTCGCGAGATGGCGTCGCGCGGCATCACGGTGAATGTGGTGGCACCCGGCGTGATCGCCGGGCGAATGACTGCCGACACGTTCACCACCGAACAGATCAAGCAACTCGTGCCCGCCGCACGCGCCGGCACACCGCACGAAGTCGCCGCACTCGTGCGTTTTCTAACCGGCGAAGACGCCGGTTACATTAACGGCCAGGTGATCGGCGTGAACGGCGGCATGGGCTGATCATCGCGCGCTCAGTCGTAGTGTGTCCACATGCGCAGTACGCGAACGCTGTGTTGCTTCTTGAAGATTTCATAGACGAGTCGATGTTGAATATTGATTCGTCGCGAGTAGGCACCGTCAAGATCGCCGACCAGCTTTTCGTAAGGCGGTGGATTTTGAAATGGATCATGCCCGAGAACGTCGAGCAACTTCTGTGCCTTGTCCTTCAAGCCCGCGGCGGCAAGTTTTTTTGCATCCTTTAGCGCGTGCTTTGCAAACACGACTTTCCACTTCACCAGTCGAGGTCCTTGGCGCTTTTGTCGAGCGGTTCGGCCATGCCTTTCTTGATGGATTCGCGCATGCCCGGCACTGACAGCAAGTACAACGTCTCCTGGATCGCCTGCCAGTCTTCAGCCGAAACAAGCACCGCGCTACTGCGCTTGCCAGAAATCAATATCGGTTGATGTGACTCGCTGGTCTGATCGATCAGGCGGTACAGGCTGGCGCGCGCCTCACTCGCGGTAATTGAGGTGGCCATAATATTCTCCTTGTGACGCAAAGCGTACGCTAAAACGTACCGTTAGCCAAGTCGATTTGGCAAGTGTTGCGTAGCAAGTAGGTTGATGAGCGGTGCGGTCGCATTATCCAACAATCACATTTAGTGTTGGCGGTTTTCCAGCCCTGGTGTTCAAGCAATTCGTTTGAGTGAGGCGTCAGGCAGCCCGGGGCCAGTTGATTTTTACCTTGCGGTTTTGAGCAAGGCAGTCGCGCAGATACAAGTTGATGAGCGTCTGGTATGGCATACCAGCCTCATCAGCCATGCGCTTGAAATACTCCACCACGTCTTCAGAAAGTCGCATCGTGACGGGCTTCTTCAACTTTGATGCATAGGGGTTTTTGCGCGACTTCAGTTTGGAGAGATCGTATTCGGATTTCATGGTTAGCACCCTTGATAAAACGCGCCTTCGCGCCTGGTTGCCTTGCGAGCAGAGATGATGCGAATGACTTCTCCATCCTCACGTTCGCAATGACAGACGATGAGCAACTTGGCGGCAGAACTCATGCCAAGCATGAGGAAGCGCTTTTCTTTGGACGAGTGCTCATCATCGAAGAACTGCACCGCGAATTCGTCGTAGAAAACGGACTTGGCGTCATCGAAGGAAATACGATGCTTCCTCAGATTTGCAGCGGCTTTATGCGTATCCCATTCGAACTTGAGCATAAATACATTGTATTTACGACCAATGGCATGTCAAGCCGCGCGAACTTGATGCTGCCCAACGCCGATGTGTGGGAGGGCAGAAGTCATGGCGATCTTCACTGCTGTCCAACGCAGTGTGGTGGGTCGGGTGAACGGCGCAGCCGCGTCATCCGACAATCCGGTACGCTGCTGCGATCTATGCGCTTGTCGCAGTTGGATGGGGCGCAGGCCACGGATCGGCCCACGCTGGAATCAGTTTCAACATGTCGAGCCAGCGCACGATATGCGGAAAAACCTGCATCGGCATTTCCGATTCCTGCCAGTAATGTGCCATCGACGCGAGCTGGAAATCGGCGATCATGAGCCGGTCGCATGCAATATAGGTGCGATCCTGCAGATGGCCGTTCAACACCTTGGCGAACTTGTTGAAATCCGCGATGGACGTTTTCAACAACTCGTGATCCGGCGCGCCGATGCCGAACGTCGACTTCACCACATGCTCGAAATAGAACGGCGCGACGGCTGGCGACCAGTGACAATCGTTCCA
>JAYVLO010000074.1:0-3044 GCA_043759455.1 Pseudolysobacter sp.
AGGGAAACATGGCCATCGTCACTGCCGGTCCAGATCAAACCGAATTGCTTCGGTGATTCACTGATCGTCGTCAATGTGCCGTATGGAACATTGCCGCGCAGCGTGCTGCCGGTCAGATCGGGACTGATCGCGGTCCAGGTTTCGCCCTTGTCCATCGAGCGGAAAAGTATATTTGAAGCGAAATACACAATGTCCTGATTATGCTGCGACAGCACGACCGGCGTGGTCCAGTTGTAGCGCAGCGGTATCGCCTTGAGTGCCGAGCGTGGTCGCACTTCGTGGTCGCCAGCGGCGCTGCTGCGGCCATAAAATCCGAATTGCGATCCGGTATAAAGCGTCTTGTTGTCGCGCGTGTCAATGGCGCAAAACATGCCGTCGCCGCCGCCGACCGCGGTCCAGTCTTCGCCGAGTTCCCAGCGCGTTTTGCTTGAGCCTTTGTAACTGCCGTTGTCCTGCAAACCACCGCAGACGTTGTACGGTTCGGCCATGTCGTAGGTGATGGCATAAAATTGACCGACCGGCTGCGCATCAAGCTTGTTCCAGCTTTTTCCGCCGTCGTAAGTCATGTCGATACCGCCGTCGTTGCCGACCAGAATGCGCTTCGGAAAATTCGGATCGATCAGCAGTTCGTGATAATCGACGTGCACCTTTGGCCCATTCATGCCGTGCCAGTGTTTGCCGCCGTCCTCGGATTCGATCAGCGGCAGACCTTCGACGTAAATATGCTCCGCATTGTCCGGTGCGACACGAATCTGGCCGAAATAATAACCGTAGGTGTAAGTGACTTCGCGCAGCGGTTTGTCGTGCGTGCGTTGCCAGGTTTTGCCGGCATCGTCGCTGCGATAAATTTCCAGCCCCCTGATCTCGGTATTGAACAGATCGGCGTTGGCGTCGGTGAGTTTGGTCAGCAGTTGCTTGATCGTGATTTCGTCGCTCTTGACCATCGCGATCAACTTTTTCGCATCGATCGCGGTATCGAGATCACTGCCGCGAATGAAGTCCTCGATCGCTTGCGGATCCTGCTGCAGAAACTCTTCCTTGCTCATCGTGCGCAGGCGCTTGGCGTTGAGCGGTTCATCGTCGGTTTCGAGTTCGCTTTCATCGAGTTTGGCCCAGTTATCGACGCTGGCGTAAAGCGTGTCGGGATGACTCGTCGCGATCGCCAAGCCAATGCGGCCAACCTTTGCGTGCTGCGGAAAACCAGTGCCGAGGCGCGCCCAGTGATCGCCGCCATCGGTGGATTTGTAGATGCCGCTATCCTTGCCACTTTCGACAAAATTCCACGCATGCCGCGAGCGCTCCCAGAGCGCCGCATACAACACGTTCGGATCACGCGGATCCATGCGCACGTCGATCGCGCCGGTCCACACCGAGTCGCCTTTCAATACCTGCTGCCAACTCTTGCCGCCATCGCGCGTGCGCATCACGCCACGCTGACCGCCTTCGCTATATAGCTTGCCGATCGCTGCCACGTACACGGTATTCGGATCTTTCGGATTGATCACGATCCGCGCGATGCGATCGGTCTGATCAAGCCCGGCCGGCTGGAAACTCTTGCCACCATCATCGGAGCGAAACATGCCGAGACCACCATACGACGAGCGCGACGAATTCGCTTCGCCACTGCCCACCCACAACGTTTGCGGCTGACTCGGCGCGATCGCGATCGCACCGGTAACCATCGTCGGCATACGATCCGACAGTGGCTCGAAAGTCGTACCGTTATTCGTGGTTTTCCAGATGCCGCCCGTCGCATACGCCACATAAAACGTATACGGCTCGCCCGGCACCGACGCTACCTCGACCACACGCCCGCCCTGCACGGTCGGGCCGATGCTGCGCCACTGCAAACCGTTGTACGGCGATTCTTTCGCCAACGTTTCATGCTGCTGCCAAGCCGACCAGTGTGCATCGGGCTTGTCCGCCGCCAAGGCCGGAATGACCAGAAAAAATGCGGCTATCGATGCAATACAACGCAAGCGGCTCGAAGGACTCATGACAACAACTCAGTCTGAAGACGGAAGCCGATCATACCGCGCGATGGATCCATCGGATTGCGCCAAAGGTCATGTCGCGTATTGTCCTGGACGCGCAATTATGGCGGCTTATTTCACTGTCACGCCTTTCCAGAAAGCCACGTAACCCTTGATCTGCTTCGCCTGATCCTTCGGCTCGGGATAAAACCACGCGGCATCTTTATTGGTTGCGCCGTCGACCACGACATCGTAATAACTCGCGAGGCCTTTCCAGCCGCACGTCGTGTGCGTTTCGCTCTCGGCGAAATTCCCACGCTTGATCGAACCCGGCGGGAAATAATGATTGCCTTCGACCACGATCGTTGCATCGCTGTCGGCGATCACGGTGTTGTTCCAGATTGCCTGCATCTGATTTCTCCGGTTTGAAAATAGTGCGGTTTCGGCTCAGTTCGCCTTGCGGCCTTTTAAATTATCGATCGCCCGGGCCAGGCCCTGCAAGGTGAGCGGAAACATGCGCCCCTGCATCAGCTCCTGCGTGATCGTGATCGACGGTGTGTAGCTCCAGTGCGCTTGCTCGATCGGGTTGAGCCACACAGCGCGCGAATACACATCGAGCATTCGTTTGATCCAGACTTGTCCGGCTTCTTCGTTCCAACCCTCGATGCTGCCGCCGGGCTGCAGAATTTCGTACGGGCTCATGCTCGCGTCGCCGACAAAAATCAGTTTGTAGTCGGTCGGATATTTGTGCAGCAGTTCGAGTGTCGGCATCGGTAGCTGGTAACGACGCGTATTGTCGCGCCACAAGCGATCGTAGACGAAATTGTGGAAATAGAAATGTTCGAGATGCTTGAATTCGCTGCGCGCCGCCGAGAAAACCTCTTCGCATAATTTGATGTGATCGTCCATCGATCCGCCGACATCCAGTAGCAGCAGAATCTTCACCGCGTTATGTCGTTGCGGGGTCATCTTCAGATCGAGTAGCCCCGCATTGCGCGCTGTGGCGCGGATGGTTCCGTCGAGATCAAGTTCGTCTTCCACGCCGGTGCGCGCAAGTCGACGCAACTGGCG
>JAYVLO010000075.1:0-3470 GCA_043759455.1 Pseudolysobacter sp.
AGGAAGTTGGGCAGGGTCACAAGATATTCGTGCATGGTGCGCTCCGTGGCGTGATCTGCACGGAGACTAGCAAATCGCCACGACGGCGGGAATCGGCGCGCGGCTAAACCCGCTACAACGTCAGAAATCCTTCACCGGCATAAGACGCAGTTTCAACGCGCTCGACCCGATCCACGCGTGCGCCAGGGGGTCCTTCAAGCAGCCATCGATACAATGCACCGACCGCGATTGCATCGCCACACGCAATCACTTCGACGCTGCCATCGACGAGATTTTTAGCGTGTCCTGCAAGTCCGAGCTGCAATGCCTGCGTGCGTGTCGACGCGCGAAAAAATACACCCTGCACACGACCATGAACACGAAAACACACACAGATCGTGTTCACTCTCGTGATGGTTTTCGCGCATCGATCATGTGCCGCTCGCGCCCGCATCCTTCAGCACTTTTTCCAGATCGGTGTCAGTGATCGGGCCCATGAAACGCTTGGCCACGCTGCCATCGGGGGCGATCACATACGTCGTCGGCAGACCGCGCGGCACTTCAAAATCCTTCGGCGGATTGTAGACATCCACCGCCGATACGGCATAACCAACCGGATGCTGCTTGAGGAACGCCTTGAGATCGTCGGCTTCGATTTCCTCGAAGTCCAGGCCGATCGCGCTGACGTTTTTATGCACCGCGACGAACGAGGAAATATCCGGAATTTCCTTGAGGCATGGCGAGCACCACGTCGCCCAGAAATTCACGATCACCCAGTGGCCTTTTTCCTGTGCGAGATCGAAAGTTTTGCCGTCGACGGTTTTGACATTCAGCGTCGGGTGTTTGACAGCATCGGCAGCGATCGCGACATGGCTGGACAAAAATGAAAGCGCGATCAGCGCCAACAGAAAATGAAATTTCATGCGGAATCCTTGGTGATGAGCGGGCCCTGATCGGACGCAATTGCAGCTACAGACCGCGGCACGAGCGGAAATATTTCGGCCAGCGTTACATCGAGATTTGTCGCGAGCGCTGCGCCGCTTTGCGTCAACAGCGTCTGGAGCGCGGGCGAAAATCGATCGGCCAGCATTTTGTCCGGCGCTTGCACGGGGAAATGATAATCCCCTGCCGCGTAGAGGCTGCGTAAACTGACCGCGCGCAGATCACTGACCAGCATCCAGTCACCGTTTTCATTGCGCTGGATCAGGCCGGCAACGATCAAGTCATCGAGATAACTCTGCAGCAGGTCATCGTTGAGAAACGTGTGTTTCAAACACATGTCGCGGCTCTGCAAACCGCGCCCCTGCGCCTGCGCAGCGGCGAAATCCGCGAGCATGACGAGCAAGCCTGCAAACTCCTCGCCGATCGGCAAACGCTGCGACTCGGGGCGATAATCGAACGCCGCGATCGAGGCAGTAATCGAGGCGCCGAGTAGCACGATGATCCACGACAAATAAATCCAGAACAGGAAAATCGGTGCCATCGCGAGCGTACCGTAGACCTGCTCGAAACTCGCATACGTACTGACATACACCGCAAAACCGTGTTTCGCGAGTTCAAACAGCAGCGCCGCGACCGCACCGCCGATGATCGCGTCGCGCACACGCACCGCGCGATTGGGAATGACCACGTAACTGGACGCCAGCGCGAACCAGGTCAGCAGCAGCGGTAGCACACTAAGCAGGCGCGCCTTCAGCGCAAACTCCGATTCGGCGGCGTCGATCAGCGGCAAGGCGAACACGTACGAACTCACACCGAGCGCGGCAATCAGCAATAGCGGTCCGAGGCTCAACGCCGCCCAGTACATCAGCACGCGCGCCACCGCAGTGCGTGAATTCGGCACGTGCCAGATACGGTTATAGGCATCCTCGATACTGGTCATCAGCGACACAGCGCTAAACAGCAGCACGAGCACACCAATCGCGGTGGCCTTGCTCGCATTATCGGCAAACTGGGTCAGATAGGTTTGCACCACTTTGCCCGCCGCCGGTACAAAATTGTCGAATACAAAATTGGTGAGTTGCTCGCGCCACAAGGCGAACACCGGAAATGCCGACAGGATGCCGAGCACCGCCGCCGTCAATGGCACCAGCGAAAACAGCGTAGTGAAAGCCAGCGCGCCAGACGTTTGCAGGCAGCCCTGATCGAAAAAGCGCTGCCACAAAAACCGTACGAAGGCGTTGGCGCGATGGCGTTGGAAGTGCAGAGTCATGGCAAACTGGCGGGGCGAGGATAATGCATCGTCTGAGCGTAACGTATCGGCGTCGGTTGCCCAAGCAGTCGATTCGGCAAATGCGTTTTCGTCCGCCATTGCTTGTCATTTCAGCACAGGCTGGAATGACGGTATCTTTTGTTCCCCGTTCCCTATTCCCGAGAAACCCGGCATGAGCGACATCCTGATTTTGTACTACAGCCGCAGTGGCGCCACCGCGCAACTGGCGCGGCTGATCGCGCGCGGCGTTGAGGAAGTGACCGGCATGCAGGCGCGTTTGCGCAGCGTGCCGCCGGTCGCGCCGGTGACCGAAATCGCCGCGCCGCCCGAGCCCGACGAGGGCGCGCCGTATGCGCAACTCAGCGATCTGCGCGAGTGTGCCGGACTGATTCTCGGCAGCCCGACGCGCTTCGGCAACATGGCTGCGCCACTCAAGCACTTCATCGATTCGACCAGCAGCGAATGGTTGTCCGGCGCGCTCGCCGGCAAACCCGCAGCGGTATTTACCTCGACCGGCACGCAGCATGGTGGCCAGGAATCCACCCTGCTTTCGATGATGCTGCCGCTGCTGCATCACGGCATGTTGCTATTGGGAATCCCGTTCACCGAGGCGCGGCTCAGCAGCACCCGCGACGGTGGCACGCCGTACGGTGCAAGTCATGTCGCGGGTGCGCGCGGCGAAAACACGATCAGCGCGGACGAGCGCGAACTGTGTCGCGCACTCGGGCGCCGCGTGGCCAATGTCGCGCGCCGGCTCGGCGCCAGCGCATGAGCGCGCAACGTGTCGGCGGGTTTGCCTTGCTCGGCCTGATCGTGCTGCAGATCGTCTGGCATGCGTGGTTGTTTCCGCCCGAACACGCGCCGCGGCTGGTAGCACTCGCCGTCGCGCTGTTGCCACTGCTGCCGGCCATGCTCACGTATCTGCATAATCCGCGCCGCGGCTTGTTGCTCGCCGGCATCGCCAGCCTGTTGTATTTTTGCCATGGCGTAGCGGAGGCCTACAGCACACCCGCCGAACATTGGCTTGGATTGACCGAGCTGCTGCTGACGATATTGGTCATCGGCGTACTGGGCTGGCAGGCGCGCGATTACAAGCGCTCAACAAAAGAAAATTAAAAAACGCAAAATACTTTACATGCTTCCCATGAATATATTTTAAAATATATTTTTACAATTATCAACCTGATTAGCCCCGACACTCAGCCAAGATAATTGCTCGCTGATCGCAAAGCGGGCTCCGCGCAAGGCTTACAGACAGCCATTGCGCGCAACAGTCGCG
>JAYVLO010000076.1:0-50664 GCA_043759455.1 Pseudolysobacter sp.
GCCCGATGCAGTTCGAGCAACACTGGCTGATCGATCAGACCCAACAAGCCGGCTCATGACCTCGGTTATGGGGTACGGAATTCGGGGGCAAGGTCACATGAAACGTATCATTCAGCAATCGCGGTTGCGCCAGATTCACGCGCTATGGGTGGGCTTGATCCTTGTGCTCTCGCTACCGCTGACGGTGCAGGCGACGACGAACCTGTGGAGTGCTGCGGCCAGCCTGGAACAGCCGCACGTTTACCAGGCGGCCACGCTGCTAACTTCGGGCTTGGTGCTGGTTGCGGGAGGGTTTTTGGGCGAGACGGGGGATAGCTTTCCAACGCCGCCCTCGCAGGATTCTCAACTTTACAACGCGCTCAGTAATACCTGGAGCGGAAACTACACTTTCCCGGGAAGTATCGGCCCCACCGCCACCCGGCTACCTTCCGGCCAGGTACTGGTGACGGGGGGGCGTGGCACACAAGGCAACCTAGCCCAGGCATTACTCTACGAACCGGCCAGCGATACCTGGAGCGCCGCGGCCAGCCTCGCGACGGCACACGCGAGCCACACCGCCACGCTGCTGCCCTCCGGCCAGGTGCTGGTCGTAGCGGGATCCAACAATATTACCTATCAGGCCAACGCAGAACGTTACGACCCCGCCAGCAATACCTGGAGCGCCGCCGCCAGCCTCGCGACGGCGCGTGCGTACCACACGGCAACCTTGCTGCCCTCGGGCCAGGTGCTGGTCGTGGGGGGATTTAACACGTATGGCCCGCTAGCCAGCGTGGAACTGTATGACCCGGCCAGCAATACCTGGAGCGCCGCCGCCAGCCTCGCGAATGCGCGTGCCTATCATACGGCCACACTGCTGCCCTCCGGCCAGGTGCTGGTCGCCGGGGGAGCTGGCATCAGCGGTCTGGCCAGTGCAGAACTGTATGACCCGGCCAGTAATACCTGGAGTGCCGCCGCCAGCCTCGCGACGGCGCGTGGCTATCATACGGCCACACTGCTACCCTCCGGCCAGGTGCTGGTGGTGGGGGATCAAACAGCAGCGGCTATCAGGCTAGTGCAGAACTGTATGACCCGGCCAACAATACCTGGAGTGCCGCCGCCAGCCTCGCGACGGCGCGTGCCTACCATACGGCCACCCTGCTACCCTCCGGCCAGGTGCTGGTGGTGGGGGGAGGACAGCGGTCCGCTAATCCAGGCCCAAACGGCCGCTACTATATGCAAGGCATTACGAGCGCCGAGCTGTTCAGCACGGACGTGATCTACCGCAATGGATTCGAGGGACCCTAGATCGGTGGCGCGCACGATGGCAATGCGGGTCTGCGTGCCTTTTGCTGCGGAATCAATGGGGTCCGATCCTGAGCTATCCCGGCGTTTTTCACGCAGCTACCCCGAGTTGATCGAGCAGCGGTGGGTCGGGATGGCGCAGGCGCTCGATGAACTCGCTGATGGGGGTGCGCAGCCATCCGCGAAACAACGCCTCGCGGTTGCGCTTAGGCGACACCACAGCAATGCAACCGAAGTCCAGCGCCAGCTGTTGCGTTGGGATGCACCTTGGCGTGACCGTGGATAGATGCGAGTCCGAGTGTCAAAACTGCCGAAGCAACACCTCGCTTATTCATTATCCGTAGACGTCTGGACGTCCAAAAGCTCGCCGCTATCATCGACCGAAACGGAAACTTCGATTGGGCGGCAACACACCGCGCAATCTTCCACATAACGCTGCGAACCGGCGGAACAATCGACCGCGGTCTCGAAACTTTCGCCGCAATACGGGCAGGTGAGATTGATGAAATCGAGCATGGCTCAGGTCTCCGGTAAAAACAGTTGCATCACGTCGTTGAGAAAACGCTGGCCGAGCTCGGTCGGGCGCAGCCAGCCGTTTTCGATCGTCAGCCAGCCGCGGGCATCGGCATCGTCGAGCTGCGCTTGAATCGCGGTCGTTGGCAGGCCAGTATGTGCGGCGAATTCACCCAGTGCGAATCCGCCGGTCAGGCGCAGTGCGTTCAACATGAACTCGAACGGCAACTGATCGGCGGCCACGATATCGTCGCCGCCGAGTCGCTGCTTTGTCTTGGCGTGGCGCAAATAAGCGACCGGATGTTTGACCTTCCAGCGTCGCCGGATTTCGCCGTCGGGGTTGCTCAGTTTGCCGTGCGCACCCGCGCCGATGCCGAGGTAATCGCCGAAGCGCCAATAGTTTTGATTGTGCCGGCATTCCCGGCCGGGCCGAGCGTATGCCGAAACTTCGTAGTGTGAAAAACCGGCCTCGGCCAGTCGCGCCTGACACGCTTCCTGCATGTCCCACGCGCTGTCGTGATCGGGCAGCGGCGGTGGCTTCGCGGCGAACACGGTGTTCGGTTCCAGCGTAAGTTGATAATGTGAAAAATGCGGCGTTTGCAACAAAATCCCTTTTTCCACATCGGCGAGTGCCTGTGCCAAAGTCTGTTCGGGCAGTGCGTACATGAGGTCGAGATTGAGGTTGCTGATGCCCGCATCCTGCGCCGACTTGATCGCGGTTTCGGCTTGCGCGGAATCGTGGATACGACCGATCCGCTGGAGCGCGGCATCGTCGAAACTCTGCACGCCGAAACTGATGCGGTTAATCCCGGCACGTTTATAGCCGGCGAAACTGTCGTGCTCGACCGTACCAGGATTGGTTTCGAGCGTAATTTCGATGCCGGGCTGCAGGGCCAGCCGTGCACCGACGCCGTCGATGATGCGTGCGATATTTTCCGCGGAGAACAGGCTCGGCGTACCGCCGCCAAAAAATATGCTGACAACTTCGCGCCCGGTTACCAGCGGCAGATCCTGATCGAGATCGGCGAGCAACGCATCGACGTATTCGCGCTGCGGAATCGCCGCCGGGGCGTTATGCGAATTGAAATCGCAGTACGGACATTTGCGCACGCACCACGGAATATGGATGTACAGCGCCAGCGGCGGCGGGGTGAACATTCGCCGTGATCGCTAGCTCAGCGCCGCGCCAGGCCGCTGCGCAAATCCGCCAGCGCACGCGAGCGATGGCTGACGAGATTTTTCATCGCCGCTTCCATTTCCGCCGCGGTTTGTTCGAGACCGGGTTCGAGGAACAGCGAGTCGTAACCGAAGCCGCCCGTGCCACGCGGTTCTTCGAGAATGCGGCCGTGCCACACGCCTTGGCAGATCAATGGCGCGGGATCACGCGCGTGGCGCAGAAACACGATCACGCAATAAAACTGCGCTGTACGCTGCAGCGGAGCGACGCCCTTGAGCGCATCCAGCAGCTTGATATTATTGCTGTCGGGCGTTGCTTTTTCGCCAGCGTAGCGCGCGGATTTCAAACCCGGCGCTCCGTTCAAAACATCCACCAGCAAACCGGAATCGTCCGACAACGCGGGCAAGCCACTCAGGCGCGATGCATTGCGCGCCTTGAGCAGCGCGTTCTCAACGAAAGTGAAACCGGTTTCGGGAATTTCCGTAATGCCGAGTTCGCCCTGCGCCACCAGGTTGTACGGAAGATCAGCGAGCAGTTCGCGAATCTCGGCGAGCTTGCCGGGATTGCTGCTGGCAAGCACGATACGGTTGTCTGCGGTCGTCACGATTGGCCCCTGTTTTTTTTACGAATATCCGTTTACGAATTCAAGACGAAAACTTTTCAGCGTGCGAGCGCCTCGCGCTGTTTGGCGAACAATTCGACCATGCCTTTTTCCGCGAGCGCGAGTAAGGCATCAAGTTCGTCACGACGAAACGCGTGGCCTTCCGCGGTGCCTTGCAGCTCGATGAAACCGCCGCCTTCGTTCATCACCACGTTCATGTCAGTATCGCACGCGGAATCTTCGGGATAATCGAGATCGAGCACCGGCACGCCCCGATAAACGCCGACCGAGACCGCCGCAATCGCGCCGAAGATCGGATCCTTGCTGATGAGTTTGCGCGCTTTCAAACCGGCGACCGCATCGACCATCGCCACGTACGCGCCGGTGATGGCCGCGGTGCGCGTGCCGCCATCGGCCTGTAACACGTCGCAGTCCAAAGTGATGGTGCGATCGCCGAGCAGATTGCGATCGACGCACGCGCGCAACGAGCGCCCGATCAGGCGCTGGATTTCCATCGTGCGACCGCCCTGGCCGCCACGCGCGGCTTCGCGCTGGGTGCGGGTTGCGGTGGCGCGCGGCAACATGCCGTATTCGGCGGTGATCCAGCCTTCGCCTTTGCCGCGCAGAAATCCCGGCACTTTCTCTTCGACACTGGCGGTGCACAGCACGCGCGTATCGCCAAAACTG
This sequence comes from Pseudolysobacter sp., assembly GCA_043759455.1. Lineage (GTDB taxonomy): Bacteria > Pseudomonadota > Gammaproteobacteria > Xanthomonadales > Rhodanobacteraceae > Pseudolysobacter. The sequence continues at coordinate 4,260 of JAYVLO010000076.1, forward strand.
ACCAGCACCGAACCTTCGGCATGGCGCGTGTAATGGCGTTCGATCGTGACCGGACGCAGAGCATCCGGCGCGCGACCGCTAGGGCGGGAGAAATTGGTCATCGAAGAAGAGGCTATGGGAAAATGGACGCGGAGTTTACCATTGCCAGCCCTGCCTTTATTGACGGGCCTCGACGAATCACCGAATTAGTAATTTGTCGCTCGAACTTCGACTGGGCAAATTGTGCTTCCACAACCATGAACTCCCTGCTGCGCAAGGAGTTTGCCCGCTTGACTCAAGGGGGCTGCAAGAACAAAAGATCCGCCACCACCACTTACCGAGGTTCAAATGATTCGAAGCATGACTGCTTTTGCCAGCGCCGAAAGCGCCACGCCGTTCGGTGCACTGGCGTTCGAGCTGCGTTCGGTCAATCACCGCTATCTGGAGGTGAGCCCGCGCTTGCCGGAAGAATTGCGCGCGCTCGAACCGCTGCTGCGCGAACGCATTGCGGCAAACCTCACGCGCGGCAAGATCGATGTGAATCTGCGTTTTCGTCCGCTGCAGGCTGGCGCGGCAGAACTCAAAGTGGATCGCGATCTGCTATCGCGCTTGGCAATACTCGCGCGCGAAACCGCGCTGGATATTCCGCATCTGCAGGTTGGCTTCACCGAATTGTTGAACTGGCCCGGCGTGCTGATCCAGCAGGATATCGATAGCGACGGACTCAAACAGGCGACGCTCGACCTGCTCGATCAGGCGATCGCGGATATGGTCGCCACGCGCCAGCGCGAGGGCGATCGTCTCGCCGAATTTATCAACGAGCGCCTCAGCGGTGTCGAGCGCATCGTCGCCGACGTGCGCACATGGCTGCCGGATATCCGGGCCGCGGCACGCACGCGCCTCGATACGCGCATTGCCGAAATCAAGCAGCCGCTCGATCCGGGCCGACTCGAGCAGGAACTCGTGATGCAGTTGCAGAAACTCGATGTCGATGAAGAACTCGACCGGCTCGGTTCGCACATCGCTGAAGCACGCCGCATCCTCAAGCTCAAGGAGCCTTCCGGCCGGCGGCTGGATTTCATGATGCAGGAATTCAATCGCGAGGCGAACACGCTTGGCTCGAAGTCGGTCGATCAGCGCACTACGCAATCCGCGGTGGAGTTGAAAGTGCTGATCGAGCAGATCCGCGAACAAGTGCAGAACATCGAATAACCATGCCCGGAACGCTGTTCATTGTTGCCGCACCGTCGGGTGCCGGAAAAACCAGTCTGGTCAAGGCGCTGCTCGAACGCGAGCCGGATATCGCGCTGTCGATTTCGCATACCACGCGGCCGCCGCGTCCGGGTGAAATTAACGGGCGACATTACCATTACTGCAGCCGCAGCGAGTTCGAGCAACTGGTGCGGCAGAACGCGTTTCTTGAACATGCGGTGGTGTTCGGCAATCGTTACGGCACGTCGCGTGCTGCCGTGGAAGCGCAGCTCGCCAGCGGGCACGATGTCTTGCTCGAAATCGATTTTCAGGGCGCCGAGCAAGTGCGCGCGCGCATGTCCTGCAGCTCGATCTTCATCCTGCCGCCGTCGCGTGAAGAATTGCTGCGCCGATTGCATTTGCGTGGCCAGGACAGCGAGGCCGAAATCGCGCGCCGCACGCGCGAGGCTCGCGCCGAGATGCTGCATCACACCGAGTTCGATTACCTCGTGGTCAACGACGATTTCGAGACCGCGCTGAACGATCTGCGCGCGATCGTCACCTCGCAGCGCTTGCGCCGCATCCAGCAGACACGCCGCCATGCCGCGTTGATTGCCGATTTGCTGAAAGAGGCATGAACGGGCGGACTGGTGATGCTGCAGCCGCTCGGTTAAGGTAGGACACGCCGCATCTGCACATGCCTTTCAGCATCGTTGCGGCAAGCTGTTATTTCTCCTTTTCCCGGTACTCTCTCGCGATTATGGCAGCAGTCGAATCCTCCGTTTCCAAAGCTGATTCCGAAGCGCTGGTGCGCGTGCGCGATCTGCGCACCGTACTCGGCGGCAAGGTCATCTTCGACGGCGTGAGCCTGGATATTCCGCGCGGCAAGATCACCGCGATCATGGGCCCGAGCGGCACCGGCAAAACCACATTGCTGCGCCACCTCACCGGCCAGTTATTGCCGGATTCGGGCGATGTTTTCGTCGATGGTCAGAACGTGCCGAAACTCAGCCGCGACGCGTTGTTCAAGCTACGCGAGCGGATCGGCTACCTATTCCAGAATTCGGCGCTACTGACCGATCTGAGCGTGTTCGAGAACGTTGCGTTCCCACTGCGGGAACACGCCAGACTGCCCGAAGAATTGATCCACGCATTGGTGCTGACCAAGCTGCAAGCAGTCGGCCTGCGCGGTGCTGCGCAACTCTCGCCGGGCGAACTGTCCGGCGGCATGGCGCGCCGCGTGGCGCTGGCGCGTGCGATCGTGCGAGACCCGATGCTGATTCTTTACGACGAACCTTTTGTCGGCCTCGATCCGATCGCGCTTAATCAGGTGTTGAAACTGATCCGTACGCTCAATCAAACCCTTGGCATCACCAGTGTTTTGGTCGCACACGAATTCGCTGCGGTGCGGCAGATCGCCGATCTCGTGTATCTGATCGCAGGTGGCAAAGTCGCCGCGCACGGCACGGTCGATGAGCTGATGGCCGATACCTCGCCATGGACACGGCAGTTTTTCGGCGGCGAATCCGATGGCCCGGTGCCGTTCCATTATCCGGCGCGCGATTACGCCGAGGATCTCGGCCTAGCCGCGCCCAACAGCAAAGCGGGAGCGGCGCGATGAGCGCAAAACCACAACGATTTGCGCCGCTGAGCGATTCGATCGCACAGATCGGCGCATGCACCTTGTTCCTGTTTTCGATTCTGGCGGCCGTGCCGCGCTCATTGCTCAAGCCGCGCCTGCTGATCCAGCAGATTTATTTCATCGGTGCGATGAGCCTGGTCATCATCATGACCTGTGGCCTGTTCGTCGGCATGGTGCTCGGCCTGCAAAGCTACAACGCGTTGAGCACGTTCGGTGCGACCGAAAAAGTCAGCACGCTGCTGGCGTTGTCGTTGTTCCGCGAACTCGGGCCGGTCATTACCGTGCTGCTGTTTGCCGGCCGCGCGGGCACCTCGATCACCGCCGAAATCGGCCTCATGCGCGCGACCGACCAACTCGCCGCGATGGAGATGATGGCGGTCGATCCGATGTCGTACGTGATCGCGCCGCGCTTTCTTGCCGGTGTGATTTCGATGCCGCTGCTCGCCAGCGTGTTCAACATGATGGGCATCCTCGGCGGCTTTCTCGTGACCGTGAGCTGGCTCGGTGTGGACAGCGGCACGTTCTGGTCGAACATGACTGACAGCGTCGCGCTCGGCAAGGATATTTTGAACGGCGTGGCGAAGGCTTTTGCGTTCGGTATCGTCTCGACCCTGATCGCCGTATACCAGGGTTACACGACGCCGGCGACGAGCGAAGGTGTTGCCTACGCGACCACGCGCACGGTGGTGTTTTCCTCGATCGCGATCCTCGCTATCGACTTTCTGATGACTGCATTTTTGCTGTGAGTAGACAACCATGAGCCAGAAACGCTCTTTCCAATTCGGCACCGGCCTGTTTATCTTGCTGGGTTTTGCGGCGCTCGGTTTTCTTGCGACACAAACCACCAGCCTGGCCAACTATACCGAAGGCGCGTCCTACAATGTCGTCGGCCACTTCACCAATATCGGATCGCTCAAATTGCGCGCGCCGGTGAAGATTGCGGGTGTGCGCATCGGTTCGGTCAAGGCGATCACGCTCACGCCGGACAAGCTCGATGCGGTCGTCACGCTTGGCATCGACAAGCGTTATGTGCAGATTCCGGATGATTCCGCCGCCGCGATATTCACCAGCGGTTTATTGGGCGACCAATACGTTGGTATCCAGCCCGGCGGCTCGCCGGACATGCTCAAGGAAGGCGACCAGTTCGTGCTGACCCAGAATGCGATGCAACTCGAAGAGCTGATCGGCAAGTTCCTGGTCGGCAGCGACAGTCCGAAAAAAGATGCCGCAGCCAAACCCGCGGTCGATGGCGCCGACAAACCTGCCGCAGACAAACCTGCGCCGCAACCGAACAAATAAACTAAGGAGATCCATATGCTGCGAATTCTGGCTTTTTCTTTCTTCCTCGGACTGGTCGCGATCGCGCCGGTACGAGCCGCATCGCCGCCGCCGGACCAGGTCGTGGCGGGATTGGTCGACGACCTCAGCAAAACTCTCGATTCGCGCCGCAGCGAATTGCAGGCAAACCGCGAGGAGCTGCTAAAGACGATCGATCGTTTGCTGCTGCCACATTTCGATATCGACTACGCCTCGATCCTGGTGCTCGGCCAGTACGCGCCGAAGGCCACGCCGGAACAGCGCGCGCGGTTCGCCAAGGCGTTCTACAACTCGCTCGCGCATCGGTATGCCGAAGGCTTGCTGAAATACACCGAGGGCCGCGTCAAGGTGCTGGCTTTCCGTGGCGAACTCAACGACAAGCGCACCATCGTGCAGACTCAGGTGTCGCTCGACGACGGCAAGAATGCCGCGGTGGATTACGCGTTCCGCAAAACCAAGGAGGGTGAATGGAAAGCCTACGATGTGATCATCGAAGGCATTTCCTACATCAGCAACTACCGCAATCAGGTCGCTGCTGAAATCCAGAAGACCAATCTCGATGCGCTGATCGCGCGCCTCGAAACTCAGGGCGAAAAAGCGCTCGAAACAATGGAAGACGGCAAGAAGTGATTATGCCGGCGGCGCCGCTCAAGGCGAGCGCAGGAACCACGCCAGGCAGCGTGATGTTGTCGGGCACGCTGGATTTTGCAACGGCCCCCGCTGTGTTTGCGCAAAGCGGCGAATGGCTCAAGCCCGATATTCGCGAGCTTGATCTCGCCGGGGTCAGCCAGGCCGACAGCGCCGCGCTGGCAATGCTGGTGGTCTGGGCCGCGCAGGCCCAGCGGCGCGGTTTTGCGCTGTCTTACCGGCATGTGCCGGAAGGTTTGCGTGCGTTGGCAAAATCCTGCGCGCTGGATGCGGTGCTGAACATTCGCGCCGACTGAATCACGACCGTCGTAAACCCGTCGACTGATCCGACATGAAAAAATCCCCGCAGTTCGCGGGGATTTTTTTTAACCATCAGAACGCTTCAATGTTTCGACGGTAGATTCGGCAACGTCGGTTTGGTCTCGATCTTCTGCTGTTCTTCGAGCAGCTTCTCGGCTTGGCTATCGTTGATGCCCTGCATCTGATCGATGACGTCGGCCGGCGGATTACCTTCGTAAATGTAGTGCAACATCAACTGGCGATAGGCATCGCGCACGAATACGTACGGATCGTAGGCATTCGCCAGCACACTGTCGGAATCGAGCTGGTTGGTGCGCTTGGTGATCAGGAACAGCAATTCCGGCGTGTAGGTATACCAGTCGCCACGTGCGGCAGGATACATTTCGATCGGATTGTAGTAACTGTCAACCGGGAAATGCAGAATGTCGCGCGCCGTGGTCGGACCGAGGAACGGCACGACGAGATAGGGGCCATCCGGCACGCCCCATTTCGCCAGCGTCACGCTGAAATCTTCATCACTGAGCGGCACGCCCATTTTCGATGCCGGGTCGAGAAAGCCGGCGATGCCAAACGTGAAATTGACCGCAAACCGGCTCGACGTGACCAGCGCATCGCGCGGTGCGCCCTGCAGCAGCTCGTTTACCACAGTGACCGGCAAGCGGATATTGGTGAAAAAGTTGCCGATCGAGCGCCGCACCGGCGCCGGCGTAATGGTACGGTAGGTTTGGGCCGCAGGCCGAATCGCGACGCGATCCATGGCTTGGTTGAACGCAAACGTCTGGCGGTTGAATTTTTCCCAGGGATCGTCGGTGCGCGGCTTGGCGGGTGCACACGCGGTCAGTGCCAGCGCGGCACCCGCACTCAGAGCTAGGTTGAGAGTCCAGCGGAATTTGGCAGTCGGCATACGGAGTGTCTGTGTCGGGCGGTGGTCGATGTCGGTCTGCAACAACGGGCGTGGGCGATGCGCAAGTGTCGCCCAAGGATGCTGAACGCATAGTTAGAATCCTTAAACTTTGGGGCGTTATGCATCCGCACAAGGTAACGCTGCACATTTCGCTGATTATGGCGAAATTGGCGTATCCATGCCAGCTGCAACCCGGTTCGAATTTGCCGCGCAGGCGTGGCACAGCGTACAATCGCGATCCGTAAATTTTTGATTACTTTCGAATTTGAGGTTTTTATGGCTCGCATTACCGTAGAAGATTGCCTCGAAGTGGTGGATAACCGCTTCGAATTGGTGCTGATGGCGACCAAGCGTGCGCGCCAGTTGTCCAAAGGTGCCGATCCGTTCGTCGATGCCGTCAACGACAAACCGACCGTGCTCGCCTTGCGTGAAATCGCCGGCCGTAAGGTCAATCGCGCGCAGATTGACGAGATCGAAAAGCAGGAACGTGCCCGCGCCGAACGCGAAGCGCTGGAATGGGCTGCCGCCGAAGTCGATGACGATATTTCCAAAGGTGGCGATGATTGATCATGGCGTGTAGATCCCGCCATTGCGCCTGCGCCTGAGTTATCGGGCGATAGGACGATGCGCGCGGCCTCTGGCAAAACGCCCGCAATACCCCTCGCGCCAGCGGATGTTCTCGCGCTGGAAAAGCGCCTCGCCGCTTACTTGCCGCAAGAGCAGGTCCTGCGGGTGCGGCGCGCGTATGAAATCGGTGCGCACGCGCACTCCGGGCAAACCCGCAAGAGCGGCGAGCCCTACATAACGCATCCGGTGGCCGTGGCCGGTATCTTGGTCGATCTCGGCGTGGATGCAGAGACGATCATTGCTGCGATCCTGCACGACACACTCGAAGACACGCTGCTTTCGCGCGAGGAGCTGGAGCGCGAGTTCGGTGTCGCCGTGGCCGAAATGGTCGATGGCGTCACCAAGCTCGACAAGGTGCAATTCAAGAGTCGCCAGGAAGCTGCGGCCGAGTCGTTCCGCAAGATGCTGCTGGCGATGGCGCGCGACCTGCGCGTGATCCTGATCAAGCTCGCCGATCGCCTGCACAACATGCGCACGATCGGCTCGATGGCGCTCGATTCGCGCCGTCGCATCGCGCGCGAGACGCTCGATATCTATGCGCCGATCGCACAGCGCCTGGGCATGAACCAGTTCAAGGCCGAGCTGCAGGATCTTGGCTTCCGCGCACTCTATCCCGATCGCCATCGTATCATCGAGGCGCGCATCAAGAGCGTGCTCGGCAATCGTCGCGAGGCGATGGGCAAGATCGAGATGGCGTGCTCGGCACGACTCGAACACGAAAAAATCGCGCATCGCATCGTCAGCCGCATCAAGTCGCCTTACAGCATCTACAGCAAGATGCGCGAGGATCGAAAAACCTTTGCGCAGGTGATGGACGTCTACGGTTTTCGCGTGGTCGTGCCGCACGTGATGAACTGCTATCACGCGCTCGGCGCGGTGCATGGTTTGTACAAGCCGCTGGATACGCGTTTTCGCGATTTCATCGCGATCCCGAAAGCCAACGGTTATCAATCGCTGCACACGGTGTTGTTCGGTCCATTCGGCGCGCCGATCGAAATCCAGATCCGCACCGATGACATGGACACCGTCGCCGAGCGTGGTGTCGCCGCGCACTGGGTTTACAAAAACGATGGCAGCACGATCAACAGCGCGCAGAACCGTGCGCGCGAGTGGGTGGCCGGACTGGTCGATGCGCAAACGCGCGAATCCTCGTCGATCGATTTTCTGGAAAACGTCAAGGTCGATCTGTTTCCGGACGAAGTATATTTGTTCACGCCGAAAGGCCGCATCCTCGCGCTGCCGCGCAATGCGAGCGCGCTGGATTTTGCTTACGCCGTGCACACCGATGTCGGCGATCACGCGGTGGCCGCGCGCATCGATACCAAACTCGCGCCGCTGCGCACGCGCCTGAGCAGCGGCCAGACCGTCGAGATCATCACCGCGCCGTCGGCGGTGCCGAGTCCGCAGTGGCTCGAATACGTGGTGTCGAGCAAGGCGCGCACCGCGATTCGGCATTTCCTCAAGCATCTGCAGCACGAAGACGCGGTCGAGCTTGGCCACCGCATGCTCGATCGCGCGCTGGATGCGCGCAACATTTCGTTCGACAGTATTCCGACCGACGTGCTCGATCGTTTTGTGCTCGACAACAAGTTCAAACGCCTCGAAGAACTGCTCGCCGACATCGCACTCGGCAACCGCATGCCGGATCAGGTTGCGCGCCAATTGCTCGAAATGCAGGGCGATCTTGCGCACACGCACCAGCCGCGCGCGCACGAAAAAATCCTCATCAGCGGCGCCGAACGTGGTGTGCTGAGTTTCGCGCGTTGCTGTTATCCGATCCCCGGCGATGCCATCGTCGGTTATCTCTCGGCGGGCAAGGGCGTGGTCGTGCATCGCGCCGAATGTCCGAACGTGGTCGACTATCGCAAGACGCCGGAACGTCTTGTGGCGATGGACTGGGACGCCAACGTGCAAGGCGACTATCGCGCGCAACTGCGCGTTGAATCCGACAATAAACCCGGCGTACTCGCGACCGTGGCGGCGGCGATCGCCGAGGCTGATTCGAATATCGAAAACGTCGAGTACAAGGAACTGGACAACCAGTACGCCACGCTGCTGTTTACGATCGAGGTGCGCAACGCCCAGCATTTCGATGCGGTCGTGCGCCGCGTGCAACGCGCCACCGTGGTGCACGGCGCGTATCGGCATCCGTAACGGCTCGGTGCCGATTTGGTGCGCGCATCGATAATCGCGCCGCGACCAAATATCGGCGGTGAACGTCCACAAGCAACGACGTCTGATGCAGCTGATCGGTTTGCGCAGTCTGCGTCAGGCAACAGACGCAACGGCCGTCAACGATAAAATTGCGACGTAGCACGGAATCAGAATCCACCGCGGCTGTCACGTTCAAGCTGCCGTTCGACGATTTGTATCGCAAGCTGAAGCGCGACGGCAATTGGCCGTGTCGGATATGGTCACGCTGAACACCAACGCGCTCGGGCACGAGGTTCTTCTCAAGCGGGTGCCCGCGCGCGACGGCATGATCGCGACACCGCCGTATAGCATCACGCCAATCGTCGATCGCGTCGGCGGCGGCGACGCCTTTGCCACAGGCATGCGGCATGGTTTGTACAGCGGAATGAATGATGCCGACAGCTTGAATTTCGGCCTCGCCGCAGCCTGCCTCAAACACTCGGTGCCTGGCGACTTCCTGCGCCTGGAAATCGCCGATGTGGTTACGTTTCTGAGCGAACGCCGTTTCGATATTCGACGCCAGAGTTGCCGAGTCGACGGCTCGATCCGGCGACTCAGCAAATCTTGCATGACTTAAGGTATGCTCGCCGCGCATGCGTTTTACAGGCATGCTACAGGCCACGCCGGGTTCGGGGGAACACGGCAGCGCGCTCAAGCAAGCGTATGGCGACAGTTGCAATTCGCGGGGAAGGCGATGGTTTTCAATTCACTGACGTTTGTGGTTTTTTTTGCGCTCGTGCTCGCACTGCATGCGCTGCCGTTTTCGTGGCGCGTGAAAAAAATCAATCTGCTGCTCGCGAGTTATCTGTTTTACGCGGCGTGGAATCCGCCGTTCGTCGTGCTGCTGTGGTTGTCGACCGTGGTCGATTGGTATGCGGCGCAGCGTATCGTGCATTCGCAGATCGCATCGCGCCGCCGTGCGTGGATGTTGTTGTCGGTGATCGCCAATCTTGGCGTGCTCGCCTATTTCAAATACGGAACATTTCTGCTCGATAATTTTCGCGTACTGATGGCTGCTGCCGGTATCGATTATCAGCCACCCGATTTCGCGATCGTGCTGCCGGTCGGCATCTCGTTCTACACGTTCGCGACGATGTCCTACACCTTGGATGTGTATTTGCGCCGCGCCGAACCGACGCGTTCGTTTCTCGACTTCGCGTTGTTCGTCACGTTCTTTCCGCACCTCGTCGCCGGGCCGATCATGCGTCCGACCGAACTCGTGCCGCAGTTCGAAAAACCGCGCCGTGCGAGCGCCGATCAACTGCGCTTCGGACTTGCCCTGATCACGCTCGGGTTGTTCGAAAAAGTCGTGCTGGCCGACGGTTTTCTCGCCGGTGCGGCGGAGCTGGTTTACGACGGCGCGAGGATTCCCGGCGCGCTCGATGCATGGGCCGCGACGCTCGCATTCAGCGGCCAGATCTTTTGCGATTTCGCCGGCTATTCGACCACCGCCATCGGTGTGGCGATGTGTCTCGGATTCGCCTTGCCGGACAACTTCCGTTTTCCGTACGCGGCGATCGGTTTCTCGGATTTCTGGCGGCGTTGGCACATCACCTTGTCGTCCTACCTGCGCGACTATCTATACATCCCGCTCGGTGGCAATCGGCATGGCGAAGCGCGCACGTATCTGAGCCTGATGGCAACGATGCTGCTCGGCGGATTGTGGCATGGCGCGAGCTGGACGTTTGTCGTGTGGGGAGGTCTGCACGGGTTTTATCTGGGCGTGGAGCGCGCCTTGCGGCGACGTTTTTCCGGCTATCGTCCGAACGTGTTTGCACTGTTCGGTTTTGCCGTACTGACGTATGTATTGATCAACGTGACCTGGGTGTTTTTCCGCGCCAAGGGTTTCGCCAAGGCGTGGCTGGTATTGAACGGCATGCTCGGAATGAACGTCGCGGCGGTGCCGATTATTTCTGCCGTGCAATTGATTATCGTCGCGGTCATTGTCGGCGGACTCGTCACAACCCATTGGCTGATGCGCAACAGCACGCTCGAAACGTTGATTGCGCGCACCCCGGTCGCACTGCTTACGGTGGTGTGGGCCTGCATGGCATTCGCCATCCTCATCGAACAAGGCAGCGGCAATGCGTTCATCTATTTCCAGTTCTGATAAAGCCGGCAAAGCAGGTTCTCCGGCAGACCAATCGGCGTCGCAGCGTCTGACCGCCGCAGATCGCCCCGGTGTGGCGCAGCCTGTGCCCGAACGTCCGATCCCGCCGCGGCCGTGGCGCGCCATGTTCATCGTTGCGCTCACGCTGACGCTGCTGCTGACCGGGCTGTGGGAATGGCGCATGCGCAAGCTCGGACTCGAACCCGGCGATCTCGGCGATGGCGCGTCAGCGTGGGCCGAACAACGCCGTCGCATCGATAACGAAGATGTGGCGGTGGCGATTGTCGGCGACTCGCGCATTCTCTACGACACTAATCTTGATCGATTTGCCGCACTCACTGGCGTGCGCCCCGTGCAACTGGCGTTGCCCGGTACCAACGCGCGCCCGTTTCTCGAAAATCTCGCCGCCGATCCGAACTTCAAGGGCCTCGTGATCGTCGGCATTTCCGAGCTCTCGTACTTTCGCAAAGAAACGGGCCTGATGGCTGATGCGCTGAATCACTATCGGTATGAATCGCCCGCGCAACACATCTCGTTCTGGTTATATCGTGACTTGGCGCGTGTGCTCGGATTCCTCGACGAGGATTATCGGCTCAGCAAGCTCGTGTTACGGCTCGACCCCGATCTGCGGGCCGGGGTGAAAGGCCCCTACGATGCGGTTTGGAAAATCTTCATGAATGCGGATGATCGACAGACCTGGATGTGGCCGCGTATCGAACACGATGATTACTTGCGCGAGCACGCCCGTGTGATCTGGACCGGCCTGATTTTCCCCGGGCTGCCGATTGCCGATGACATCATCGCGATGACCCTTGCGACAACCCGCAAGGCCGTGGCCACGATCCGCGCACGCGGCGGCGAAGTGGTGTTTGTGCGGCCACCGTCTGATCCGGTATTGCGCGCGATCGAAGAACCGCGCTTGCCGCGCGCGAAAGGCTGGGATGCACTGCTGGCCAGCGCGGATGTGCGCGGTATTCACTTCGATGACGATGCGGCGATGCAGGGACTCAACCTGCCCGAGTATTCGCATCTCACGCGTGCATGCGCCACGGTGTTTACCGATGCTTACGTGCGCCGTCTTGCCCAACTCACCTCGCGGCTGACGCTGCGCGCCGACTCACCGCCGCCCCTCGCGCCACACGATTGCGTGCCGCAGACGACTGTTTCCTCGGCGCCGGCCGCGCACTAGCGTCGTTGTTTCTCACTCTGCCAGCAATGAATTGCTTGGTGCGTCTTACTCGAATCCGTTCACAAAGATGCGCTCGCGGGTTGATTCATACGCACCGACATCGATGATGCCCAGGCTGATACGCGCGTTTCCATCCAGATCGACGCTGCTGGATCCGCCGAAGGGTGCGTTCAAGCCGCGATTGACCAACGGCGAACCGGCGGCGGGATGAAAATCCAGCGGACCAATAAAACGTGGATCTATGCCCGGATCGTTGCCCACGTCGGCCTGGACGATCGGAGCGGTGACAATGCTGCTGTAACCCCATGAGCCCAGGTTGCTATACAGCCAGATGCGAATCGGATCGCTGGAGGTGCGACTGTTGAAGTCGATGCCGCCAACGATCGCATTGTTCACGAGGCGGAATGCGGTGCCGCCGGCGGAATCGAGCAAAGCGCCGAAACCGGCGCCACTGAGCGACAGCACGTTGTTGTGCATGTACACAGTTTGCGTCGGGTACGCGGCAAAAATCGCCAGATTCGCATAGTTGCTGCTGGAATCGCCGATAACGTTATTGATGACATACACATTGGCAAAGCTGTTCAAGGTGACAACGTTGGTGAAGATATTGAGCGGTGGCTGCCTCGTGTTGTGGCAGCTCAGGACAATGACATTCTGCATGCGCAAATCCTGTTCGAGCGCACCGAACATCGCCAGCGCCGCCGACTCGCCATTGCTGCTGGTAGCACCATTGCGCAACGTCAGATTGCTGATCGACAGCGACGTACCGGGAGCATTGCCGGTGTTGATGATACTGAGCACGGCGGTGGCGTTTTGGCCATCCAGCACGGTGGTGCCGGCTTGCGGGTGCTGAAAGTCGCAAGGGTCATGGTCAAGATACCAGCCGCCCGAAATACTCAGGTTGTGCGGCTGCGCTGTGCTGTAGCTGAAGGTCTGCCCGCTGCTGAAATATGTGCCTTGCATCAGTCGGATTTCGTCGATTTGGTTCGCGCTGACGGCGGCGTCATTCAAGGCTTGGCGCAGTTCGGTCTCGTTGCTCACGCAGACCGGGTCGGCATGACAAATCACATTGGCAAACCAGACCAGGGCGAAACCGACGGCACGCAGAAATGGCAAACCGCCTGCGCCGCTGTTTTGTCGGGCAGCCAAGCGCATCCATTGATGGGCATGGCCGTTATTCATAGTCACCACCGAAAATGTGATCCGACTCGAACGCGCCGACATCAAATCGGCCGTAAAGATTGACGTGTTGCGCATCGTCGAAACCGCGCGTCATCAGCACCAGATCGGTGAAGTCATCGTTGAGCGAATTGGCATTGTCGCAATAATCGGTGGCCAGCGATTTCGAGCGCAGGCGGTAATCGAACTTCGCCGGATTATTGAAACCCGGCACACCGACCTGGCTGCGTGTGCCCATCGTCAGTGCGGCATTGCTGCTGATCACGCAATCGGTTTGATAGCTGGTGGCGCCGCCTTGGAACACGATTGGCACACCCGCCGCGCTTTGCAGGATCGATGACAGCAATGTCAGCGAACTACCGACGCCGCTGAACGCATAGATTTCTACAGGCGACGATCCGCTGGCATGCGTGTTGTCGGCGAGCGTGCTGTAGCTGATACGTGTATCGGCGCCGCTGCCCATATCGATCGTGCTGCACGGTCGGAAATTCGAACCGTGAGTGCAGTTGTTGCGGCTGACCAGCGCGCCTTGCAGGCGAATCGTGTTTGGCGGATTCGGCGCGCCGAAAATACTTCCAGCGTTGATCGCGGAACCGGAGTCGGCCGAGTTTTGCAACACCGCCGTCTGGATCAACCGAACGCTGCCGACTTGCACATTGATCGCGCCGCCCGCTGCAACATAGTTGCTGTGCGTATCGACGCTGTTGCCACGGATCACATTGCACTCTAGGTAATTCGCGCATTGCGGCACGAGCGGCGCGCCCGGAAAATTGCGCGATAGCTGCAGGTTGCTGCCGTTATACACGAACACAGCGCCACCGGAATTGGCCGCACTGTTATCGGTCAGGCTGGTTTCCAAGGCGAGAAAACTCACACTCGGGCCATCGAGATAAATGCCGCCGCCCCTGTCGTCGGCGCGATTGTTGCTGATCGAAAATCCGCTGATCGGCGGCCGTGGATCACCGTTCTGGTATTGCCACGCGCCGACCAGGATATCCAGCGCGGTGGTGCCAAAACGTGTGCCATAAATTCCACCGCCCAACCCCGAAGGCAGGTTGGCAGGATCGTACTGAACATGATTGCCGCTGATCGTGGTGCGATCGTTCTGAATGCGCACGGTGCCGCCTTGCAGGTACATGCCGCCGCCCTGGCGCCGCGCCGTGTTGTTGAGAATGGCGACGTCCTTGCCGATCGCGAGTGTCGCCTGCGCGCTCGAAATTCCACCACCATAGCTGGCCTTGTTGTCGTGCATGGCGACGCCTTCGATCAACACGTATGCGGTGCCGAGAATATGCACGGCGCCGCCGAACGGCGCATCGCCGCCGCTCAAATCGAGATGGCGCAATGTGATCGAACGTCCTGTGGAAACGTCGGTCTGGATGTCGATCACGCTATGCGCATAATCGCCGATGATGCTCGCTGCCGGGCCGGGTGATGAAAGATCACAATCGTCGTAACCGCCTTCGATCAACACCGATTGATTGCCAACCACCAGCGTCTGATTCGTGTAACTGCTGGTGTTGGTGACAAACACGTAATCGAGATCCGGGCCGTTCGCGAGTGCGGCATCGAGTGCCGACTGGATCGTCTCGTATTCGCAGTGACTTTGGCCCCCCTGGGTATTGCCGACGATAAAATATTGCGGGCTCGCATGGGCTGCGACCGATGCGATCAGCGCGATCAGCACGGATGCGCATCGTATCAAAGTGGCGTGGTGATGATGACTCATGGCGTGCTTCCGGTGTCGAATTCGTAGCGAAAAATCGTATCCGGCAGGCCGAACTCGACCGCGAGAAAATCCTGTGCCGTAGTCAACGACCCATAGGCGGTGCCGACTGCCCAGAAGCGGGCGCCACTGATGTCGCTTACGAGGCCGTAGATGGTGTCGTTGCCTGCGGAAATGTTGAGCATGCGTTTTCCGCCGACACCGAAATAACGATCGAGGCTGCCGTCCGCGTTGTAAGCGACCAAGGCCAGATCGGTTCCGGCCGTGCTGGTGTCGACGCGCGCGGAACCGGCTGCGACCAGACGTCCCCACGGCATCAGGATTAGCGAATAGGCAAAGTCGTCGCTCGGACCTACCGCTGTGGTCACGATGCCGCCAGTGCCGAAGCTCGGATCGAGCAGACCTGCCGTGGTGTAGCGGGCAAGTACAAAATCACGCTGGCCGCCGGAGGCATACGTCGATCCGGCCACCACGATCCGGCCATCAGGTTGACGCACCATCGCATTGGCAAAGTCGTCGCTCGTACCGACCGCGGTGCGCGTGAGGCCGCCGCTGCCGAAACTGCCATCCGGCGAGCCATCCGTGTTCAAGCGCATTACCAGCAGATCGCTGCTGCCCGGGCCGAACGCGTAACCGGCGACGAGCAGCTTGCCATCCGGTTGCAACACCAGCGCCCTGGCTTCGGAATCTCCGTTCACCAGAGCGGCAGCGTTGATATCGACCAAGCCGCCCGTGCCGAAGCCCGTATCGAGCGCGCCACTGCTCGTGTAGCGGACCAACGCGACATGGGAGTGACCGGCGACGGTGGTCATGCCGGCGGCGACGATCAAACCATCGGTTTGCACGGCCAGCGCGTTGCATTGATCGGTCGCGGTTTGACTCGCGCCAGTGAACGCGGTTACCGCGACGCCGCCCGCAGCAAAACCACCATCGGCGAAACCATTACTATTGAATCGCGCCACAAAAAAATCGTAACTGGTAGCGATGCTGTTGAAGCTGCCGCAACCGAGATAGCGGCCATCATCGAGACCCACCAGCGCGCGCAAGGCATCGCCGCGATTCGGGTTGAGATCGTTGGTGGCGATGCCGTTAATGCCGAACGATAAATCCAGTGCGCCGGCTGATGTCAGGCGCACGAGTACCGACGAGTTGCCGCCGTTGCTGCCGGCCAGCACGATATTGCCGCTCGGGTCGCGTACGACAGCCTGAGCGTAATCACCAATCCCGCTGACCGGAATCGTCAGCTTCACGCCATCCGCGCCTGGGGCGAGCGCTGCTGTTGATGCGGCGGCGAAAAGCAGGATCAGTCCGGTTGCGATGTACGGCGGATGGCTGATTTTCCGAGTGGTGGGCATCTCCGTTCTCCCGTGGTTGCACCGGAGCGTATTGCAGCAGTGCGGCCAACGCGGGTCTTGACGGATTCGTGAGTAAATTGCGACGAATCGTGACGAAGCGGATTTCAGCTGCGTTTGCGCCGGCGCCGAATCGAGTCGGGCGTGCGAAAGATGTCGGCCGCGCGCTGACGAGTGTCGCTACTTCGACGATTGCGCGGCAGCGCTCGGCGCTGGATTCATCGGCGCAAGCAGGGTGGGATCGACGATCAGATCCGCGGACTGCTTGAGTTGATCCAGTCGTTTTTGTTCGGCATCGGCAGCGTCGGTCTGACCGGCGCGGCGCAACGCGGCGACATGCAGCGCGATTGCCTCTGGTTGCTGCTCGAGCCACGGCGCGAGTGCGCCCATCAGCGCGAGCGCAGCGGCGGCATCGTTTGCATCCACACGCCAGCGACCGAGCAGCAGCAATGCATCGAGCTTCGGTGGTCCGTCGGCACGCGTCGCATTGGCATCGACCAAACGTTGCAACGTCACGATCGCTTCAGCGCGTTGACCGTGGGCGTACTGCAGCTGGATTTGCACCAGCGGCTGCATCGTCGCCATTTCCGGATTGGCCGGATCGGCCTGAACCAACAAGGCCAGCGCCGCCGCGGCGTGTTCTGCAGCAGCGACATTGCCGCCGCGCGTGGCGATACGCGTAGCATCGGCGAGTACCGCGGCATCATCCAGGTTTGCCTTCACTGCGGCGAAAAGTTCGTGCGCGGAATCCAGCGCGGTGCTGGCATCGCTCCATGCGGTGCGCTGCTCGGCAATCACGCCGCGCGCCCACAGTGCTTTTGCCTGCCAGTTCTTGTTGGTCTTTTGCAGCGCGATATCGAGCGCGTATTGCACCAGCGATTCCGCAGAATCGTAATGGCCGAATGTCGCGAGCACACGCGCGAGATTGGTGCCGACATGCACCTGGGTATGCAGGTCGGATAACTCGCGCGCGAGGGCGAGGGTTTGTTTGAGCATCGGTATTGCGGTAAGGGCGTGGCCGGCATCGAATTCGGCGGCGCCGAGGCCGCCAAGCTCACGCATCTCCAGATCCTTCGAACCGGCTTCGCGCGCGGCATCGATCGCCTCGCGAAAATGCATCAGTCGTTCCTTGAAATGCCCTTGCTCGCCATCGACGATCGCGAGGTTGGCCAATACCGACGACTCGTTGCGCCGGCTGCCCGCGGCGCGCGTCAACGGCAACGCCAGCTCCAGATGCTGTCGCGCCTGCGCGAGATGCCCGCGCTTTATTTCGACCGCGCCGTAGGTCGAGTGCACGCCGGCCAGAGTCAGTGGACGGCTATTGTCCGGCAACAGCGACAAGGCCTCATCGAGATAACCGGCGGCGGCGTCACCATCGCCTTTGGCATAGTTCGATGCGCTGAGCTGACGCAATGCCAGCACCAGCAAATCGCGATCACTACGTTGACGCGCGGCATCGGCCACATGCTTGGCATTTTCGATGCTGGCATCGATCTCGTTGGTCGATCCCTGCGACGTGGCAAGCCGCAAGCGTGGCCACAGCAGGCTGGGATCCTGCTCCAGGCAGATTTGAAAATATTTCTTCGCGCTGGCCTCGTCGCCATGCGCCGCGGCGTCGAGGCCGCGCGCATATGCTTCGGCGAGAAACGGGTTGCGGATATCGTTATCGTCGCCGGATGTCGCTGCGAGCGGAACGACGCCGAGCCAGCGCTGGATACGCGCCACCGAATCTACCGCGAGCGGCGTCGGCGAGGTCGCACGCAAGGTCTCGCGATGCGCGATTGAGCCATCAATGTTGAGGCGCAATTCCAGTTCGTATAACGAGCCGACTCGACGCAATTCGCCACTCACAAAATGCGTCGCACCGAGTGATTTTCCGAGCGCTACCAGCGCCGTTTCGTCGAAGCTGTCGTGCACGCCGACCACGCTCTGCACGACCTGCGCGCCGATCACTTCGACCTTGCCCTGTTCCTGCAGCAGGCTCGCGATCAGGCCCATCAGACCATTGCGTGTCCACGCCAGACCGGGCTCGCCGGTCTTGTCCGTGATCGGTAGCACCGCGATGCGCGACAGGGTACGGCCATCCGCTGCGCTGGGTGGAAAATGCGGGATCAACAATGCCGCCACGAGCAGCAATAATGCGGCAAGCGCCGCCAGCCACCAGCCGCGCACCGATCGCACCGGCGATGTGATCGCGGCGGGTGATGGTATCGGTTGCGAACCGGGCGAAACTTGGATTTTTTCGGTGCCAGCGATCAGCACCGCCGCCGCCCATTGCAGGCCGCGACCATGCACGGTGCGGATCACGTGCTGCGATTCGCCATCGTCGCCCAGCGCGCGCCGCGCCTTGCTCAGCAGTTGCGACAACGCTGCATCGGTGACGGGGCGCTGGCCCCACAAGGCATCGTTGATTTCGCGCTTGGAAAGGGCGCGATCGTGATGAGTCAGCAGCAACGCGATCAGGTCGAACACCTTGGCTTCGACATCCACCGGCGCATCGCCGCGCCGAATCGCGCGTGTGGCGAGGTCGATAGAATACTCACCGATGCGATAGCGCGATATGGACGGCACGAGTTTTCCGGCAGCATGCAGCAAGCCCGATTATAGGCGTGTTGCCGACCGTAGCGGGCGACATGCGACGCCGTACGGTTTGACGCCAGAACGGACGTAGCGAACGACGTCAAATCGACTCGCGCAGGTGTGTGTCTGGAATAGCCGCTGTGCAACGTATATCCCATCAACAGTGCCCCCAATGGGCTACGCGTGCGGGAGTCGGTCGTGATTAAAAATTCGGTTTTGTTGTTCGTTCGCAGATGCGCGCTCGGGCTTGCGGCGTGGGGCTCGCTGAGCGCGCAATTTGCATATGCAACGGATGGCGATCTCGATCCCACCTTCGGCAGCCCGAGCGCAACGCCGGGAGTGCAAACGGGTTCCATCAGCATCGATTTTGGCAACGGCTCGAACGGACATCAGGATGGCGCGCACCGCTTGTTGCGTCAGCCGGATGGAAAATTCGTCGCGGTCGGCAGCGTCGATAACGGCTTCGGCCATCAGGCCATTGGCCTCACGCGCATCCTCAACAATGGCCAGCTCGATACCTCGTTCGGCGATATCGCCACGCCGGGCCGATCGATCACCAGCGGTGCCAGCAACAATGATTACACCGGCAACGGCGTCACGTTACTGCCGAGTGGCCGGCTCGTGGTTGCGAGCACGATCGGCACGACATCGCCGATCGGATCGCTGATCGCGTTCCCCGCCAATGGCGGAATTTCGGTGTGGAATATTCAGGGCGCGCCGGGATCGGCATACAACGATGTGCTCACGCTGGCCGACGGCAGGCTGCTCGTGGGCGGTGCGGCGGCGGGGATGTTTTTACCTTCAGCCAGCGATTTTTCTCTTGTGTTGTACGACGGCGCCGGTGCCTTGATCGAGCAGCTGACGACGGCCTTCGACTTGGGCGGATCAGACAACGATCAGGTGCAACGCATCACCTTTGTGCCCGCCGCCGATGCGGCCAGCCAGCGGCTGGGTTATATCTACGCGATCGGCTCTGTAACGTTACCCGACTACGCCAGCGGTCATCACAATATCGAGTGCGGCATCATCAAGGCCGGCCTGTATGCGAGCGCGCCGCGACTGCGCATGGAACCGAGTTTCGGCACCGCGAACAGTGGCAAACTCGTGCTCGACATCAACACGGCATGGTCGGCGGGCTCAGCCGATGCGGTGGATGGTAATGCGTATTGCCGCGGCATTTCCGTTGCCAGGAATGGCGGTTTGCTGATCGCCGGAGAACGTTATTATTTCGGCGGCAACAACGATCACGCCACCGCCGACGACAGCGTGGGGTTTGTGGCAAAACTCGATGCCAACGGCGTGGCCGATGCCACGTTTCATAACTTCAGCTACGGCGCCGGTTTTGCCTTTTACTGGCAACACATCACCACCGGCAGTGGGTTGTATGAGGGTTTGTGGTTCTCCCTGATTCAAGCCAACGGCCTGCCGTTGTTCGGTGGCTTGACGGCGGTCGATTGCCCGCAATTTTCGCCACTGCGCAATCGCTCCTGGGTGTTACGCGCGAGCAACACGGGCACACAGGATGCCAGCTATGCGGCGTATTCCTGCAGCACGCCGCGACCGCCTGCGGACACCGGTTTCGATGTTGCGCTGGACGGCGTATTCGATGGTGGCCGGGTTGTGACCGTGGGTAATGTCTACAGCAGCCTCAAGCCTGCGACAGCCACGGATTTCATTTTCATGCGGCATCAGAGCGATCTGATTTTCAGCGATGACTTCGACCCGGGTCAATAAATCGCGGATGCTTTTCGTCTTTACTTCCAAGCAATCTTGCGTCATCGAGTAATGTCGCATTGTGTACTTTGCGTACATTTTCACTTTAAATTTTTCCAACGACTCCAAAAGGAACTGTCATGAGACTTCGCCTCGGCTTCATCGCTCTCGTTGTGTTGCTGGCTACGCCGTTATCGAGCTGGGCCGATAACGATCTCAAGGATTGCGAGGCTTGCAAAGATCATCCGTTGATGGCGCGGTATCCGGGTTCATTTCTGCTCGGTGCGGATCAGAAGGGTTTTGAGGAAGCCGCGCTGCCGCTTGGCCCGGCCACACAAAATGCGGCTGGCGAAAGTGTCGCGCCGAAGACGCAGAACGTAACCGGCAAACGCACGCGCCTGTTTTATTTCGCGCCGCCCGAACGCAGCGGACTCGAGGTTTTTGCCAACTATCAGGAAGCCTTGCAGAACGCCGGCATGAGCGTGCTCTGGACGTGTGCGGATACACAGTGCGGTGCGGACTTCGTCAGTCAGGCGCTGGAATTGCTGCATCTGAATCATCTCGACAATACGCCGCAGTCCTCGCTCGGATTTACCAATAGCGAACGCCCCCGCTACTTGCTCGCCAAACTCGCGCGCGCGCAGGGTGATGTGTATGTCGTGGTAATGGCGGCAGACAAAACCGATCAGCAGCGCCCGGCGGTATTCGTGTTGCTGATCGAGAGCAAGCCGATGGAAAAAGGTCTGGTGACGGTGGCTGCCAATACGATGGATCAAAGCCTGATCAGTAGCGGCAAGGCGGTGATTTACGGCATCACGTTCGATTTTGACAAAGCCGATATCAAGCCGGAATCCAAAGCGCAGCTCGATCAGATCGCGCAGTTGATGCACGATCATGCCGATCTCAAACTTGCGATTACCGGTCATACCGACAATCAAGGCGCTGCGGACTACAACCAGAAACTCTCGCAGCGTCGCGCCGACGCGATCGTCGCGTCACTGGTCGGCAGTTACGGCCTTGCGGCGAATCGACTCAGCGCGCAGGGCCTCGGTTCATCGGCACCGATTGCGAGCAATGACAGCGAAGAAGGCAAGGCGAAAAACCGCCGTGTCGAACTCGTCAAACAATAATCGCGCGACGTCGTGGCTGGTGTTTTGTACGTCGTATCACCGGAGACAAGATCATGAAAATCTATTCGTATCGCGCACGCGTGAGCGTCATGGTGGCGGCAATGCTGTGCGCTTCCAGCGTCGCCGCCGTTGAATTGCCGGCAAGCAAGCTGGGCTTGTGGGAAACCACGTCAATCACGTCGCTGCATCCCGGGCCAGCGATGCGCACACAAATCTGCTTCGGCGCGGGCACGGAGCGCGAATTCTGGGCGAAGGGCCAGGACGGGCTGAAAAACTACTCGTGCAAATCACCCGGCATGCAGCGCTCGGGCGACAGTTATGTTTACGAAAACGCCTGCACGATCGGCGGTCACATCATGACCTGGCGATCGGTCATGACGTACCAGGGCGATGAGAGTATCCACAGCGTCACCACCACCGACAGCGGCGATGGCGGGCGACGGCATACCAACACCAGCGATATGCGCTGGCTCGGCGCCTGCAAACCCGGTCAAAAGCCGGGCGATAGCGAGGTCATGAATCGGGATGCGTTGATGCGCTCGGCCATCAACGCGGGACACGATTAACGTGGGCGTGGAATCTGTTCATTGCCTGCTCAGTGCTGATGTCCGGCGTCTGCCGCTTGGTCGTGCGCGGGCTGCGCGCCGGCATGACCGCTGTGACTGCGGGTTGGCGGGCCAGGCGGAGTCCGCTTGTTGTCAGGCGCGTGACCGGGCGGAATCGGCTGCGGATTGAGCGCATGCGTCGCGCCCGCTTGTTGCGCATGTCCGCCAACGAAGATGATGCCGTGCTCGGTGCCGTTGTTGGTGTTTTTGCTGGCGCTGGTCGCAGTCGACTGCGCCGAGACGGGATTGCCGGGATGCGGCTGGGTGACAGGATTGACCGGCGTTGACTTGGGCTGCGTATGGGCCACCGACGCATGCGGATTCGGCGCTTTGTGCGCGCTTGCATTTTGCCCGGAAATTTTCTTTGGTAGCGGCCCCTGCTGTCGATTTTCGTGCGTGTTGACGTAGTCTTCTGTGGCCATGACCGGGGTCACACAACACGCCACGACAAGCATGCCGAATGTGATCTTGAGTACAGGCGAACAGGTAGTAGTGGAAACCGCACGCTGTGCGGATAAGTCAGTATTTGAAGGATGGATCGAGCATTGCGTGGTCATGGTCTTCTCTTTTAGTGAGCATGCAGTCTTGCAGCTGGATGCGACACGCCTGGACAGCGCGGGAATCGGCCCGATGAGCGGGATGTGGTGACAGGTTGGGTGGCTGATTGCATGGCAAGCGGTGGCGCTCGCTCAATAACCGGGGTCGAAATTGTCGGTAAAAATGAGGTCGCTTTGATGCCGCATGAAGACAAAATTGGTGGCGCTTGTCGCGTTGTAACTGCTGAATACTTTGCCGACCGTGACCACTCTGCCGGCATCCATGACACCATCCAGGGCGACGTCGAAACCGGTGTCCGTGGCCGGCCTTGGCGCATCGCAGAAGTACGACGAGTACGTTGCATCCTGCAAACCCGAAGCAGCGGTGCGCAACACCCACGAGCGATTTTGAACGTAGCCGGGGCAGACGGCGGCAATCAGCCCGGCGAAGATCGGTCGGCCGTTGCTTTGAATCAGGGAGAACCAGAATCCCTCATACAAGCCGCTGGTATCAAAGACGCCATTCAAAAAAAATCTGAAACCACTACTGTCGAACGTGGGGTCGGTAACGCCATTGGCGTTCAGTTTCACGGCGAAGCCCATGCTGTCGTCGGCAGTTAAATGATCATTGTTGATGCCAAAGTAATAACGCTCTCCGGCGATCACCAGACTGCCATCCTTGCCTGCGGAAAGCCCTCGGCAATACGCATTGCCATCGCTCGTGCCGGCGTGACCGGCCGACCACACCGCATTGACGTCGAGTACGAGTTCGCCGCTGCTGCCGAAGCTGGATTCCGGCTGCAGTTTCGATCCGCTCGAATAGAGGCCAACCTTGATGATGCCGCACTCGATATTGGCGTGCCCGCTGGCGTAGTTGGGCAACGCTACCGAACCGATCGCGTAGACATAACCGAGACGGTGGCTGGTAGCATCGGCAGCAGACACGAAGGCGATGCGCTGGACGACATCATTGTTCGATCCCCCTCGGTCGAATGGCATCCAGAGTTGCTCGATAAAGCTGCCGGCGCTGTCAAACAAGAGCAGCGTGAAATCATTCGTGGCGGAGTTATTTATCCCCGGTGCCGCACCGCCCACCAGCAGCCGCCCATCGGGAAGCGTCAGTACGTCGTTGAATGCCGATCCGCTCTGACCCTGCTGGTTCCAGGTGAAGGTGCTGCCATCAGCGGAAAAAGCGATCAGCGATCCGTATGACACGGGATTGGAATACGTCCCGGCGACCACGAGTTGGCCGCTCGGCAGCAGCGTTATGCCACTGCCCGTGAGGTCTTCCCCCGCCGCCGGGTTCAAGATGAATTTGCCCGTTCCTGCGCCGCCGAACGAGGTATCGACATTACCGTTGTTGAGTATGCGCGTGAGGCCGATGGCTTGATGGCCGTGTCCATACGCAGAATCGATGCTGCCAACCGCAACGAACTTTCCATCCGGCTGACGCAGCAGGCGATGCGCCCCGTCCTGACGGCCGTCGGCGCCAGTGCCGAAATCGACAATGGTGTAGCCCACGTAGCTGTCGCCGAAACTCGGATCGAGATCGCCGTCGCCGGGAAAGGCATACACCGATTTTGCGAAGATCGTTACGATCAGCGCGATGACCCACCGGCGCAGCTGCCGACGCCGCGGTAAAAGCATACTTGCAATCATCTCACGCTCCCGACGACACAGCCGCAAGGGCGGCTCATGTTGGGATATACGTTGCGAGGTAGCGATTGCAGACATCCGTGCGATTCGCCGCGCTCATATCGCATGGCGCAGAGTTCGAGTGATCTCATCCGTACCGTGTCTGGAATCTCCCCGCTGCAACGCAAACATGAATGGGCGCGCGATCATGCTCGCTGCTTGCAAGCCCCGTGGATCGGCGTAAAGCGTTTGGCGTGGGCGTGGGCGTGGGCGTGGGCGTGGGCGTCGGCGTTGCGCTGCGCACCACGCGAACTCGATTTCCCGTTCACAACGTGAAGGAGAACACTTATGTCGCGACATCGTGATTTCCCCCTGGCAACTTTGGTCATTGGCTCGTGTGTTTATGTGTTTTGGCGTTGCCCGACTTGGCCCGCGAGGCGTGCGCGCTGACGTTCACGGTCAGCACGCTTGCCGACAGCAGCAGTGGCAGCGGCAGTAGCGTTTCCGGCTCGTTGCGCGATGCGTTGAATGCGCTTGATGCCACGACCGGATCGGGTCAACGGCATCACGTTTCAGCCGGGCCTGAGCGGTACGATCACGCTGACAGCGCCGCTGATCCTGAACAATGTCGTGATCGATGGCAGCGGTGCCACGATCACGATTGATGGCGTATCGGCTAATCGCATCTTTTTCGTTGGTGTGGATGCGACCACGGCGACTTCCTTGCAATCGCAATTTCCGAATAGTCCGTTAGGCAGAGGCAGTGCGCTGGCGGTGACATTGAAAAATGGCAAGGCACAAGGTGGCGCCGGCGCGGGTGGCGCATGGACGCGGGTGGTGCGTTATTCGTCAACGGCGCGACCAATGTGACGCTCGTCAGCGTGACTTTCGCAAGCAATCAGGCGCTGGGCGGCAATGGCATGGTCAACGTAACCAGTGGCGGCGGTGGTGGCGATACTTCTGGTGGCAGCGGCGGCGGTTATGCGCGCGGCAATGGTACAAGTATACAAAGTGGTATTGGCGGTTTTGGTGGTCGGGGCAGCGGGGCGAATCCGTCGGTCAACGCGCCTATCGTCGGTGGTGCCGTCGTTGGCGGAAACAACTATGAGCTCGTTTCTGCAGGCGGCGGAAACGGTGGTAGCGGCGGCGCTTACGGTTTCGGTGGCTGCGGCGCAAGTGGCAATGGCGGCTACATCAACAGCGGTGGCGGGGCCGGATTTGGCGGCGCAATTTTCGTGGTGAATAGCGGCGTTCTGACGATCCAGGGCAATACATCCGTTTCCGGCGACGCGGTTACCCTCGGCGCGTCTGGAGGAACCGGTACCGGTGTGGGTTCGGCGGCAGACGCCGGTTTATTTCTGCAAGGCACGGGCAGGCTCGCGTTTGCCCCGGCGATTGGCGAAACGCAAACTATCGCGGAGGCGATTATCGACGAGCTTGGCAGTGCCATTCCCAACCCTTTCGGCACCGTTGCTCCCGGAACCGGCGAAAATCCGACCGGCGTATTGCGTGTGTTCGGCAATCTTTTCATGGAGCGCGGTGCGCTGACCTGGTTTCATGCGGATGGCGTAGGCAATTCCAGTCGGCTATTGGTGACGAGTCCACCCGCCAGTGGTCAGGCGTTTCTGAGCGGTGTGGCACGCATCGATTTCAGCGTCAGTCCGGCGCCAGGCACGCCGCACATATTGATGAATGCCGGCATCATGGGAACCTTCAGCGGGTTCGACTCCAATATGCCCACGGTGGACGGCCACCTCAACTATTCCGCTCCGCAAGTGACGTTCACAGTGACAGCCCATGACGCGATTTTTCATGACGGTTTTGATATACCGCAAGTGAGCGATAGTCCCTGCGTCGCGGCGTTTGCGATTTGAACGCAGCGGTATGCAGATCCCGGATCATCGCGCGAAATGTGGCTCACGTCGTTGCCACAAATGAAGCATCAATTTGCGTGAATCCATCCCGCCGGAATGGATTGATCGGCCTGGATAGCGCGATCAAAAGTGGCGGGCCAGCTGTTGCGCCGATGCTTTCAGCTTATCGCTGAGGTTCGGTGCATTGGCTCCCGGGATGGTTGGCACAAACGGCGTGCGCCAAAATGAGCGGTTAGAGTTTTTCAGCTCAGAAGCCGTCGCCAAAAAGTTTGTCGTTCTGCAAGCGCAGGAATAGAAAATCGACGTTGCTCGCGGTGTAGTTCACGCCCACCACCAGCGGTCGATTCCCATCCAGCAATAGGGCGGTGACGTATTGTGGCGAGCCGTTGCCGGGCTCGGAGCCCGGACTGAAAATCACATTGCCGGCGCTGCCGAACGTGCTGTCGGAATCACCATTGAACAGCATGCGGTGGATACCGAAATCGGCCGGTGCGCTGCCCTGAAAAAAGCTGTAGGCGTTACCGCCGAAAATGATGTTTTCGCGGACATGATCTTCCGAATTATTGGCGATACTGTTTTGCTGCAGTACCAGGCTGCTGATGCCGTTGTAGGCGCCGATCGATTGATAGATGCCGATCTTTTCTCCGGGCACCGGCATGCCGCCAAATCTCACGTCGCTGATGCCGGTTGGAAAGAGTTTTGCGACCGCCCAATAGCTCACCGTGCCCGATGCGGTGGTGACATACGCTTCACCGCCGAGCACGATGTCCTCGGCGCCGATCGCGACCGCACGACACACATCGGCACTTTCGCCGCCCGGGAATTGGCCGTCGAAAGGAACGATAGACAGGCCCGGCTGAGTGCTCGGGTTCGGCCCGAAACTGGGATCCAGATCGAGGTTGGGCAAGGTGAGCGCCGCCACGGCGAAATTGGTGTCGATGCTGCCACCGAGATGTTGCGGCCGGCCTTGCGCCGACCCGGCCACGATCACCCGATTGCCAGCCACTGCAATGGCACTGGCGTTGTCTTTGACTCCGGCCGTGCCATCGGAAAAATCGACAAATTTCTGAATCAGCGGATGGCCATTCGCATCGTGCAGGACGACACAAAAATCCGCACTGGTGCCGCTGAGATATTTCTGGCCGGTGCCGGCGGTGAGGATGCGGTCATCCGGCAATAGCGCGATGGCTGCGAGCGAGGACTGGCTGTCGCAATCGAGGAACTGCGCGCCACCATCATTGCCGAAACTTGCATCGACCGCGCCGTTCGAAAGCAGTCGAAACAGCAGGTCGCCTGTGCCGCCGCCCGCGCTGGCGGTGAATGTTCCGGCCACCACGATCTTGCCATCGGATTGCACCGCAATTGCGCTCGCCGATTCATCTGTCGGCGCGGTAAAATCGACCGAGCTGAAAAAGTACGTGCCGATGCCGGGTACCGAGCCGGTGCCTGCGCCAAAACTCGTATCGAGAAAACCACTCGTGTTCAGCCGCATCACGATGACCAGGGTATGGCCCGACGCAAGCGTCGTGGTGCCTGCCGCAAGAATTTTGCCGTCGCTCTGGCGCGCTATCGCGGTTGCGAAACTTGCGCCGGTGTAGGCGTAGTTGCTCCAGCCGAGTCCGGGAATGCCGAAGCTCGGATCGGGTTTGCCATCGTAGTTCTGCGCGCATGCTGCGAAGCTGATCAGACATCCGGTCAGCACGAAAAACGCGAGCCATCCATGGTGACGTGCTGCGCTGGAAGTTCTGTCGGTTTTGCTCTGGCTGATTTGCATGTCGTGCTCCCGGATACGCGGCCGGTGGCGGCCGCTCGTTCTGGGATATACGTTGCAGGGTGGGTATTGCAGACATCCGAACATCGGCGTGTCTTGCTGTCGCGGTGCGGGCAGATGAGGCAAATATGTGTATGGTCGCAGGCGAAAATATGACGAATGGCAATTTTGACTTCGACCGTTGCCAACGCGGCGGAGTTGGGTGCTAGCCTGCGCGCCAATTCCGCGGCTACGCCCGTTTTCCTGCGAGTGAAAAACATGCGATTACATTTGTATACGTTTACCTTGTTTGCCCTGGTCGGTCATACCGTGCAAGCCGCCAAGCCCGTGTCCACGGCGCATAAACCCACCTGTCAACCGGACGCCGACTGGAATCAGCCCGCGCCGCCGCTGCATATTTACGGCAACACCTGGTATGTCGGTACGTGCGGCCTGAGTGCGTTGCTGATCACCTCTGCACACGGCCATATCCTGATCGATGGCGACACCGAAAAAGCGCCGCCGTTGATCGAGGCGAATATCCGCAAACTCGGCTTTCGTATGGTCGATGTGCGCTACATCCTCAACTCGCACGCGCATCACGATCATGCCGGCGGGCTGGCGCAACTGCAGCTGGATTCCGGTGCGGTGGTGGTGGCGCGCGGCGCGGATGCCGCTGCGATCGAACGCGGCCAGGGCGATCGCTCCGATCCACAGTTCTTGGAGAGCAAAAAATTTCCACCGGTGAGCGAGGTGCGGCGTGTCGTCGATGGCGAAATATTAAAGCTGGATGGCCTGGCGTTGACCGCAAATGCCACGCCCGGCCACACGCCGGGAAGTACCAGCTGGACATGGACATCCTGCGAAGGGAAGCGTTGTTTGCAGATGGCGTATGTCGACAGCGTCACGCCATTGTCCGACGATGTGTATCGCTATACCGACGAGGTACCGCATCCGGGTTTTCTCGCGGCATTCCGCGCCGGCTTGGCGACGATCGCCGCGCTGCCATGCGATATTCTGCTCACGCCGCATCCGGATGCGAGCGCGATGTGGACACGGCTTGGAGCGCATACCAGCGGGCCGTTGATCGATGCCGAAGCATGCCGCCGTTATGCCGCAAGCGGCAGCGAAAAACTCGATGCGCGTATCGCCAGGGAGCATGCCAGCGCGCCGTGATTATCGTTACGCCGGTTTTGCGGCGGCGGCAGCGTGATTGCAATGAGGCCGATGTATAGTCCTCGGCACTCGTATCGAAAGGAAATCGCGATGCAGCGAAAATTCATGCGCTCATTCATCGTTCTAACATTCGTATCGCTCAGTCAACTGGCAAGCGCCTTCGTTGATCCGCCGACGCTCTCCCCAGCCAATCCAATGGAAGGTCAGACGATATCGGTAAATATCCGGGCGGGGCAGTGTGATGCTCTTGGAGAAGTGCCTGGATACCCGCAAATTACGCAAACAGGCAATGCCATTCGCATTTTGCTGCATTCTATTCATGTTTCTTATCCAGAGTTTTGCAATGTCCCGATTTTGATTCGGAATTTTCCGGTGGGAGTGTATCCAGCAGGCTCTTACTCGGTGCAAGTGGATCGAACCTACGATGCCATATTACCTTCCCGGACAATCGTGGAAACATTGGGTATTCTGCCTTTTGATGTAGTAGCTCCTGCACCGCTGCCCGCCATCGGGTTTATCAGTCAACTCATACTATTCGCGACCATTCTTTTGATCACCACGACAGTTCTGCGTCGTCGGCAGCTTTGTCGCAATACATCTAATTCATAGTTGCGTAAATACAAACAGGGGAACGGTTCATGCTGCGGAACTTCTTGCGGCCAGCGGTGAGGCTGGCCTGCGTTTTTGTGTGTCATATTGCGAACACAACACTACATTATCGGCGGCTCGCGTTATTCTTGGTGGTTGCTTTGGGATGTTTACCGATCACCAGCCATGCTGTGGATCAAATTCAGTCCATTGAAGTTCTTTTATCGAACGCTCCGGGCGCGCCGACGCCCGACCAAGTGGTGAATTATTTCAATACCGGAGTGAAGAAGGCGGGCAGCCCGCCGCTACAAGGCTTGACGGTCGAGAGTCCGCAGCAGACCTATTACCTGATGCAGCCGCGCGCCTCCGGTGATTTCCTGGCCTGGTTGCAGGCCAATCCCGATTCCACGCGGGCGCAGCTGGAACGCTACGTGATTGTGGTGTATTTGCCGACCGCGAACATCGCTAATGCCCTCTCGGCACTGCGTGCCGACCCGAATGTGGTGGCTGCTTTCCAAGCGACGCATTCCACGTTTTCATCGGTGCAATTGTCCGGTTTTACGATCGAACCGAATACGACGGTCGCGCCGCTGACCAGCGGAACCCAGTACGGTCGAGATGACCTCAATGTCGAGGCCGCATGGCAGCTGGCCGGCGGTTATGCCTTGGTCGGAGATGTCGATTCCGGGCTGTATATGAACCATCCGGCATTGCAACAATTCTCAACGATCGGCCAGTATCTCGGGGGCAACTTTGTTCCCGCGGCTTCGGTGAATGTGAGCGGGATAGGGGTGGATCGCTACTATCCCACAGCCACCTCGCACCCGGCGATCCCGCAGGATGGCAATGTTGATGAAGCCGCGCCTTATCCTATCGCTCATAAACGGCAATGCTATACCTGTGGCGATCACCAATTTGGCCCACACCGGGGCTCAAGTCATCAATATGAGTTTTGGCAATCCTCTATCGACAACAGGCGATTACTGCACTAACTCTCCGACCGATCCCTACTGTTTAACCCTCAAGGAAGCAACATATCGTGGTGTTGCCTTGGTGGCTTCATCCGGCAACGACCGCCGCTTCTTGAACTTCCCCGCCAGCGATTCCCGCGTGATTTCAGCGAGTGGCTTTGACGGCAATATCGCGCTGTGGGATGAATCGCCCAATACCACCACCAGTTGCCCTTTATCTTCATTCACCACTGACGATGGTGTTTATCTAGCCACCCCGGAATGCGGCTCCAACTATACGACGGTAGCCGGTGGGCCAAGGCAGGAGTTGATGGCTGCCTCCAAGTCAGTGCTTTCCACGACGTACCCCGGCATGAACTGGAATCCTGCGCTGCATTGCGGCGATGGCTTTCCCGGCCCCGGGTTTGGCGGTGGTCAAGGATCTTGCACCGGCCCCTCGATGTTGGCCCCATAAATCTCCGGCGTGGTCGGTCTGCTGCGTTCGATCAATCCTCTCGTGCTGCCGGGCAAGCCGGTGCCTCTCTTCGGCGACGTTCCCGGCATTCGTTCCGTGCTGGCAGAGACGACGGTGCAGGCGCAGACCAATCAGGCGTGGACTGCCAGTTTCGGCTATGGCCGACCGGATGCGGCCGCGGCGGCGCGCAGGATGTTCGGCAAAGTGGCCGGTCGCGTGGTGAAGAATCGCGTTACACCACTGTTTCGCCTGTACAGCATAGGTGCCACCGACTATGCCGATACGGCGTCGCCGCAAGTCGCGGTGGCATTGAATATCTATTCCGCCGCCAGTTATGCACCGCAAGGGGCGGCGATACCGGGTTATCCGAGCTTTCCGCCGAATGAGCCGGGAACCAGTGCGTTGCCTGCACCCAAGGCGGCGGCGTATGTGCTCACGACCGAATACACACCGTGGCCAAATTATCCGCCGTTGCTGCCGTTGTACCTGGTCGATCGCTCGCGTTACTGGCCGCTGGGCTGCCTCAAGGACGCGCCCGGTTACAACATGCTGCATCGTGACTTCACCTTGATGACCACGACCGCCGACATCGAGCAAGCGCATGCCGATGGCTACAACTTGCGCACCATTCAAGGCTACATCTATTAGCAGTGCAGCCCGGAACCGCAGTGCATTCCGCCCGCCGCGCAGAAGTTCTATCGCGAGTGCAATGTCAGCATCGATGACTGCGCGACATTTCTTAAAAGCGAGCGAGCGACCTTTGAGGCGAACGGTTACACCACGGCGTATCCGAGTGGCAGCAGCAAGCTGTTGGGTTATGCGTATTCCTCACTGGATTCGGATGGGGATGGTCTGGTCGATGGCTTCGAGTATGTCATCGGCACCAATCCGTTTTTGGCAGACTCCAACGGCGATGGTACGCCGGATGGTGTCGAGTTTCCGATGGCCGGCGTGCCGGTCAGCGATCCGTGTTTTGGCGTGGGCGCATTCAATTGTCCGGCTGATCGCATATTCAAAAACGGGTTTCAGTAATCGCTCCAGCGTGACGGAAAATTACTGCTTCCGTGCCGATGATCTTTGCGCCGATTCAATGCTCAGGCAGACGTTGCAGCGCATTACGGACTTGCAGCGTCATCCAGTGATCGTTGCCGCGTGTGCGTTGCAACTGGATCAGCGCGGTTTTCATTTCGCTGCGTGCGGTCGCAAAATCGTGATGCGCTGCGAGGCATTCGGCATGGACCGCAAGCGCTTCGGCATGGCGCCAGCCGTGGGCAGGATCGTCGGCGGGGCGCAGTTCGATGGCGTGATTCGCTGCCGTGCAACCGTCGCCAATATCGCGTTGCGCCAGGGCGATTCGCGCCTTCGCCAGCATTGCATCGGCAAGCCTTTCATTGTTGATCGGCTGCAACTTGTCGAGGATATCTAGCGCCCGCTGAATTTGCTCATTGGCGGCGCCGAGATCAGCCACAGCCAATTCGCTCAGCGCAAAATGCTGATGGGCCGCAGCCACTTCTTGCGGCGGCAAGCCACTCGAATCGGCACGCATGTTTTGCGCCAGTTGGTGCTGGATGATTGCCTCGGCGGATCGACCGGACAAACGCAGTACGATGCCGAGTTGATCCATCGTGTAGGACACCAGAAAATGGTTTTCACCGAGTTGCTTGCGGCGTTCGCTCAATACCTCGCGAATCAAACGTTCCGACTCGACCAGATCGCCGGACTCGCGCAACGCCACCGAAAGATTGGCTTTCGAGCCGAGCGCGAATGGATGCTCGGGTTTGCCTTGCGCCATCCAGATTGCCAGCGCCTGCCGGCTGTAATCCGCACCGCTGGCAAAATCATCCCGATGCATGTACAACACCGCGAGATTGTTCAAGGTGGCCGCGACATCGGGATGCTGTTCGCCGAGCACGCGGCGTTGCATTGCGAGTGCTTGCAGGTATAGCGGTTCGGCTTTATCAAAGCGGCCAAGGCGATCGAATGCGCGCGCGTGATTGACCAGCGCGGTGGCAAGCAACGGATGATCGGCCGGCAACAATCGGCGATAGATCGTAATCGCCTGTTGCAGTGGCGGCAACGCTTCGGCGACATGCCCGCCCTGCATGCGAAACGAACCAAGATTAATCAGATTCTCGGCGACATCGAGATGATTTTCGCCGTACAACGCGATGAACATCGACAGTGCTTCTTCGGTCAAGGTCGTGCCGGCATCGAGACGGCGCATATCGCTGTAAAGTACCGCGAGTTGATTCAGTTGCGCCGCGATTTGCGCGTTCGGCGATTTCAGGTTGGCGCGCGACATGCCCAACGCTTGCTGCAATAGCGGCTCGGCTTTTTTGAAGTCGCCCTGACGCCGCGCGATCTCGCCTTGCAACGCCAGATCGTGCGCCACGCTCGTACTGTCGGCGCCGTCGCTGGCGCCATGCTGCGCAAGTGCCGCCGCGGCATTTTTCTCGGCGGCGGCATAGTCGCCTTTCTCGTATTCGGCACGCGCGAGTTGTGCAATCAGATTTGCTGCGGATGAATCCGCGCCGGCGTCGGGGAGCTTGTCCAGCGCGTGTTGCAGCAGGCCGATGGCATGATCGTATTGGCCCAGCTCGATGTAGATCGCACCCATCACTTCGCCAAAACGTGCGGCAAGTTGCGGCTGGCTGGCGAGCTGCGTATCGAGTCGTTGCGCGCCGGCATCCAGCACGTCGACCGCGCTGAGTTTGACTCCGCCCGGCGCGCCCTTCGGATCGGCCACGCGAAAAATATCGATCAGAAAATCGGTTACGGTTTCGGCACGCTGCGCCTGTGCGCGTGCCAGTCGCGCCTCCCACAACGCCAACGCGGTCGTCGCGATCAAGCCGAATATCGCCACACCGGCCATGACCACGCCGAGCCGATGGCGCAGCACAAATTTGGTTGTTCGATACCACGCGCCATCGCGGTGCGCGCGGATCGGTTCGCCGAGCAGGTAGCGATGCAGATCCTGCGCCAGCGCATCGGCGGTGGCGTAACGCCGGTCTGGCTCGCGCTTGAGTGCGGTCAGAATGATGGTGTCGAGATCGCCGCGCAGCCGACGCGAAGGTACGGGTGCATCGGCGGCGGCACGGTTGCTCGGTGCCTGCGGCGGCGCGCAGTCAACGTGCTTGCGGATTTCTTCGAGTGTGGTCGCCGCACCGAAATCGTAGGGCCGTTGCCCGGTCAGGAGTTCGTACAAAATCGCACCGAGCGCGTATACATCGGTGGCGGTGCTGACCGGTTCGCCGCACAGTTGTTCCGGTGCCGCATACGCTGGCGTCAACGGTCGGCCCGCGGCATCGCCGGTCTGGGTTGCATCAATATCGTCGACGAGCAATTTGGCGATACCGAAATCCAGCAGCTTCACCACACCATCGTCGGTGACCAGCACGTTGGAGGATTTCAGATCGAGATGCACAATCAAGGCGCGATGCGCAAATTGCGCTGCGGCGCAAATATCCACGAACAGTTTTATACGTTGTTCGAGCCCGAGTTTTTGCGCGGCGCAATGCCGCAGCAGAGGCTTGCCGGCGATGTACTCCATCGCAAAATACGGTCGCCCTTCGTCGGTGATGCCGCCATCGAGCAAACGTGCAATGTGCGGATGTTCGAGCCGCGCGAGAATCTGCCGTTCGCGCAAAAATCGTGCGAGCAATGCTTCGCTGTCCATGCCGCGCTTGATCAGTTTTAGTGCGGCGCGCTGCTCGAACTGGCCATCCACGCGCTCGACCAGCAATACGATACCCATGCCGCCGCGACCGAGTTCACGCACCACCGACCACGGGCCGATGCGCGTGTTCGCCGCAATCGTTGCCAGTGCGGCGTGCGGCTGCGACCACGCCGTCGCCAACGCAAGCTGCGCGGCGTCGACCGCGTGCTCGAAAGCCGCTTGACCCTGATCGGCAAGCAACAATGCGTCAACGTCGTATTTCAGCTCGACATCGCCGCCGCACAATTGTTCGAGCAAATCCTCGCGCGCGGCTGGCGCGGCCTCCGCGACCTGATCGAAGATCGCACTGACGCGCTGCCAGCGTTGCGTATTCACAAATCGACCGATTTGTCTTGCGAAAGCAAACCCAGTTGTTGCACCAGAAATGCACAAGCGCGCCGCCAGTCGCGCGCGACGGTGCGTTCGGTGAGTTGCAGCAGTTGCGCAATTTCGATCATGTCGAGGCCGGCAAACACGCGCCACTCCACCACCTGGGCGCCGCGCGGATCGAGTTCGACAAGTCGGTTCAGCGCCGCATCGAGTGCGACCACATCGACCAGGTTTTCGTCATCGTGCGCGATCAGTTCGCCGACCCCGGTGGTCAGCGCGATCTGGCCGCTGCGCCGGCGAACGCTGCGTCGCCGCGCCTGATCCACCAGAATCTGGCGCATCGCGCGCGCCGCCAGCGCAAAAAAATGCGAACGCTCGAGTCCGGCCAGATGCACGGTTTGATGCAGCTTGAGATACGCCTCGTGCACCAGCGCGGTCGTATCCAGTGTGGGCTCTTCACCTGCCGCGCGGCGTTGCCGGCGGGCGAGTCGCCGCAGTTCGTCGTAGACGTAGGCAAACACTTCCGCAGGTGCGCCGGGCGGGGGATTGTCGGGCGTCGCGTCCGTGTTTTTCACCGTGCGTTCCGCCTGAGCAATAACCGGACTATAGGCGGTAAATATCCATGCAACAAGGCTGGCAGTGACTCGGCCAAAAGCGCGTTTCCGCGCGCGCAAATTCCATTGGCAGGGATTTCAAATCGGCAATGCTTCACCTCGCGATGGAAACGAGCGCTGGCTAAAACCGCGCGACTGGTGCTGTCGATCGGGAGGCGCGTCGAGATTTTACAAAAATACTTGACACGGTCAAGGCGCGGAAGTGTTTGTCATCCTTGAGGCGGATATTAAATTGTCTGAAGTTGGCGCATCTGCATATCGTTGCGGACTATGTTGTAGGGGAATAATCGATTCGTTTCGTTTGTGCGGTCGCTCGTGCCATTTGTGGCCACGTCGGGGGGATGATTTTTAGCGGGATACAAAATGAAATACACGTTATTTGCATTACTTCTTGTGCGGGACTCCGTGGCCGTTGAAGTGCGACCGCAGAAGATTCGATCCGTGCTGCCAACGTCGTCCAGACCAGTCTGGTTTCGGCCGGGGAAACCTACCAAGATTGCGATGAAGCGCGCCGATAGGCCGATCATCGATCTGCGCAAACTGCCGAGCATTCCGCTGGTACGCCGTGAGCGCCCTGACCTCAACGATCCCGATGGTGGTGCTTCCAGGCGGCAATCCGATTTTGAGCACGCCGACGCGGCCCGGCCCGAGTGCACCGCTGCCGGCCACGATATCCAATTTCCTCGGCCTGGGTGTCGCCCGCCGGGGCGCGGAATGCCCACCGGACACCGTCGGTGACGTTGGCCCGACGTACTTCATTCAGTCGGTCAACACGTCGATCGGCAACTATCGCAAATCCGATAACGTGCGGGTCACGGCGTGGACCTTCGATACGTTCATGAGTCAAGGCAGTTTCGGCAATCTGCGCCAGCACGCGCTGGGGCGATTACAGCGCGATGTCGCTGGATCCGAACGGCTGCACGTTGTGGTACACCAGCGAGTATTACATCACTACCAGTAAACGTGGCAGACGCGAGTCGGATCATTTCAATTTCCGTCGTGTACCCAAGTTAGCAACGGCACGCTGCAAGGCAGCGTAACCGCCAGTGTCGGCGGCGCACCGCTGAGCGGCGCGACGATCATGTATGGCACGGCAGCGACGTTCTTCAGTACCAATGGTGCATCGCTGAATCAGTTCAACGGCAATCGTTATCTGAAGTATCAGGCCGATCTTGCGACGATCAACAATACTGCGACGCCTGCGCTGAACATCGAATACCGCCAGCATTGCCGATGATGGAAGCAACGGCACGGATTCGACCCCCGCAACCAATTCCAGCACCTGGGAAATTGCCGCTTTTATATTAAACTGGTGCTGTTGTTCCATTGTTTTGGTGATCGCTATGCCGGCTGCCGTTGTGAAATTGGCCACCTTGCGCGAACTGATCGACGCCAAGTCGGTGCGGACGGTATCGATCGTGGGCGGGAAGGGCGGCTGGGCGGTGTCGGTGCGCGTTGGGCAAGCGGAACGCGTGCTGGCCGGCAAGGACGGGGCACCACGACGGTTTGCTCGGCTGGATACGGCCGCGCGCCAGCTGCTCGATCTGGGACTGGTGTCCTTCGAGGTGCATGGGGCGTATAAGGCATTCCCGATCGATCTCAAAACCCCGAACGCCACCACGCGCAAGGCCATGACCGAGCTCGCCGCCGGCCAAGGCAAACGCTTTGATCGCGCGCAAGCGTTGTTCAAGGATTTGGGTATCTGACGTGCTGCATCCCGTCCACGGTTCGGCGTTTCGCCGCGACGTAAAACGGGCCGCAAAGCGCGACGATGACACCGCCAAGCGACGCTAACTGCGCAGGGTGTTGCTGGAAGAAAAACGCTTGCCTGCCCGCTACAAGGATCATCCACTGAAAGGCGAATGGGCGGGCTACCGGGGTGCGCACATTGCACCGGACTGGCGGTTGATTTACCGGGTGTCGGGCGACGAATTGTAGCTCGTACGCACTGGCACGCATGCCAATCTTTTCGACGAGTGAGACGACGCCATGAGCGATGAGAAACCCGCAACCCTCGCTGTGGAACTGACCGATGCGCAGGCGTGGCACTTGGCGCAGTTTCTCAAGCGTGTGGGCTTCTCCGAGTTCCGCAGCAACGCTCAAGACGAAGACGAGGCCTACGCCATGCGTGACGCTGCCGTTTGCGTGCGTGACGCGCTTACCGATGCGGAATATGCCCCACGCTGAGGTATCAATCAGCCTATCGCGAATCGCGGCGACAGAATGAATTCCGTGCCTGGGCGTTTACCTCGCCCGTGAAGCAAGTACGCCAACCTGCGCAGTGGCGAGGTGCTGGAACTCGCCGAGAGCGGCAACGTGCCGACGTGGGCGGCGAACGCGCCGACCTTCTTCTGCCACGCCGCCGATGCGCGTGAACGCGCCAACGGCCACGCCTATCGCGAATTCGAGCTGGCCCTGCCTCGCGAACTCACGCCGGAGCAGCGCGCCGATCTGGTGCGCTCGTTCGTTGCCCAAGAACTCGGCGAGCGCCACGCCTACACCTTTGCGATCCATAACCCAATCGCCGCGCTGGACGGTGGCGAGCAACCGCATGCGCATGTGATGAACTCCGATCGCGAGCGCGACGGCATCGAGCGCGATCCGGAGCAGTATTTCCGGCGGTGTAACGCCAAGGTGCCGGAACGCGGCTGCCAGAAAGAGCAGGGCAGTAACGCTGCGACGCAATCCGAACGGGTGGCCGAACGCAAGCAACAACTCGTTGCCTTGCGCGTGCTGGGCCGAGCGCACCAATGCGCATCTGGAGCAGCACGGTCATGGCGCGCGGGTCGATCATCGCAGTCTGGCGGAGCGGGATATTGATCGCACACCGGAGCCGCATTTCGGCGGATGCGGGGTGCGTGAGTTCGTGTATCGGCGGTTGCTCGAACAGCGTCGTGCCGAGGGCGAACTGGAGCGTGCGCAGGTTGAGGTGCGAACCTCGATGCTGGATCTGTCGGGGGATTTGTCCGCAGCACGACGGAATCGTGACCAGCGCTCGGCCGGATTGCTGTCTCAGGCCGAGGCGGCGAAAGCCAGGTTTCGCGCCCGACTGGAAGCGCAGAAGGCCGAGCTGGCGCGGCAAGCCGAATTGCAACGTCAGGCGACCGTGGCGAAGGACGCGTTCCGTCTGGAGCGTAAGGACGGGTTCGAGGGGATACCCCCGGCATTGTTTCCGGTGGCTGAAAA
This sequence comes from Pseudolysobacter sp., assembly GCA_043759455.1. Classification (GTDB taxonomy): domain Bacteria; phylum Pseudomonadota; class Gammaproteobacteria; order Xanthomonadales; family Rhodanobacteraceae; genus Pseudolysobacter. The sequence continues at coordinate 43,474 of JAYVLO010000076.1, forward strand.
CAGCGGCGGGGTCGGATTCACCAGCGTCCATCTCACGCCCAATACAACACAGTGGCAGCGGCTTGGAATTGTGCCGGTGGCGGTGGTTTCCGGTGTGGCCGCATCCGGCATGACCTTGTTTACGATCGCGCTCGCGCGATGCGGCAAAGCTATCGCCGCGCGCACCCTGATGACGGATGCGCACCGTTTGCGCGAGCGCTCGGCACGGCAGATTTTTGCAGCGGATCCGCAGCAACTTGCGCTGGATTGGCAGTCGGCATCGCGTCATGTTGCCGACGGTTATCTGAGTGTCGGCAGCGTTGGCAGCGCGGTGCTGGCGAGCGGTCATGGTCAGCAGGATCGCCGGATCCATTTGCTGGTGACGATCGACGCCACGCTGCCCTGGGTGAATCTGACCGCGCACTGATTCGAATTTTTCGATCATCTATCGAGCCCGGCAAACCGGGGGTTTTTTTTGTGCGATTTACGTGCGCTTAAGTGTTTCGCGCGTATTTTCGCGTATTGATTTTCGCTCGGAGTTCGCCATGCATTCAATCGCCCGGGTCATTCTGTCGTGCGTGGTTTTGTCGTTTGCGTGTGCCGCGCACGCCGAGCGCATTTTCAGTGGAACCACCGCATCCGGTGCGTATTACCAGATGGCCGTGCCCGATGGCTGGAAATCCGGCGATTCGCTGATCCTGTTCCAGCACGGATTGAGTTTCGATCCGCCCGCGCCGAATCCGGATCTCGGGCCGCTCAGGGATCTCCAGCTCAGCGAAGGTTATGCGATTGCGGCGTCGAGTTTTCGGCAGCGCTCGTGGGCGTTGTTCAGCGCGCCGGACGACAATGCCGACTTGCTCGCCGCGTTCAAACAGCAGGTCGGTATACCGGGCGCGATCATTCCGTACGGCGGTTCGCTCGGCGGATTGATTGCGCTGAAACTTGCCGAGGATCTGCGCTTCGCGCCGGTGCCTGGCGTGTATTCGGCGTGTCCGCCTGCGGCGGGTTCGCGCGTGTGGGATACCGCAATCGACCTGCGCCTGGCCTACGACGTGATCTGCCGTGGCGCTGGCGATTTGCCGACCGGCAACCAGCCGTATCCGTGGGCCTACAATCCGGACGATATTCCGGATAACCTGTCGGACTTGCAGGATCAGGCGTTGCTGGTTCCGACCTTGATTCCGCTGAATCGCTGCACCGGCGTCAATCTGCCGGAAGAGTTGCGCAACGGTGCGATGAAACGTCGGCTCGCGCAGTTGATGGAGTTCGCGCATATCAGCAGCGAAAAATTCTTCGTCACCAATGCGGGATATGCGATTTATGCGCTGAGCGATCTGGTGCGTGCGCCGGACAAGTTGAACACAAGCAATCCGTTCACCACGGCCGGCGTGGACTACAACGATGCCACGCTGAATTCGGACATCCTGCGCATCCAGGCCGACCCGCTGGCCGCGCTGTATTTCCGCTGGGCGTCGGATTTTCGCGGCAACATCGGCAGCGCAAAGGTGATCTCGGTGCAGACCAGTCAGGATCAGCTGGTGATACCGGCCAATCAGTATACTTTGCGACAAACGCTGCCAAGTACACAATTGACCAGCGCGATTGTCAATGAAACCACGCCGACGCATTGCGGTTTCAGCCTGGCCGAAGGCGTATCGGGCTGGGAAGCGCTGCGCAGCTGGATTGCCGGCGGTGCGCAGCCCAGCGTCAACGATCTGCAAACCGGTTGTACTAGCGCCAGCGCCGCCGGGGCGAGCGGTGCGTGCCGATATGACGCGAGTATCGTGCCGCCGAGTTTCGACAGCCGGGTTCGTCCACGTCCGGTGAGTGCGGCGCCCAACCTCGATGCGCGTTACAGCGGGCAATGGTACGACCCCGCGCGCAGCGGTGAAGGCGTAGCACTGGAAGTGCTTGATGGCGGCCTGGCCTACATGGTGATGTTTACCTTTCCGCCGACCGGTGTGTCCGGCGCGCAGGCATGGCTCACCGGGGTCGGCGAGGTGATCGACAACGGCATCGAATTTCCCGACATGCTGCTGCAATTTCCTGATGGCCACGGCGGTGTAAGCAATCAGCATTGGGGACGTTTGGGCATCAGTTTCGACAGCTGCGAGCAAGGCAGCATGCGCTGGGATGGTCCGCCGCAGTGGGGTTCGATGAGCGTGCCGATTCGACATCTGACCCACATCAACGGACTCGCGTGTGGCGCTGCGATCACTGCTGCGGCGCAACCTACCGGCGCATGGTATGACCCGCGTTATTACGGTACCGGTTTCCTGTTCGAGCAGCTTGATGAATCACATCTTTCGGCGACGTATTTCGGTGTCGACAGTATCGGTAGTCAGGTCTGGTTGACTGGCATCGGCGCGCGTGCGGACGACGGCAGCTACGATGTTGATCTGATCCAGCCGGTCGGCACGCATTTTGGTGCGGTCTTCGACGAGAATCAGGTGATCCGCGCGCCGATGGGCAAACTCACGCATGTCGTTCTGGGCTGCAATAGCGGCACCGCACAATTCGCCTTCGGTTCGGCGAACCCCGCGTCGTCGGCGCTGTCCCTGAAACGCATTACGACCATCGGCGGCGTGGCTGGCTGCTCGCCCTGATAATCCGATCCGGAATGAAACACCTTTGCGCGCGACGGAACTGAGCGTATCTGGCGTTGTTGTCATTGCCAAAGTCGGGATGCCGGTGTAGCTTCAATAGCGTTATGCGTTGACTTGGCAGGGGCTGGGTCGCTATCACTATTGCCATATAGATCCCGCGCGTGCGGCTGCCGAAGGTGTGGCCGTGCCGGGGTCGGCAAATCGCAAGCAACTGTGGTTTACAAAACTTACCGGGGAGACACACCATGAAAATCGCTGCAATCTTTTCCACTCTTGTCATCGGCTGCATTCTGGCCGCAGGAAACGCGCGCGCCAATGATGGCGAGGACTTGACCGTTCACAACCAGACCGGCCATCAGGCGGTCGTTTTCCTGGTGCAAAACGATGCGCCTGATCTGGATCCCGACGACGGTGTGCAGGTTGCCGCGATCGATAACGGTGGTAGCGCCGTGGCGCACGTTCCGCATTGCCAGTTCGGGGTGCTGCTGGTCGATCACGAAGACATCTGGCACGCCGAATTCCATGATTGCCATTCGACCGATTTCACTTTCACGAGTAGCACCGGCCACGCCAAACGCGAGCACCACCACGACCACGAACATTGATTCGAATCGGCATCATCGCCCAGCATCATGAGCGGTTGGCTTTTAACGGAGTGAAAGGGCATCGAATGAAAGTTTTGCCGCTTGTTTTGCTGGGCTATCTGGCGTGTTCGTTCACGTGCATTGCGGCCGCCGCAGCCAATGGAAAGTTCAAGATCGAGTACTCGGCCGCGACGACAGACGAAACCCTGAGAATTGAAAAACTCGTGCGCGATTCGCAGAATTTCGAACAGCTGGTCGAGGCCTTCAACAAGATTTTCTACTTGCCGCGGGATGTAAAACTGCATTTCATGGAGGACGACAGCGGCGCCGCGCCGTACTATCAGGATGGGCAGATCGTCATGAACTATGAGTTTCTGGCCGAGCATCGCCAGATGTTCGCCGCGTACGAAGAGAACCTCGGCGACAAGAAGGTCGCGTCGCGCAAGGAGAAACTTGCCGACAAGGTGCTCGACGAAAAAATCCTGAAAGTCGGCGAGTTCGTTTTTTATCACGAGATGGGCCACGCCCTGATCGACTTGTACGGTTTGCCGGTGGTCGGCAAAGAGGAAGACGCGGTGGATACGCTCGCTGCGATCGTCTCGACGGATGTCCTGGACGAGTCCGAAAGCGCACTTGCGGCGGCCGAGAGTTATTCCATCTACGCCGCCAATCGCAAGGAGTTCGAGGACGCCGATTTCTATGATGAGCACTCGCTCGATGAGCAGCGTTTTTTCAGTGTCATCTGTATTGTCTACGGCAGCGATCCGGAGAAATTCAGCGGCCTGCTGGAGGAGTCCGGTATCCCCGAGGATCGCGCGGATGCGTGCCAGGCCGAGCACGATCAGAAGTACAAGGCGTGGCAAACGCTACTCAAACCGCACATGAAAAAAACTGCAGATGGCGAGACCGTTATGTGAGGCCGATTCGTTCGCAGCCGTGCGCTGCGGACGATTCGACATGGCAATGAGGTCGCTCTGGCCAGGCGATCAATTCTGTCCCGGGTTCTTTGCTTTCTCGCCGCGGTCGCAACCGGCTGACAGGCGGATGTAACCGAAAACGCGGTGAAGCAGCCGACGTCAAGTCACTGCATCAATGACATTCCCGAGTAGCGGTGCGTGGCGGAATCTGCTGCCCGCTACGGCGTCCCCGGAAAGACGCCGACATACCACATCGACATTCTTGGGCAGCGCATCCCGGCGATTTAGCGCTCCGGCGCGGGGTAAGTGATCGTGTTTGGCTCCCGGCGCAGAGGGCGCGCTTTGCGCAAGAGACTTTCATACGGATCGCGACTGAGCCGAAAAAACGCCCCGAACCAGTGGATTATGTCCGGGGCGTTGTTATTGCGGTGAAGATAGTTCGCGCTTACATCGGCGCCGGATTTCCCGGCAACAACACTTTATCTACAACCAGAATGACACCATTCTTCTGGTAGACATTCGCGATCGTGATTTTTGCCGTTCCACCTTTCGCATCGGTAACGGTAAGCGCGCTGCCTGAGCCGCTTACGGTAAGATTTTCGCCCTCCACGGTCTTCAGCTGGGCGGAGCCACCACCTGCCTTGATTTTTTCATCGAGTGCTTTTGTGTCAAGTCGCCCCGCAACCACGTGATAGGTCAGAATTTGCGACAAATGCGATTTCTGCTCGGGCTTGAGCAACGTGTCGACTGTACCGGCGGGCAAGGCCGCGAATGCCGCATTGGTCGGAGCGAAAACGGTGAATGGGCCCACACCTTTCAAGGTGTCGACCAATCCCGCCGCCTTCACTGCCGCAACCAGCGTGGTGTGATCTTTGGAGTTGACGGCGTTATCAATAATGTCGCGCGTTGGCAACATCGCGGCGCCGCCCACCATGGGTGCATTGGAGTCACCCATGGTGTCCCCGGACGCATGGGCGATGCCCACCGCAGCAAGGCTCAGTGCGATCATCAGCGGCAATACGCGACGACCAGTATTCAAAAACATTTTCATAAAAACTCCCGTGTTATTGAGGAAAAAAATGGCCGTATGGCCAGATCTATCGGTCATCGGCGCCGCATCCATACTCTCGATTCGTCGCTGACCCGACGCGCAAATTACATTGCCAGCAATGATGGTCGCGTGACCAATTTCATGGTTTCTCTCTCATCTTTTGCTAACGTTTTTGCTCATACAAATCCTTCACCATCAACTGAGTGAGAAAATTTTGGCGCGGCAACGTTGACCCGATGACGAGTCGAAACAATAATCCGTGTGGCCGTCTAGAAGACTGTGCGAGAGACAACATATGCATACTTTCATGGTGGACTTCTATCCCAAACCTGCCCACGACAAGAAAGGTCTGGAGCAGACCTTCAAACGTGTCATGGCGGTAGATGAGGAGGAAGCCATCAAAATTGCCAAGCGTGAAATTCAGTCCGAAAACCCGGAGTTGAATCTGTCTCAATTTTCCATCGAGGTCAGCGAACTACTGCATCGTTGATGCGGATTGATTCACGCGCCTGAATGCGATCCAACCGCAGCAGCCTCGCGCGAACTGTCCTCGCGAGGCCACACAAAAGTATTACGCAGTGTGGGCAACGTGCTCCGGTTCGCTTTCTCAAATAGCCGCCTAAACGGTTCTTCTCCTGAAATCGAATCCGCTCGATCTCGCCCTGCTCAACCCCACTGTTGCACCGATCGTAGAGTTGCGTGGTCTTGGTCGATGCATGGCCAGCAATGCGTGCGGCCGTCTGCAGCGTGCCGCCATGCTCCAGAAAATAGGTGCTGCCCGTCTCGCGAAACGAATGGCAGCCAATGCCGGGCTCGGCCATGTGCCGCTGGATCATGTGATACACGCTCTAGCTATGTTGAATCGCCCCGCCTTTCCGAGACACCCTGCAGCCATAATTGGCATGCGACGAGGTGTGTATAAGCAGCACGCGTGCCCCGGAAGCGTTCAAGATCGAGGCGGTCAAGCAGATCACTGAAGGCCGAGCTGCGTCGCGTCACGCAGGCGCGCGATATCTTGAAAAAGGCCGCAACCTACGTGGCCAAACTGTCCGGGTGAAGTACGCATTCATGCGCAAGCACGCGCGAATATTTCGCCTGCGCAGCCTGTGCCGGGTGTTCGGGCTGTAGCGCAGCGGGTATTACGCATGGCGGGCAGCACCGCGGTCGGATCGTACCAGGGAAAATGTTCGCGTCATCGGACGGATCAGGCGCGACCTGTGTGATTTGGGTGAAGCCGGCGGCAAGCATCGCGTTGCCCGCCGGTCGATTCTGAAACTCGGCGCCCAAAGCCTCGGCCTCGACATGACGGCCGCCGCCCTGGTCGCTGACATCGAGGCACGCATGCCGGCGGCTGCGGCGAGAAAAAACGACACAACCCCCTTCAATGTCCAACCCACCACCGTCTATTGATGCTTGGAGAACCCGGTTGTCTGAACATCTTTATGTCACTTGGCTGTCCCTCTCCGCCGCACGGGCCATGACGACGCCTGACTAAAGTAATGTCCATGGCCTAAGTGCAATTCGTGTTCCATGGCTCCTCAAACCGCATTCTCTGCATCTGCAGCAAAAATGTCATCGCAAGGCCACGACGGCGCAGAGAATCGCATTGGCGAGCACTGATCGAATCGCTGGCATGGAGGCGCCGGGTTGCACATGCGCCGGCAGCGTGCGTGTCGCGCCGTGGGTTTTCCTTTACACTCGTTTTCCCAACTCAACTTTCAGCACAGGAAGAAAATCACGCCATGGCAACGACCAAGAAGATAGCCGCAAAACCCCCCGTTCGTAAACCGATTACCGACGTGTTGTCCAAGACCGCACTGATCGCGCATCTGGCGACTGATAGCGGTGTGGATGCCAAGGGCGTTCGTGCGGTTTTGACCTCGCTGGAGCATGCCATCACCGGATCGCTGCACAAGAAAGGCGTCGGTCATTTCACGCTGCCCGGCCTGCTCAAAATCACCGCGCATGCGGTCGCGGCCAAACCCAAGCGCAAGGGCGTGGATCCGTTCACCAAGGAAGAGCGCTGGTTTGCGGCCAAGCCGGCCAGCCTGAAA
>JAYVLO010000077.1:0-21901 GCA_043759455.1 Pseudolysobacter sp.
GCTGGTGGTCGAACTCAGTGCGGAAGGCATGGATTTCAAGTCTCATCGAATATTGAGTGATGCGTGTTTCAGCACAATGCGGCGAGTTGCGTATTAGCAAGTTAGCGGATCAGTGCGACAGGCCGAATCGTTCGTGCATTTCACGTTGTCCCATCCGCGTCATACGCAACTGTCCCGATCCGGGACGGCCCGACACCGTTTGCGTGCGACATCGAGCAATGCCGCTTCGGGCGACCCCCGAAATATTGGGGGCGCGTTTCGCTCCCGTCAACACCGGCGCACGTAAAACGGCGATTCAGCTTGCACCTAGACCCGATATCGATGCCGCCGAGATATACCGCGCGCGTTTGAAAACAGATGCGGAATCGTGCGCGAGTTTTGCGATGGCATAGACCGCGATTTTCATCTTGCGCGAGGAGCGCAGTTTCGTCGGAATCGTCGATGGCGCATCGGGTTTGCCCTCGACGCTGGCTTGCTCACGCGAGATTCGGCAGCGTGAGTGAGATCAGGATTTACTGGACGAAAAAAACTGCGATACTGTCGCCACAGGGGCAATCAGACAGTAATCGGTCGACGCATGCGCAAGCAGCGTACGCGCGATTTCAGCATAAAAAATTTCAGAGAGACCGCGCATGTCACTTCGCCCGATTCTGCTTTTGCTGCTGCCTGTATTCGCGGCACCGGTTTTTGCCAACGATACCGTTTTCGCCGCCGGATTCGATCCGGTCTGGGTGACGGGTTATCACGTCGGTTATCAGAAGGCGATGTATCCGACCGCCAACATCGATTACGCCGCGTTGAGCCATATCGTGATCGGTCCGGTCGTGCCAAACAGCGATGGCACGCTGAATACAACTTACGATATCGATACGACCAATGGCCCGATCTGGGCCAATGCGGTTGCCTCGGCGGCGCACGCGGCGGGGCGCAACGCGACGCTGATGGTCGGCGGCGCCGGCGCAATCGGCGGTTGGCAAGGTGCCGCCAACACCACGAATCGCGCAGCTTTTGTCACGCATTTGCTGAGTACGATGGACAGCGTTGGCGCGGATGGTCTGGATCTCGACTGGGAGCCGCTGAACTCGGGCGACTACGCAAGCTTCACCGCACTAGCCGCCGCGCTGCGCAGCGCGCGACCGAACATCATCCTCACCGTGCCGGTAGGTTGGGCGAACGCCAACTTCGCCACGCCGGATGCGTTCTACGGCACGATCGCGCCGCTGTTCGACCAGATCAACATCATGTCCTACGACATGGAGTGGGGCGCGGATGGCTGGAAAAGCTGGTTCACCTCGGCGCTGTATGGCGCCTCGGACACCACGCCGAGTTCGATCGACAGCAGCGTGGATTTTTATCTCGCCTCCGGTGTGCCGCGCAGCAAACTCGGCATCGGCATCGGGTTTTACGGCGTGTGCTGGCATGGCGTGACCGGACCGCGACAGGACATCGGCGCGGGCACGATCGTCGGCAGTGACAACACTTTCAGTTATCACAACGTGGTGATGTCGTATTACAGCCCGGCCAATTATCAATACGACATGATTGCGGAAATGCCGTGGCTCGGATCGGCCACCGCATTCGGCCCGAGCGGCTGCAATTTTCTGTCGTATGAAAATCCGCAATCGGTGGCGGCGAAGGGCGCATATGCGCGTCGCAATGGTCTCGGTGGCACGATCATCTGGACGATCGGCCAGGGTTACGTCGCGGAACAGATCGGGCAACAGAACGCGCTGCTCGATGCCGTCGGTGCGGCGTTTCATCCGAGCAACTAGCGGCGCGCGGCAGCGCCGGCTGCGATCATTCGCGCGCGATCAAATAGCGCTCATGGTTACGGGAAAAAGGAATTTCTCCCACACTCCTGCTGGCGAAAACCATGTCACTGTTGCGGCCGATGTTGCAACCGGTTTGCTCTTCCTGCGTCTCGCGGCGGCACGTGCGACTTACGCGGCAATTGCGCCGCAGGGCAGCGCTACGGCGACAGTTTCATGCTCACTGTCGCCCCCGCCATGTGGTGCGGCAGCGCGATTGATTTCACCCTGACCACGGTGTCGCATCTCGGCACCACCCGTGCCGATTCCCGTGTGCGTGTCGGCGGCGCATCGGGCACCGACCGGTCGTTACCTATACCGCGACACCCAGTCCGGCATTGACCATTGTCAATTCGGCGCGGCGTGGAGTGTTGCATCAGATCAACGTAACCGACGATTTCGAAGTGGCAGACATCAACTGCCGTATCGATTCGATTAGCCATGCGGACGTCGGCGATCTCACCGCGATGTTGCGTTCGCCCGACGGCACCAGTAGCGATCGGGTCGCGCTGGTCGATGGGCTCAACGATTTTGGCGGCACGACCATCACCAATTTGGCGGTCGATGACGATGTGGCCGCCACTGCTGCGAATGACATGGTGCAGGCCACTACCAGCGCCGCGCCTTATCCCAAATCGTGGCGGCCGCTGTACAACTCGCCGTGGGCGGCCATCGTGGCAGCGAGCCTGCGGCGGATACGGTCGGCAATCTCTCGCGGCAAGACGGCAAGAGCAGCAACGGAACTTAGACCGCGCGGGTGGCGGACGTGTTCAATGCAGCCGCTGGCGGAACCGACGGCACCGTCACGTGCGGTGGCTGGTCGATCCTGGTCACGCCAGTACATTTTGTACGCACTGCATTTGCGCCAACGGTCAGCATCGCCCCAACCAACCCCGTCAGCGGAACCTTCAAGTTCGGTGGCAGCATTACCTACACCGTCACGCTCACCAATAACGGCACGGCGAATCCGGGCGACACTACCGGTCACGAATTTGTCGATGTTTTGCCGGTCGGCCTCGCCCGGGTCAGCGTAACCGCAACCACAGGTACAGCTATCGCGACCGGCAACACGGTCAACGGGGACGGCGCCTTCGCGCCGCTCGGCGGCAGCTCCACGATCACGATCAACGCGACCGTGAATGCCGGCACGCAAGGCACCTCGATCAGTAATCAGGGTACGGTGAATTACGACTCGAACAACGACGGCAGTAACGATGCAACCTTGATATTACGTCGGCGCGTTCAAGGCGATCTGCAGCCGCGTGGCCTGCCGTGTCAGTTTTCGTTCGACATGTGGACTTGTGAAAGACTGCTGGCGGTCTATCCGATCAACAATTTTGGTCTGGAAAAAAGACCGCGACGCCGCGAAGATGGCGCGCGTACGTTGCTACAGCCTCACGCTGCCACATTGTTGGTAGCTTGCCGCTTGCGTTATGCGGCGTGTTTATATTGCCGATCTGCGCAGCCTTGCAAAGCCCGCGAGGCTCAACAGGCCCATCATTACGATCATCGTCCACTCGGAGAGTGTGGGCAGCGCGGTAGCTCCTGCAGCGGCGGCACTACTGCCGCTGCATGCGGTGACGTTGCCATTATCTAGGGTAGTGGCGGCGTCACGTGCCAGTGCCTTGCCGCGTATGCTGGCGCCGGTATTCAGGCTGATGCTGGACAGTGCCAGAATGTTTCCCGCCATCGCCGTGCTGGTATCGATGGTCGCCGAGCTGGTCACTTGCCAGAACACGTTGCAAGCCGATGCGCCACCGATCAGCACAACCGATGAACCCGGTGCCGTAGTCAGTGAGCTGGCCATCTGAAAAATGTAGACACCCGGGCCATTCAGAGTGAGTGTTCCGGTCAGGTTGCCTGCTCCCATGCAATAAACGCCGGGCGTGAGTGTAAGGCCGCCCAGCAGACCCGCTGCGATGGTGGTTCCGCAAACGCGGTTGGCCGCATCGACATACGCCGCGGTGAGATCAGACTGGGCCTGCTGCGCGACGGCATCGGCAGAATGCAAAGTCCCTGATCCAGGGAATACACTGCCGGGCGGAAATCCGGTGATCGAGGTGCCAGGCCATACGCCCACACTGCCGTTCACTACCGTGGGACCGGTATTGGTGACTTTGGAGCCGGCGAGCACGCCGAAATTGCCGGCGGTGCCCAACAGCACATTTTGCGCCCAGGCTGTTGGAGCCATGCACGCGATAGCAATGAATCCGAGCATCGTGATCCTCGCCAAATACATTCGACCGGATCGGGATGGCGCCGCGATTCTGCGAGCCGACGAGTCGAGCGTTCTGGATAAATTCTGCGTGTTCATGGCTTTCCCTGCGTAATCAAAATTACATTAGCCGGATGGCAAAAAATCGTCACTGAGCGCTGACCGGCGAAAGCCAGCGCGAGGTTTTTAACTGGGTGGTGACGTTGTTGCGCCAGCGCTACCCGTCACGCTGCAAAAGCACTTGTCAGGATCAATCGATATCGCAGCAAGCAGCGCACAATTACCCTCTTTCTGGCAATTCGGTCTGTGCGCCAACGAACATAGCGCCGGCAATCTGGAGCGGTTTCCATCGATCGGTTGTCGGGACGCATTTCATGTTTTGGCCAAACACCCGGAATGGCCTATATGATTTGTTTGACCTTGCGTGCATCGCTTTGGGATTCGAGCGAGTGTTTCAGGCAGACGCGCTTAATGCCACAATCGGCAACTGTGGCCTGACGGCTGCATCCGATACGCGTTCGTCCAGACGAGAACTCGCACTCATCCAGCAGCGGGGAAATACAACGTGAGCAAAAACGCTAAATCCGGCGCCGAACCGCGCAACGAACTTACCGCCCGCAGCCTGATTCTGGGCGTGATCATCACGGTGGTATTCACCGCGGCCAACGTCTATTTCGGCCTCAAGGCCGGCCTCACCTTTGCCACGTCGATTCCTGCGGCCGTGATCTCGATGGCGATCCTGCGCGGCTTCAAGGGCGTCACGCTGCAGGAGAACAATATCGTGCAGACCGTCGCCTCGGCGGCGGGTACGTTGTCCTCGATTATTTTCGTCTTGCCCGGCCTGATCATGATCGGCTGGTGGACCGGGTTTCCGTACTGGGTTTCCTTCTGTATCTGCGCGCTCGGCGGCATTCTCGGCGTGATGTATTCGATCCCGCTGCGGCGCGCGCTGGTAACCAATTCCGATCTTCCGTATCCAGAAGGCGTGGCATGCGCCGAAGTGCTGAAGGTCGGCGCGGGCGAGGGCGAAGACGCTGCCGCCGGCGTGGCTTCGAATCATGCCGGATTGCTCGCGGTGATGTGGGGTTCGATCGTCTCTGCGGTATTTGCGGTGATCGTCGCGACACGTTTGTTCGCCAGCGATGTGGTGCAATATTTTCGTCTCGGCGGTAGCGCCAACGGCACGGGCGGCGGTGTTACCGGTTTCGATTTTTTCCTGTCGTTCGCATTGTTCGGCGTTGGTCATCTGGTCGGCTTGTGGGTGGGCGTCGCGATGCTGGTCGGCGCAATCATCGGCTGGGGCTGGGGCGTGCCGCATTTCTCGGCGCTGGTGACGGACACCGGCCCGCTCGCGGATTTCGCCCTTGCGACGTGGAGCCACAAGGTGCGTTTTATCGGCGCCGGCACGATCGGTGTTGCCGCCGTCTGGACGCTAGCCAAACTGGTCAAGCCGGTCATCAGCGGACTCAGTTCGGCGATGGCGGCGTCGCGCGCTCGCAACGCCGGTAATGCCGGGTTGTTGCCACGCACCGAGCAGGATATTCCGATCGGCACTGTCGGCTTGATCTCGCTGCTTTGCCTGTTGCCGATCGGCTGGCTACTGGCGGATTTTGTGTCGGGCGCGGGCGGGGGGCTGGCCGAACACATGTGGCTGCTGGTTGGCGGCGCGCTCGTCTACATCGTGCTCATGAGCTTTTTCGTATCCGCTGTCTGCGGATACATGGCCGGCCTGATCGGCTCATCCAACAGCCCGTTGTCGGGCATCGGCATTCTCGTCGTGATCGGCGCGGCGCTGCTGCTGGTGTTCGGCGTGCGTGCGGTATTGCCGCCCGGCAGTGAAAACGCGCTGGTCGCGTTTGCGTTGTTCGTCACCTCGATCGTGTTCGCCGCGGCGGCGATCGCCAACAACAATCTGCAGGATCTCAAAACCGGCCAGCTCGTTGATGCCACGCCGTCGAAACAGCAGTGGGCGCTCGTGGTCGGTGTGATTGCCGGTGCTGCGATCATTCCGCCGATCCTCGATTTGCTCAATCACGCTTATGGTTTCGCTGGCGCGCCTGGTCCGCATCATGATCATCCGCTGCCCGCACCGCAGGCCGGCCTGATCTCCGCACTCGCGCAAGGCGTGATCCAGAACAACATCGACTGGAGCCTGATTCAGATCGGCGCGGTGATCGGTGTGGTCATGATCGCGCTCGACGAAACATTGCGCCGCACGACCGCATCGGCGCATTTGTCGCCGCTCGCGGTCGGACTCGGCATTTATCTGCCGACGCAAAGTACCTTGATGGTCGTGGTCGGCGCGATCGCTGGCTGGTGGTTCGATCGCCGCGCCGATCGCAGCGCCAAAAACCCCGAAGGTACCAAACAGCTCGGCGTGTTGCTCGCCTCCGGCATGATCGTCGGTGAAGGTTTGCTCGGTGTGGCGATCGCTGCGTTCGTCGCGTTTTCCGGCAAGGATTATCCGCTGCAGATCGTCAGCGATTCTTTCGCCGAAGGCCCGGCATTGTGGATCGGCGGCATCGCGTTTACTGCGGTGGTATACGCGCTGTATCGCTGGGTTGGACGGTTGGGTCACGCGTTACCGAGCGTGTGATACCAAACAGATAATTTCGATCGGCGCCACCGATGCGTTCGCACCGGTGGCGCCGATCAGAAAATGCAGGGACCTGCGATTCCCGCATCCTGGCTACAGGAGCAGGTCTTGTATGCCGCCACCGGTCTACTGCAGCTCGAATCCGTCGCGAAAGATCTGCTCAGGTGCATACAACTCGGTACTGCCGAGAACGCCGCTACTACCTTGGCCACCTACTACCAGAACCCGACCCGATGGCAGCATCGTTGCGGTGTGCGCACTGCGCGCCTGACTCAGGCTGGCAGCGGTACTCCAGGCATTGGTACTCGGGTCGTACAGTTCGGCATCAGCGATCGGCATGGCGGAGTTACCTTGGCCACCGCCCGCAACCAGCACCTGCCCGGAAGGCAATAGCGTGGCGGTGTGGGTATAACGAGCAGTGGCGAGGTTACCCGTAATTCCCCAGGTGTCCGTGGCCGGGTCATACCGTCCGGCGCTGGCCAGATCGCTACCGTTGTAGCCCGCCGCTACCAGCACCTTGCCGGAATGCAGCAGCGTAGCGGTATGGTAATACCGGGTATTGGTGAGGCTGGCGGCGCTACTCCAGGTATTCGAGCCCGCCAGATAGCGCTCGGCACTGGCAAAAAAAGTAGGACTATCGAAGCCTCCCGCAACCAGCACCTGGCCGGAGGGCAGCAGCGTGGCGGTATGGATAGCGCGAGCGGTAGCGAGGTTGCCTGCTGCGCTCCAAGTGTTCATGGCCGGATCATACTGCTCGGCACTGGCGCGAGTGCCACCGCTTCCTGTGCCCCCAGCGACCAGCACCTTGCCGGAAGGTAGCAGTGTGGCGGTGTGGCCATAGCGCGTGGTACTGAGGCTGGCGGGAGTAGCCCAGGTGTTGCTGGCCGGGTCATACAGTTCGGCGCTATCGAGATAGCCCGAGTTAACCCCACCCGCGACCAGTACCTTGCCGGATGGCAGCAGCGTGGCGGTGTGACTGGTGCGAGCGGTTGCGAGATTGCTTGCCGGGCTCCAGGTGCCGCTAACCGGGTCATATAGCTCGGCGCTCGCGAGAAACGTGGCGCCATAGCCTCCCGCTACTAGCACCTTGCCCGAGAGCAACAGCGTGGCGGTGTGTCCCTCGCGAGCGGTAATGAGGCTGCCCGCCGCAGTCCAGGTGTTGGTGGCCGCGTGCGACACAGACAACACGGAAAGGGCAGAAATCAACCCGACGAAAAGCGTGCCTAGCACGCGTGGACGGTGAATGACACACATCATCTTCATGACCTCTCCTAATTCGAACCACCTCGAAGATGAGGCCTGACGGCAACGAAATACCGCGCATGCGTCCATTCTTCGAGAAAGCGTTGCGTACGGCATTGTGCGCCAATCGATCAAGCGTGGCACCCACCCACATTATGCCCAGGTGACGCGATGTATCCATAACCTTATCGACACCGAAGCAGGCCCTGCATGGCGAATTGCTGCGAACCGTCGCCGAGCAGACGCCGAACTTGCCGACCTTGCCCGCGGCGTGGTTCGCATTGGCGCTACGTGCGCCCGAAGGCTCGGCGCCGCGCCGCACGCGATTGCAACATCGGGTGCAGCTTCATGCGCAAAGTCCGTTTGCGCCGAAGGCCGAATTCCTGCTGCAGCAAGGTTGATCGTGAGCTCACATCGCCAACCCATTGCACATGACAACTGACTTGAGCATTTTCGGCAGTCGAATTGATCGACCTCGCCAACCAACTGATCACGTCTCTCGCTTGGATTGCAATACATGTTGCAATACAAGACGCGACCCTCGCGAATGATACAAGACGCGACCCTCGCGAATGATCCAGAAGAACGCAATCGGAAATATCAGCGGCGAAATGTCCCGCAGAAAAAGAATAAACCAAGTGATCGCACGAATGATGGATTTCATTTATCCAGCGTAGCAGCGCAGCCGTTCACTTGGTACTACTTGCCGCAAGGATACGCTTCCATCATTGCCGCATTAACAACATACGCACCTTGCGATGCTTTTTGCTCAAGATGCGATTGTATGTATTTCTTCACCACCGTGACGGCGTCTTGAGTTTTCATTGTGGGAGGGGCGCAAAATGATGCGCGCCCCATAGTATCCGCCACCGCCATTACATAAAATGACAACATCTGCAGTTTTGCGTAATCAAGACTCTCCCCCTTGCCTCCAGCCGCCTCTTTCATTGCGACTCGATCAGATGAGCCGGAAAATTCTAGCAGAACTTCACCGCTAATAAATTTTAGGCCAGAAGGTCTTTTTGCAAGAAAATCACCGGATGAGGCAACGATATCATCGACCGCCCATGCGTTCATCGAAATAGCAAGAAGAGCGAATAGAGTCATAAATTTAATCATTGACCTCTCCCCTTGGCGCGACAATCATCGCCTTGAAATTTTGAATTTATAACAGTTCCGCTAGAGTTAATTAAAAAATCCGTCACACAGCTAATATCTATCGATGTCCCGGGCGAAGTTTGGGGAACATACGTTGTGCTGGTTCCATTATAATTAGCGCTGTTTCCGTTTGGCGAATTCAAAGTCCCTCTTGTATTCGTAGTAATCGCCTGCGTCGTCGTCTGTCCTGGTATAAATATTGATCTAGCGCGGGCGTACCGAACCGACTTGCTTCCATCGTTCATGCGGTAAGTTGAGTCAGGCTGTCCCCATGCGACGATCAAGCTGCCCTCGGAAGATCCTACCCAAGACTGCAAAAGCAGCTTATAGTTTTCCGTAGTGGCGCAGCCGGCCAGCAACATCGCCACCAATACAAAACTCGAAACGCGCATGTCCTTGCCCCCTGTTTGAGTGGGGCAACGATAGCGCTGGATCGCATGCGGTGCAACCAGGATTCGATGTCAAGCTTCGTTAAGGCTCATCCCGTGAGACTCGCCGAAAGCGCCATACAATCCAACAACGAAGCCGGAGTCGGAACATGTAACTACAAGAAGAAATAACCACCAAAGACGTGCAGCATGCGAAACGATGCTGGTCCAACTGCCTGGCCGATCGGGACGATGGATTGTCTGGCGATGAGGCACGCGGGCTGGGCTATTTGTTGGGGCTTATGGCTGCCAAATCCGATGCAATCGCGCGCTGATTTTCCAGATTTTTGGCGCACTTTTTGGCGCACTTTGGGCACAAGCCCGATGCGTTCGACAGCATCCGCAAAATGTTCCGGCACGGCCCTCAGATATTTCTCGGCCGTGGTGATGGACGCATGTCCTGCCAGCGCCTGCACGTCACGAATCGATGCGCGCGCCAACAGCAGCGATGTGCAGAATGTATGCCGTGTCCAGTGCAGTGAGCCGGCGAGTCCGGCCAGCTCTGCCGATCGCGCGAACGCGCGCGTCAGACTGTGTGGGTCGATGCAAGGCAACAGGTAATCGCTGCCAAGCGCGGCGAGTGCAACTGCATTCAACGGCACGCGGCGCAGCTTGCCGGACTTCGTGCGCCCCCGCCCCTCCGGGTCTGACTTGATCAAAAATACAATCGGCCACTGTCGCACGCGATGTCTTGTCGCATGGCCTTGAGCGCTTCGCCACGTCACCGTGCCGCCGCTGAGCGCCCTGCCTTGCCGCGTCCTGGCATGCATGCGCCGCGTGATGTAGTCCTCGGCCAGCTTCGGCACGAACTGATCCATGCGCAGATGTGCGAACTCGCGCGCGAAACGCTGGATCGCGTGTCTGGCACTCGCGCAACGTGTCGAGGGCGAGGCGGTCCTTGTCCTGTGCCGGCAGGATGCTGCAATACTCCTGGCCATGGCGCAGCAATGCGGTCTGGTCATCGATCGGGTGCAGTAGTTTGCGATATTGCGTGTGCACCGAATCGGTGCCGCTGCGACTGCGCAAATGCACGCGCAACATTTCAGTCGCGGCCTCGGGTTCGCCTTCGCGCCCGAGTGCGCCGACCTGATCGAGCGGCTCCTGATCGGGATCGGGTTTTGCCTTGAGGCGCGCAAGTTGCGAGGCCATGGGTTCGAAGCTAACCACATCGTGATATTGATAGAGCAGATACCCCATGCGCTAGTACATCAACTGCGGCATCGAGCGCGAGGTGCTGCCGGCGTGCCAAAGCGACGGAATGGACGCGCTGGGTGCAGGCAGGCTTACCGGCCGATATCGCAAGGGTCTGCAGCCCGACAGGCAACGCGTAAAGTATGCCCCCACGCACCCGACCGATGAGCGCAAAGCTGGATGGGGTCGAACAACTGCTTCCACACGCGGCGTGGGCCGGGCTGCGGCTGACACACATGGCAATGGTCTTCGTGATGACTCGCCCCGGCGTGACTTCCACAATCATCGGGCCGCGCCAGATGGCGCACCTCGACAATCTACTCGCGGGCGCCGACCTCATTCTGGACGATCAGGTTCGCGACCAGATCGACGCGATTGTTCCGCTGGGTACTGATGGCGGACCGCTGGACGCGGCCTACAATCCCGCCGCGATAACGCAGGCTCATCTGCGCCGCCGTCCAACCGCGGAGCGCGCCGCCGCGTGATCGGTGGCGCGGGGCGCCGTAAACCCAGCAGTCCGGCGCCTCGCCAACGGCCTCACTAAATCCAGGCCTGTGCATGGATGTGAATCGGCGGTGTGTTCGCTTTCAAACTGTGCTGATTTATTTGCCGATGAGGGTTCGAGTGATTGGCGATACGCAGCAGCTGCTTCACGCACTGGCGATGGTTTGATCTACGACTTTCTGTGCCTCTTGCAAAATTTGAACGAGGTGTTCAGCGCTGCGAAAACTCTCGCCGTAGATCTTGTAGATATTTTCCGTGCCGGACGGGCGCGCGGCAAACCAGCCGTCTTGCGAAATCACCTTTATGCCACCGATCCCGGCATCGTTGGCTGGCGCGCGATTCATCACCTGCGTGACCTTGGCGCCAGCGAGTTCGGTAACTTGCAGACGTTCTGGAGAAAGTTTTGCTAGCATTTGTTTCTGCGCGGGAGTGGCAACAGCATCAACCCGATTGGCAAAGGTCGGCCCAAGCGAGTTTTCCAGCGTGCGATAAATTTCACCGGGATCGTGTCCCGTGCGCGTCAAGATTTCCGCCGACAACAGGGCAGGGACTATGCCGTCCTTGTCGGTACTCCATGTGCCGCCATCGGTGCGCAAGAACGATGCGCCAGCGCTTTCCTCACCGCCGAAACCGAGCGAGCCATCGAGCAATCCATCGACGAACCATTTGAAGCCGACTGGCACTTCGTACACCTTGCGCCCGAGTTTTTTTGCAACGCGATCGATCATCGCGCTGCTGACAATGGTCTTGCCGATGGCCGCCGTCTTGTTCCACTGCGTTCGTTGCGAATACAGGTAATCGATCATCACCGCGAGATAGTGATTCGGCGGCAGCAGGCCGACGCTGTTGCTGACGATGCCGTGGCGATCGTGATCGGTATCGCAGGCGAACGCGATATCGAATTTGCCGCGCATGTCGATAAGCCGTTGCATCGCATAAGGCGACGACGGATCCATGCGGATCTTGCCGTCCCAATCGACGCTCATGAAACGAAATGTCGCATCGACGACACCGCTGACCACGTTCAGATCGAGCCGATAGTGTTCGGCGATGCGCGGCCAATACTGCACGCCCGCGCCGCCGAGTGGATCGACCCCCATGCGAATTTTCGCGCCACGAATCGCATCCATGTCGATAATGTTGCCGAGGTCGCTGACATACGCATGCAGGAAGTCGTGTTCATGCGTGGTCGCGGCGCGTCGTGCCGCTTCTACGGGCATGCGGCGTACACCATCGAGTGCTTTTTCGATCAGCGTGTTGGCGTAATCCTGAATCCAGCCGGTGACATCGGTATCGGCCGGGCCGCCGTTCGCCGGGTTGTACTTGAAGCCGCCATCGCTCGGCGGATTGTGCGATGGCGTGACCACGATGCCGTCAGCGAAACCGCTTTGCCGACCACGGTTGTAAGTGAGGATCGCGTGCGAGATCACCGGCGTCGGCGTGAACTCGTGGCCTGCCGCGATCATCGTTTCCACGCCGTTGGCGGCAAGCACTTCGAGTGCGGTGTTCACTGCCGGCTGCGACAACGCATGCGTATCGATGCCGATGAACAGCGGGCCGTCGATATTTTTCTGTCGGCGATACGCACAGATCGCCTGGGTGATTGCAAGAATGTGCCACTCGTTGAAGCTGCGCTCGAACGAACTGCCACGATGTCCCGAGGTACCGAACGCGACGCGCTGGGTCATCACGCCCGGATCGGGCTGCAGTTCAAAATACGCCGTGAGCAGTTTGTCGATGTCGACCAGCAGGCTGTCGGGTGCCGGTTTGCCGGCGAGTGGACTGATGTTCATGCGTCGTGTTTTTTCCTGAGCGAGCGATAACGTGCGATCAAGGCATTGGTCGAGCTGTCGTGTGCCAGCGCGGGTTCCGTCGGGCTTTCGAGTTCGGGAATCACGCGTTGCGCGAGCGCCTTACCAAGCTCGACGCCCCACTGATCGAATGCATCGATATTCCAGATCGCGCTCTGCGTGAAAACGCTGTGCTCGTACAGCGCGACCAGCGCGCCGAGCGTGTGTGGTGTGAGGCGTTCGGCAAGAATTGTATTGCTCGGACGATTACCCTCGAACGTGCGATGCGGCACCAGCCAGTCGGGCGTACCTTCGGCCTTGACCTCGCTCGCGGTCTTGCCGAAAGCCAGCGCTTCACTCTGCGCGAACAGGTTCGACATCAGCAGGTCGTGATGCTCGCCGAGCGGATTCAACGTCTGCGCAAAGCCGATGAAATCGCACGGAATCAAACGCGTGCCTTGATGGATCAGCTGATAGAACGAATGCTGGCCGTTGGTGCCCGGCTCGCCCCAGAAAATCGGACTGGTCGGATAATCGACCGTCGTACCATCCCGCGTAACGTGCTTGCCGTTGCTCTCCATCACCAGTTGCTGCAGATAGGCGGGGAAGCGTTTTAGGTATTGTTCGTACGGCAATACCGCGACGGTTTGCGCATCGAAAAAATTGCTGTACCAAAGCGTGAACAAGCCCATCAACACGGGCAGATTCTGTGCAAACGGCGCGCTGCGAAAATGCTCGTCCATCGCATGAAATCCGTCGAGCATCGCACGGAAATTTTCCGTACCGATCGCGAGCATGGTCGACAGGCCGACCGCGGAATCCATCGAATAACGGCCGCCCACCCAATCCCAGAATCCGAACATGTTGGCGGTGTCGATGCCGAATTTCGCGACTTCCTCAGCATTAGTCGATACCGCGACAAAATGTTTCGCTACGGCGTTTTCATCATTAAGCTTGTTCAGCGCCCACGTACGCGCGGTGCGCGCATTGGTCAGCGTTTCGAGTGTCGTGAAAGTCTTCGAGCAGACAATGAACAAGGTTTCGGCCGGATCGAGATCGTTTGTCGCCTCGAAAAAGTCGGTGCCGTCGACGTTCGATACGAATCGGCAGTGCAGGTCACGCTGGCTGTAGTGGCGCAGCGCTTCGTAGGCCATCACCGGCCCGAGGTCGGAGCCGCCGATGCCGATGTTGACGATCGTGCGGATGCGCTTGCCCGTGTGACCACGCCATTCGCCACTGCGCACGCGCTCGGCGAAAACCGACATGCGATCGAGCACCGCGTGTACTTCGGGCACAACATCCACGCCGTCGAGTTCGATGCGAGTGTCACGCGGCGCGCGCAAAGCGATATGCAATACCGCGCGTTTTTCGGTGATATTGATTTTGGCACCGTCAAACATCGCCTGCATGCGTTGGCGCAGGCCACAACCCTCGGCCAACGCAAGCAACAGGCGCACGGTTTCATCGTCGATTCGATTCTTCGAATAGTCGAGATACAAGCCAACGGCTTCCGCGACAAAACGTTCGCCGCGTTTCGCATCGCTGGCGAACAGCTCACGCAGATGGCGGTCCTTGATGATCTCGTGGTGCGCTTCCAGCGCCTTCCAGCTGTCGCGCTCAGTGAGTAATTGCGCGGTATTGCCGATATTCGAAACGCTCATCGTCAGTGTTGCTCCGCCTGCGTGCCGGTGGGCTTGCTCTGGCCTTTCTCGACGATGCATTGCATCAGCGAATGCCAGGATTTGTTGAACGATTCGGCACCCTCGCGCTGCAGCTGTGCAGCGAGTGCCTGATCGTCAATACCGGCGGTGCGAAAGGCGGCCAACACTTTTTCGGCGTCGCCGCCATCGGCCGGCAACGTGCCGGAAACCTTGCCGTGGTCGGCAAACGCGAGCAGGGTTTTTTCCGGAATCGTGTTGATCGTGTCGGCCGCGGCAAGTGCCTCGACATACAAGGTGTCGGGCGCGCTCGGGTCCTTGCTGCCGGTGCTCGCCCACAACAGGCGTTGCGGTCGCGCGCCCGCGGCGGCGAGCTTGCCCCAGCGCGGCGAATCGTAGAGTTCGCAATACGCTTTGTACGTGCGTTGCGCTACCGCGATGCCAAGTCGATTGCGCAGTTCTGCCGGAACCTTGTCGCTGATGGCGTGATCCCAGCGGCTGACAAACAGCGAGGCGACCGAATTGATGTGCGGGTCGAGTCCCGCATCGATGCGTCGCTCGATGCCACGCAGATAGGCTTCGGCCGCGGCGAGATAATGTTCGCACGAGAACAGCAACGTGACGTTGACCGGTACGCCGGCAAAGATGGTTTCCTCGATCGCCTGCACACCGGCAGCGGTGCCTGGAATCTTGATCAGCAGGTTCGGGCAGTTCGCCTGCGCATGCAGTTTTTGCGCAGCGTGGATCGTGCCATCGGCATCGTCGGCGAGCAGCGGCGAGACTTCCAGCGAGACGACACCATCGACACCGCCGGTGGCATCGTAATCGGGGCGAAATAATTCCGCCGCCTGGGTCAGATCGTCGATGGCCAGCTCGAAGAAAATATCCTCGGTGGATTTTCCGGCGGCCGATTTTTTGCGGATATCGTCATCGTAAAACACCGTGGTACGAATCGCCTGATCGAAGATCGTCGGATTCGAGGTGAGGCCGGTGACCACGAGCTCGTTGATGTAGCGCGCGAGCGTGCCGTCGGTGAGCAGGCCGCGCGTGATGTTGTCCAGCCACAGGCTTTGGCCGAGATTGTGCAGTTCTTGCGTCGCTTTCATTCTGTCCTCGCTGATGGGCGGTGCGTGTCGCGGTAGCGGCGGCGAGACGCGGAAATCGGAGTCGATTCGATCGTACCTGCTGACTGTAACCGATCGACATGTCATGAGAAATTGTCTTTCGTGCAGGCAACATGCCACGCCGTAATCGATCTGCATGATAGAACAGCAGATTGTTCATTCGATGCATGCAGGGAGCTGGCAGCGCCAATCGCAGGCAGCAAACGCTCGGAGCGGATGGCGAGTAATACGGCGTTTTCGCTTCAAAATTCGGTGCCAACAAGCGCGGCAGAAGACGAACTCGCCTGTCAGCGATTTACCCGGCCGGCATGGTCTCGTCGGAAATCTGCAAGCGGCTTATCCATTGATCTTCAACCCAGCGCTGCAGCAAGGTTGCAGCGCGCATCGCGACGGCTTCGACAGCGTGCCATTCGCACAGTAGCTCGCAGATTTCGGCGAAGCTCGATCCGTTTTCGACTGCGCTCAATACTGCGGCTTCATCGTGTTCGAGCAGGCGATGACGGATACTGCGATCCTTGCGCCAGCCGATCCATTGCTGTGGCGTATCGAATCTTTGCAGCTCGGGTGGCATTTCTTCGCGGTCGATCGCGCGGCGGATTTCGTTGACGTTCCACTGCAGCGGCAAGCGTTGCAAGGAACCGTGCAGTCGAAACTGCATGCCCGGCCACAACTCGCCGGCAACCGAGGCCACCTGTTCGGCATCGACGAGCGGATTGTCTGCGGCGTCGAACGCGAGAGTCAAACACCATTCGATGGCGGCCATTTCGCCAAGTCCGGGTTGTTGCGACCATGCCGAGTTTTTTACGAAGTCCGAAAACTGATCGCCGTACCAACGCACGTTGTAATGTGCGGATGGCGTGGCTTCGATATACGCGAGACAGAGTTGTTCGAAATTTGCGTCGCCCGCGAGCAGGCGCAAGCCGGGCAAATCATTGCCGAGCACTTCGCGCAGACGCAGGCGATATGCTTGCGAATAAACATCAAGACGTTTCTCGACGTTTGCCGCCGCGCTACCAATGACTTGCACAGACATTGGCGCGATATCGCCGCCCAGCACATACCGACTGAAATCGCGTTGCAGGCCGAGCAGGGTATTGTTCATGCCGCAGCTTTGAGAATGGGTTCGGCGATTTCGCGCGCGTGCTGCAATTCGGCGAGCAGCTCGGTCAAAGGCGGAATCTTGTCGTCGCGTTCGATCATCGTGGATACCGAACCGAAACGGCGCACTGCATGGCGGTATAAATCCCATACGCCATCGATCACCGGCGCATCGTGGGTATCGATGATCAGCGTGCCCTGATTGTCGTGGCCGGCCAGATGAAATTGCTGCACACGATCTACCGCAATGCCCGCGATATATTCGAGCGGATCAAAACTGTGGTTGTGGCTGCTGACATAGATGTTGTTGATATCGAGCAGGATCAGGCAATCGGCGCGTTCGACGATGCTACTGAGAAATTCCCATTCGTGCATTTGCGCGCTGGCAAATGACACGTAGCTCGATACGTTTTCGAGCAGGATGCGACGCCCAAGGAAATCCTGCACCTCGCGCACGCGCTCGACAACCTGAGTTATCGCCTCTTCGGTGTAGGGCAACGGCATGAGGTCATGCAGATTTTTTCCGTCCACACCGGTCCAGCACAGGTGATCGGAAATCCACGCCGGTTGAACCTTGTCCGCGAGTTGTTTGAGGCGTTTGAGATAGTCGCGATTGAGCCGATCGCCACTGCCGATGGATAACGAAACACCGTGCATCACCAGCGGATAACGCTCGCGAAAACGTTCGAGAAAATGCAGCGGACGCCCGCCCGGAATCATGTAGTTTTCCGAGAGGATTTCGAGCCAGTCCACCTTGCGCTCGCCATCCAGCAGATCCTGATAATGGTCCACGCGCAGACCAAGGCCGAAGCCGAGTGGCGGATACCGATGCGAGGCGGAGGAGGAAGTAGTCAATGCAGTATCCCAAAATGGCACGGCCCGATCAGGTGGTTTGATCGGGCCGTGGATTAAATCAATTGCGGTTTAGCTTTTCTTGGCGGCGGCTTCAGCGGCGGTGCAAGTAGCAGCGTCTTTTTGCTCGGTCATACCCTGACCCTTGCAGGCGTTCTGGCCCTTGCAGGAGTTCGCGGAATTCTTGCACGCGCTCTGGCCTTTGCACGAGGTGGAGTGTTCGCATTTTACTTTTGCATCGTCAGCAGCGAAAGCCTTGTTGACGCTGGCAACGCTGAACAAACCAGCGACGACGGTGGCGAGAGCAATACCGGTAATTTTCGAGTTCATGTGTTTATCCTCATGTGGGTAGGAGAAGCAAAATAACGACATCGGATCATTCAGATGTTGCAGCGGAAAACAATCCGATGTCGGTCAAGCGAACATAGAGAACGGTGTTTCTGGAAAAATCTTTCACGCCTCCATGCTTCGTATTTCGATTTTGAGCTGACGCAGGAATATTCAGTGACAGCCTGCATAATGTAGCCAGATTCATGCTGCGGCGCAGAAAAAATCAACCCAGCCTTTCATTGTCAGCGCCTTGTTATACACTGCATTCAGTACTCGGAATATATTCCGGACGCGTGTGTAAGCCAATCGGTTGTTACTGGGTCTAAGCGTATCGCCTATGTTGTTAAAGGAAGGTGTCTCGTGCGTGATTTGATTGTCTCTGGTTCCGAGAAACTGCTGCGGCTGGCCCATTCGCTGGAGTGGCTTGGCCCGCTGGTCGTGCGTCTTTTCTTTGGATATTTCTGGCTCGAAACCGGCTGGGCGAAGTTGCATAATCTGGACGGATTCACCGCCCGTTTTGTCGGTTGGGGAATTCCATTCCCGGCGTTCAGCGCTGCAGCATCGGCGTGGGTGGAATTCATCGGTGGTGCCTTGATCATGCTCGGGCTGTTCACGCGGCTAACCGCGATCCCGATGATCGTCAACATGATCGTGGCGATTGCGCTCGTGGTGATCAAGAACGTGCATGGTTTCGATGATTTGATCGAGCTCGACGAATTTGTCTATATCCTGATTTTCTTCTGGCTGCTGATGGCCGGCCCGGGCAAAGCCAGCCTGGATACGCTGATCAATCGCTGGCTGGGTATCCGCTCGGTTTGAGACTACCAAGCGAAGCGGCACCGCAAGCCTCGACGTCATAGTCTGGCGGCGGGGGTAATTGGATCGCAATGATTGCCTTACAATTGCATGCGGCTTTGTATACCCTGCAAAGCTCAGGCGGACGTAAGGGGGACGGATGTCGATCAGTGAGGCGCAAGCGATCGTGGCGGCGGATGTCGAGCCAGATTTCGTGGCGCGTATTGCGGCCGGCGATCGCAATGCCGAGCTTGAATTTGTGCGACGTTATGCACACGGCATAAGCGTGCTGCTGCGCCGGCGTTGCCGCCCCGGTGATCCGATTGTCGAAGATCTCGCGCAGGACGTATTGATGTGCGTGTTGCAACGGTTGCGCTCCGGTGGCATCCGCGATTCGGCCGCACTGGCCGCGTACATCCAGAGCGCCGTGGTGTATACCGCCACCGCCGAATATCGCCGCCGTCGCGCCGCGGAACCATTGAGCGTGATCGAGAATATGCCGAGCGAAGACAACCCGCTCGAGCGCATCAGTACCAGCCAGCGCTCCAATACTCTCAAGACATTACTGGCAGAAATGCCGGTCGAGCGCGACCGCGAAATTCTCATCCGATTTTATCTCGCCGAAGACGCCAAAGATGAAGTATGTCGCGAACTCGGCATTGCCGACGCGCATTTCCATCGCGTGGTCTTCCGTGCGCGTGAACGATTCCGACTTTTGCTCGACCATTCCGGGTTTGCCGAGGTATGAGGTGAGACAGCTGTCTTGCTGGCGACTCCTTCATGGGTGTACGGCAAATAAAACAAGGTAAAAAGGAGTTTGAAGTGATGCCGATTGCTACATCTGTGCGGATTGTCGCCTGGATGGAAAACGCGTGGCTGGTTCGTTATCTGGACCGTCAGCTTTCCGATGATGAAGTGGCTGCATTCGAGGCGTATGCCCTGGACAAGCCTGAGCTTCTGGCGCTGATCGAGGCGGATACGAATCTGCGTGATGCGCTGAGCGAAGCTGCGTTGAACACACCTGGCGATGGGGCGGACCAGCATGTTGCAACCGACGCGCAAGCGCCTATGTCGCTGGCTGTGTTGAATTCAGAAAAGACGACAGCCTGACCGAACGCGTGCTGACCAACCGTTCGCGTTTTGCCACGGTCTGCCCGGTGACCCTGGGGAAACCCGTATTCGATTTAAAGTGGGCGGATTCAACTTTGAAGTGCAACACCTGAGCCAGGAAGTCGATCCGATGCCGTCGCATCGCGCGATTACGCCTGACAACGGAGTTGCGCGCATGAACGATCGGCATCTGGCCGAAGCGGTACGTTATCCGATTCAAACGTTGCGAGATGAGGGCATCGGGGTGCTCGGCATCGCCCGCCGTGTGGGTTGTCATGCCAGCACGATCCGTCGCGAGCTGATCAGCGTGATCCGGCGCGTAACCGACTGCCGTGCGAATACCGTCATGGCGGCGACACGGGCAGGCCTGTACCCGTGGCAGGATGCGTTTCCCGGCAGCATCCTGCGCATTGCCTGCGACAACGGTTCGGAGTTTGCCGAGCACATGCTGACGAATATCACGCGGGGTTGCACGAGCTACTTCGCGGGGCCGTATGCCAGCTGGGAGCGCGGTAGGAACGAGACCACGAACGGATTGATTCGGCAGTACGCACCCCAGCGCACCGACTTGAGTAAACTCAGCGACGCCGATGTGCAGCGCATTGCCGACAAGCTCAGTGAACGGCCACGCAAGGTGCTGGGCTTCCCTACACCGTGCGGAGAGTTCGACGAGTCACTCGCTCAGCTCACGATCGATAGAGGAAAGACACAGGAACCACCGGCGCTTCAATTCAAGGGCGCGTAACAAGAAAATGCTGGATTTGTATACTTAACCTTGTTGCACTTCGGAATTGAACTCGCCGATTTATCCCCGTCAGCAAATCACCGACCGCTTGTTTCCAAAAGCTAGAGCGTCTTCGTAACATCGGCCATCAGGCGTTCGCCTTCGGCCGTTGGCACCGCTTCGCACAGATACAATTCGACGAACTCGCCGCCACGGGATATCGTCGATGCGCGCTGATACGCGCAGGGACCTTCCGCTGTCATTGTGTACAAGGTCGGATGAGTTTCGTGAGTGGCATGCAGATGCCGTCCGGCATTGGGGCCACCAACCAAAAATAAATCAGTCATGTCACTTTCCTTTTTTCACGACGGAATATGGCAAATAAAGTTTCATCCACATTACCGTCTTAAAAGTGTGAATTTAGAGCATGGTTTGCGTGATTTTCGAATGTAACTCCGGGTATTTGCCAATGTAATTGTGCCTATTAAATACATCACCAGCAATGCATTACTGCAATGCGCTCAAAAGTGGTCGACCGCCGTTGCAATGGCATCACGCACTTTTGCAAAGGTACGCTCCAGGGGAGGTAGAGCGCCAAGGATGAACAAGAGGGGAGCCTGCACACGTCCTTCGGTCGTGGGCATACCTTAGGCGCAGACGCGTTACGCAAAAGTTGTCGAAACGTTTGCACCATGTTTCTCGCTACTTTGCGCAACTCGCCCTGCCGCCGTCTTTTTTTGCCATGGCGGTTCAGCAAAAAGACGGCGCGAAAGTATCGCGGAATCCGTGACCGCGGCGACGCATACGACGGTTTCAACGAGGTGCCGACCGATGTAGCATGGCCTCTCACCTGGGAGCAGACCGTGCCTGAAGAAAAGCCCGATCCGAAACATCAGCATCCGCCCGTACCCGTGCAGGAACCGCCGCGCCCGAAACCGATTCCCGCCGAAATGATCGACAGCAAGGAATCACCATGATCCGCACAAAATGCGAACTGGTACGCATGCTCGATGAGCTCGACGCCGGAATGCCGGACATGATCGGAAAGATCCCGGAAACCGGCGATTTCTGGGCTGCGTTCGGTGTTGCCGCCAGGCACATTACGGATGCGACATCGGCGCAAGATTCCGGCTATGTGCACGAACGCATCGACGCTATTCTTACCAGCCACTGTCTGGAGCCGGCGGGTTGGGATACGCCCGACGATATCAGCAATATCGACCAGATCGAATCGACCAATAACCGCTGAATGGATGCGCTCGCGGAAGATCGGCGCGC
>JAYVLO010000078.1:0-18877 GCA_043759455.1 Pseudolysobacter sp.
GCCTTGTACACCGAGACATCCTCGATCATCGAGTCCGGCCGCGCGAGGTAGACGTATTCGAAAATGCATGGCGCGTGTTGCTGTAACTCGGCGCACTGACGCGTGTGCAGGCTGCCATCGAATCCGAGCAACACACATTCGCCCGGCGCGATATCACGCAGGCGGCGGAAACCCAGAATGTCCAACGCGACGGATTCGGACGCGACCGCATACTCGATGCCGTCCGGGGTATCGCGCTCGCCGAGCACCGCCGGGCGTATACCGTGCGGATCGCGAAACGCAACGATGCCGTAACCAAGCAGCAGGCTGATCACCGCGTAACCACCGCGTGCGCGCGCATGCACGCCGGCGACGGCCTTGAAAATATGGTCGGGCGTGAGCGTGTGTCGATCCTGGATCTGCAGTTCGTGCGCAAATACGTTCAACAGCACTTCGGAGTCGGAATCAGTATTGAGATGACGGCGATCGTCCTCGACCATCTCGCGGCGCAATTTATCGGCATTGATAATGTTGCCGTTGTGCGCAAGCGCGATGCCGTACGGCGAGTTGACGTACAACGGCTGCGCCTCGGCGGTGCCCTCAGATCCGGCGGTCGGATAACGGCAATGGCCGATGCCGGCGTGACCGCGCAATTGCAGCATGTCGTCGCGCTGGAATACATCGCGCACCAGGCCATTGGCCTTGTGCAGGCGCAGACGCGTACCGTCCACGGTGGCGATTCCGGCGGCGTCCTGACCACGATGTTGCAACACGGTCAACGCGTCGTACAGCGCGCCAGCAACTTCCGATTTGCCGACGATTCCGATGATTCCGCACATGGGGCAAAGCTCGTATTGGTTGTAACGATGAAGACGCGTTTTTTTCGTCAAAGCATGCAATGGCGGGTTGAACCTGAGCGCATATCAGGCCGATTTCTCGTTCAAAACCGACCCACCGCGGGCATAGTCTGCACTTATTTTGCCGCGACGTAACGTTGTGCGCATGTCTGCTCAAGCGAAAACCCGCGGCTACGGCGGCACCAGAATCCAACGGACGGGAATATGCATCGGCGACGATCAGATATTGTCGACGCCGGAATCACAATACCGACGTCGCCCGCCCCGCCGAATTTACTTGTCACTTCGTCGCGCCGTGCGCTGGTGCCGGCGCCGGGATTGGTGGTGCTGCGGACGCAGGTGCCTGAGCCGGCGCGGCGAGCGGCAAACCAGCCGGAATCGGCAGCAACCCGCGCAGATCGAGATACTTAGTGACATCGGGCGGCAGGCGTGCGGACAGCCATCCCGCGCCCGCCTGAAAGCTCGGCAGCAGTTGCGATTCGTGCCACCACGGATCGCGCGGAAACGGCGTGAAGCCAAGGATCAGCACCGCGAACGTGACGAGCAACAAACCACGTGCCAGACCGAAAAACATGCCAAGCAATCGATCGCTACCGGAAAGACCGCTGCCGGCAATCAGCTTGCGCATGAAAAATCCGACCAACGCGCCGAGAATCAGCACGCCAACAAAACAGATTACATACGCGAGGATCAAGCGGACGGATGGCACCGGAATCGGCGTGGTGAATTTATCGGCGAGTTCGGCGCCAAATTTCCACGCGATCCAGAACGCCAGAATCCAGCATGCGAGTGCCAGCACTTCGCCGATAAACCCGCGCCATAACCCCATCACCACCGACAGCGCCAAAACGCCGATGACGCAATAGTCGGCCCAGTTCAGCAGCATCGACATGGATCGAGTCCTGCGCTCGCAAAACTCACGGCTGGGTTACGACGATGCCGTCGAGCTGCAGCTTTTGCTTGAGCGATGTCCGCAGTTTGTCGGCGTTGGTGCGATCCGTTTCCGGGCCGGCGCGCACGCGCCACAGCGCTTGATCGGCGCTGCCGCTGCGATCGACGAACGCAACGAATCCGGCGGCCATGCAGCGCTGGCGCAACTTGTTCGCCTCGTCTTCCGACTTGAACGCGCCCAGTTGCACCGCCCATCCGCCGGCCTTGTTCGCCGGCAAGGACGCTACCGGTGCATCGCTCGTTGCGGACGTGCTGGCAGTCTCGGAAATGCTCAGCGGCAATTTTGCATCGGACGCCTTGATTTTCAGCCGCGCGGCCTCGGCCGAGGCACGATCGGCGAAAGGCCCGACCCGCACACGCTGACCGGGTTTACCCTGATATTCGGTCGCCTCGACCATCACCGACAGGCCGAGTTTTTTTATGTTCTGTACCAACGCATCGGCATGCGATTGATCCGCATAAATACCCAGATTGACGGTGAAGCGGCCAGTCTCAGCGACAGCCGTCGACGCAGAGGTCGATGGCTTCGCAGTCGCAGACGCTGGTATCACGCCAGGCGCTGCACCGGGCGACGCGGCTGGCTTCGCGGAGGTGCTATTGGTTTCAGCTACGGCATCGGTACGCGGCGGCGCATGCGTATCGACGGTCGCAACATGATTACCGTCGGATATCGCTGCGGGCGTTGCGCTGGACGGTATCGCTGCTGGCGCGGTCGACGCCGGCGCGGTTGCATTGGGAACGGCCAACGGCAGGGTTCGCGTTTCGAACTTGCGCTCGGGCGCGTTGGGAATATCCAGACTGACGGTCTCGCTGGTCTGCTTCGGCGGCGGTCCGCTCAGGAACATCGGTACAAAAATCACCGCCAGCGCGATCAGCACGGCGGCACCCAGAAGGCGCTGCTTCAAACCGGAATCCATTGATGCGATCCTTCAGAACGATGATGAGTTACTAGTGTCCGCGGCATTATACCTGCTGCATCACTTAACCGCGGCAGCGAGGCCGTGCTCGCGCGCAAAACTCAGCGTGTCAGCGGCGACATAAAATGAACCGAAAGCCAGCACACGATCGTCGGGCCGAGCTGCGGACCAGGCTGCAGCGAGTGCCGTGGCAGGATCGGCGAAACATTCGTACTCGGCCGCGGGCGCGCCAGTCAGCAATCGCGCCGTTACGTCCTGCGCAGTGGCACCGCGCGCGACGTGTTGATCGAGTCCGCAAACGAACCAGCGCGAAATCCACAGCGCGAGCGGCTGCACGATCGCGGCAATATCCTTGTCGGCCAGCGCGCTGAATACCGCGAGCGTGCGTCCCGGGATCGGATGTGCCCTGAGCCAGTCGGCCAGCATCGCCGCCGCCTGCGGATTATGCGCAACATCGATGATGAGTTCGGCAGCGCCCGAAAACCGCTGTAACCGTGCCGGAATATTTGCCTGATAAACACCCTGCGCAATCGCCTGCGGATTCCAGCCGAGCCGGTCGCGCAACGCATGTACGGCAGCGATCGCCGCCGCCGCATTGCTGCATTGGCATGCCGCATCCAGCGTTGGCAGCGGCAGCTCCAACAGAGTCTCACCACTGCGCCAAGACCAGCCGCACGACGTGGACACAAAACTGTACTCGTGACCGCAGCGTATCAACTTCGCGTCGCGCGCGATCGCGGCATCGACCAACGCCGTCACCGGCTTCGCTTCGGCGATCACCGCCGGACGTTGTGCACGAAAAATGCCGGCTTTCTCGCGCGCGATCCCGGCCAGATCGTCACCGAGATAATCCTGATGGTCGAGTGCGATCGTGGTAACGATGGCGACATCGGCGTCGACGATATTGACTGCGTCGAGCCTGCCACCCAGACCGACTTCGAGTAACACTACATCGAGTGTACTTTGCGCAAACATCCACAATGCAGCTAATGTACTGAATTCGAAATAGGTCAGCGAAATCTCGCCACGCGCCGCCTCGATCCGGGCAAATGCCTCGATGAAAGCGGCATCATCGGCATCCACGCCGGCGATGCGCACACGCTCGTTGTAACGTTCGAGATGCGGCGAGGTGTAGCAGCCGACACGCTTGCCGGACATGCTCAGGATCGCATCGAGAAACGCGACGGTGGAACCCTTGCCGTTGGTACCGCCGACCGTGATCACTAGCGGCGCGGGACGCAGCAGATGCATGCGCTCGGCGACCGCGTGCACGCGGTCAAGGCCGAGATCGATGCCACGCGCATGCAGGTTTTGCTGGTAGTCCAGCCACTCGGCAAGGGTTTCAGGCATGTCGATTTTCTGCTGCGCCGCTACGGTCGATAACTGCACGCATCGACGAAACTTAAGCCGCCTTCGGCTGGCGCATTAACAAAGCGAGCAGCGCCGCGATGCGATCGCGTTGTTCGCGTCGGTCGATAATCAGGTCAATCGCGCCGTGCTCGACGAGGAATTCGCTGCGCTGAAAACCTTCCGGCAGGGTTTCGCGCACGGTCTGCTCGATCACGCGCGGACCGGCAAATCCGATCAGCGCCTTGGGTTCGGCGATGTTCAGATCACCGAGCATGCCGAGGCTGGCCGATACCCCGCCAGTGGTCGGATGTGTGAGCACGGCGAGATATGGCAAACCGGCCGCGCGCAATCGCGCCAGCGCGGCGGAGGTCTTGGCCATCTGCATCAGCGAGAACAGGCCTTCCTGCATGCGCGCGCCGCCGGTCGCGCAAAAACAGACAAACGGACTGCGCTGCGCGAGCGCGTATTCCGCACCGAGCGTGAAACGCTCGCCGACCACCGAACCCATCGAGCCGCCCATGAACGTAAAATCGAACGCGCTCGCTACTACCGGCTGATTTTTCAGCTTGCCGGCAAGCGTGATCAGCGCGTCTTTTTCGCCGGTCTGCTTCTGCGCGGCGAGCATGCGATCCTTGTATTTTTTCGAGTCGCGGAAACGCAGCGGATCGGCTGGCTCGAGTTCCGCACCAAGCTCGATCGTGCTGCCTTCATCGAGCAACGCGGCGAGGCGCTTGCGCGCGCGGATGGCGTGATGGTGGCCGCATTTCGGACACACTTCGAGATTGCGTTCCAGCTCCGGGCGATACAACACGGCAGCGCAACCTGCGCATTTTTCCCACAGACCCTCGGGCACCTTGCCTTTGGCGCCGCCTTCGGTGCGGATGCGCGAAGGCATCAATTTTTGCAGCCAGCTCATTTGTTCGTCGTCTCCAGTAGCATCCAGCGGCGGCGCCAGTGGTGGCGCGTCGGCCGGGTTTTCATTTTCGGTGGTATCACGCGGCATGGGAAGTGCGCAGCGCATCGAGCACCGCGCGAATCGGTGCCAGAAAATCGCTGGCGCGGCGCGCGGCTTCATCGGCGCTACTGCTGCCGGCGAGCGTTTCGACCAACGCACTGCCGATCACGACAGCGTCGGCAAACGCGGAAACGCTCGCTGCGGAAGCGGCATCCTTGATGCCGAAACCCACCGCGACCGGGGTATTGGTGCGGGCTTTGATCGCCGCGACACGAGCCTTGACCGGCTCCAGATCGAGATGACTGGCACCGGTAATGCCGGCGAACGAGACGTAATAAACAAAGCCTTCAGCGTGATCGCATAGCTCGTGCAAACGTTTTGCATCGGTCGTCGGCGCCGCGAGGAAAATCTGCCGCAGACCGCGTGCACGCAAGGTTTGCGCGGCATCGACTTCTTCGACCGGACAATCCACCAACAACACGCCATCGACGCCGGCGTTGGCCGCGTCGTCGGCAAATCGCGCATAACCGTAGATCTCGATCGGATTGAGATACCCCATCAGCACGATCGGCGTCTGGACGTCTTTACGTCTGAATTCCTCGACCCAGCCAAGAATATTTTTGAGGCCGATACCTTTCAGCAGCGCGCGTTCGTTGGCATGCTGAATCACCGGACCATCCGCCATTGGATCGGAAAACGGCACGCCGAGTTCGATCAGATCCGCGCCCGCCGCAACCAGCGCGTGCATGACCGCCACGGTATAATCCGGATGCGGATCGCCCGCGGTGACGAATGGAATCAGCCCGGCGCGCGCGTGCTTTTTGAGCTCGGCAAAACGCTGATCTATGCGATTGGTGTTGGTGGTCGGAATCATGTCGATCGATAGTCAGGGAATGAGTTGGGTGATGCGAGGTTCGCTACATGTTTGGATCGGTTATGGCACTTTTCACGCACTGCCCTTAAACCACAGCAGCGCGTTCTGTTTTTCTTCGGACGACAATTCGTGTTTGACTAACACCACCTGCATGCTGTCCACAGCGCGCGGTGTGCGAAAAATCTCCTCATCCGCAATACCGCGCTCGCGCATGGCGGCACCCACCGGGCTGAAAACCATTTGCAGCTGGGTCGTGGTGAATCGCGCTTCGAGCCAGCCGAGATACCAATGCCATTCCGTATAATACAACCAGCTGCGTTCATTGAACGCGCGGATATGGGTGGGGTCCTGCCACGCGCCCCACGAAAGGTCGTACGGCACGCCGATTCGCATCGCTCCACCGATCGCCAGCAGATCGATGCACCGTGTCATCAATGCGACCAGATCGGGAACGTGTTCGAGTAGGTCCATCGCGGTAATTTCGTCGAAGCTGTTCGGCTCCAGACGAGTCAGAGCGAAGCGACGGCTGAAAAAAATCTGGCGCAAGCCGGCCGGTGCACTGATATCGCCGAGGATGTCCGGATTCCATTTCGCATCGATATCGATATTCAGGCTCTCCGCATCGAACGCCTTGCCGCTGCCGAGGTTGATACGACGCGGCAGCGCGCCGGATAACTGCGGCAAAAGCCTGGCGAGGATCGCAACCTGGTCGCGCGCGGCGAAACTCGCAAAACCTGATTTTTCAATCGCGCGTCGTCGTGTTTCATCGCGCACCAGTTCACGACAAGTGTTTACCAGTTGATCGTAGGGAACGGCCACGATCGCAGCACGCAGATCGTCTTCGATTTCGGTATCTTCATCGCATTCGCTGACAACAGCTTTGCTGTTGGCCAACAGGTACGACGTGCGGATGACTTCGTGCAGCTTGCTCGCGTAGAAATGCATGTTGAGCACAATCTTGCTGCGCGCAATCCACGCATCGCGTTCCTGCCCGTACACACCGTGCAGAAATTTGACGTTGAGTCCGGCGGCGATCAGTCCATCGATGATATTTTTCCGCCGCTCGTTGATGCTGCCGTAAAACAGGACATCGACGTCCTGCACCGGCGCCGGCGTGATGCGCGTCAGCACCGGCATGTAGCCGACACGCAGCACGTGAGTGTGGGCATTGCCGGTCATCTGCGTGATCAGCGCTGCGTTTCGCGGTGAGTAATCGAGGACCAGATGTTGCCTGAGCAATTCGATGTAGTGCGGCTGGCGCGCAAATATCCCGTCCGGAAATTGCTCCAGATTCATCAGAATGCAGTTCGTCGGTAATACGGTTCCAGCGGCGATCAGATGCGCCCCGAACACGACGTTGATGCCTTCGCCGATCAGCGGCAGGTTGATAGCGACGTCGACCTGCGCACCGAGTGCGGAAAACGCCGCCGACACCGAATTGACCAGTTCCTCAAACGCCTCGGTGTGAATGAATCCTTCGTGCCGCACGAGCAGCATGCGCACACGCTCGAACAATCGGATCGGCGCGGCGGCAGCGCTCATACCAAGCAAATACGACAGCAGTAGAAATCAACAATCATGTTTCTCTCGATACGCAGGTTCACAGCGTGATCCCTTCGCGATTGGCGATCGTTTGCATATCCTTGTCGCCGCGACCGGACAGGTTCACAAGCACGTATTGATCCGGGCGCATGTCGCGCGCGACTTTAATGCCCTGCGCCACGGCGTGACTCGATTCGAGCGCGGCGAGAATGCCTTCGTTCAATGCGAGCGCGTGGAATCCGTCCATCGCTTCGTCGTCGGTGATACCGACATATTGCGCGCGTCCACTGTCCTTGAGCCACGCGTGTTCGGGGCCGACGCCCGGATAATCCAGGCCCGCGGAGATCGAATGCGTCTCGGTGATCTGGCCGTTGTCGTCGCAGATCACGTAGGTGCGATTGCCGTGCAGCACGCCGGGCCGACCGGCGGAAAGCGATGCGGCGTGGCGTCCGGTTTCGATGCCGTCGCCAGCAGCTTCAGCACCGATCATCGCGACATCAGCATCGTTCAAGAATGCATGGAACAACCCAATCGCGTTCGAACCGCCGCCGACACACGCCACCAGCGCATCTGGCAGGCAGCCGTATTGTTCGAGCATCTGCGCGCGCGCTTCGCGACCGACCACGGCATTGAAATCGCGTACCATCATCGGGTACGGATGCGGCCCGGCCACGGTGCCGATGATGTAGAAAGTATCGGCGACATTCGTCACCCAATCGCGCAACGCTTCGTTGAGCGCATCCTTCAATGTCTTCGAGCCGGAATGCACCGGCACCACCGTCGCGCCGAGCAGCTTCATGCGATAGACGTTGATCGCCTGGCGCTCGATATCGGTCACGCCCATGTACACCACGCAATCCATGCCCATGCGCGCGCACACCGTGGCGGTGGCGACGCCATGCTGGCCGGCGCCGGTCTCGGCGATGATGCGGCGCTTACCCATGTGCCGCGCGACCAGCACCTGGCCAATGGTGTTGTTGATCTTGTGCGCGCCGGTATGGTTGAGATCCTCGCGCTTCAGCAAAATCTGCGCGCCGCCGATTTTTTTCGACAGGCGTTCGGCGTGATAAATCGGGCTCGGCCGACCGACGTAATACTTGAGATCACGCTCGAGTTCGGCGTTGAACGCGGCATCGTCGCGCAGCGTCAAATATGCTGCAGTGAGTTCGGCAAGCGGCGCCATCAACGTCTCGGCGACGAACATCCCTCCGTACGGGCCGAAGTGACCGCGCGCATCGGGCATCTGGTGAAAATCCACCGCAGTTTCAACGTTCAAATTGGGCACTGACACGGTTTACCTCTTCGATGAATTTTCGCATTTTCTGACTATCCTTGACGCCCGGCGCGGCTTCGATGCCGCTGGACACATCCACGCCATACGGTCGCACCTGGCGGATCGCGTCGGCAACGTTGAACGGAGTCAATCCGCCGGCCAGCAACAACGGTCGCGCCACGTTTTGCGGCACTCGCGTCCAGTCGAACTCCCTACCGCTGCCGCCAGCTGTACCGACTGCATGACTGTCGAGCAGGAATCCTGCCGCACATGGATATTTCGCCGCAAATGCCGCGACGTCCTGCGCCCCACCCATCGCTATCGCCTTCAGGTAAGGGCGGGCGAAACCATCGCAATAGCCGGCGTCTTCGCTGCCATGGAACTGCAGATAATCCGGGCCGAGTTTTTTCAAAACCTCGGCAACCCATACCGCATCATCATCCATGAAAAGCGCGACACACGCCACGAACGGCGGCAGCGCGGCGCGAATCGCGCGGGCGTTTTCCAATGCGATGTAACGCTGGCTCTGCCGGGTGAACACAAAACCGATGGCGTCAACGCCGAGCGCGGCGGCTTCCAGCGCGTCGTTCATTCGCGTGATACCGCAGAATTTTACGCGGGTGCGCATCAAGGCAAGCATAAGGCCTCGGCCAAGCCGGATTCCGCCGGATACAACGGCTGCAGGAAGGTCAATCCGGCGGCGGCGGCGGTGGGTCCGGCCAAGGCGCGATCGCGCTCCGCCAGCAGGTGCGCCAGCCACGCGGCGGGCTGCTCGCCACGACCCGTGGGTAAAAGACTGCCGACGATATTGCGCACCATGTGATGCAAAAACGCGTTGGCCTGAATCTCCACGATCACATACTCATGCTCGCGCCGCACGCTGATTTCATGCACGGTACGCACCGGCGATTTGGCTTGGCAGGCAACCGTTCGGAACGCGTTGAAATCATGCTCTCCGACCAGTGACTGCGCGGCAGCGTGCATGACTTGTGCGTCCAGTGGCTGGCGTTCCCACGCGACATAACGTGCGTCCAGCGCGGGCCGCACACGGCGGTTCAGAATCACATAACGATAGCGCCGCGCCCGCGCACCGAAGCGCGCATGAAAATCGTCGCCCACCGTTTGCGCCCACAACACGCATACGCTGTCAGGCAACCGCGAGCTCACACCGAGCATCCAGCCGCGCGGTGGACGCTCAGCCACGGTATCGAAGTGCACGACCTGACAACGCGCATGCACACCAGCGTCGGTGCGCCCGGCGCAAACGACTTCGATCGGCGCATCGGCCACAAAACTCAACGCGCGTTCCAGCGTCGCCTGCACGCTCGGGCCATGCTGTTGGCGCTGCCAGCCGAGGAAGTCGGTGCCGTCGTATTCGACACCCAACGCGATACGCAAGAGAACTCTCCGCTAGCTCAAAACAGAGCGACGATTGTAACGTTTCTGGCGTGACGAAGACGAAAATCGAACCGCGCAAAAAAACGAAACCCGGACAAACCGGGCTTCGTTGCAGAACAGGCGAATCGTCTTATCTGAGTTCATCCAGCAGCTTGCGTGCCTCCTGCTTTTGAGCCTCGTTGCCTTCGGCAATTACCTCCTCGATCATGCTGCGCGCGCCGTCGGGATCACCCATGTCGAGGTAGGCGCGAGCCAGATCAAGCTTGGTGACGATGGCTTCTTCCAACGCCAGCGGCTCGTGGAAGGGAATTGCGTGATCGTGTTCGGGTTCGTCCATATCGACAACGTTGTGGCTAGCGGGAGGTTCATCAAAATCGTGATCGAGCGGCAAGTCGAGCTCGTCACTGTCCAGATGAAGCGGGTGCGGTTGTGTCACCGCATCGTGCGCTATCGGCACCGACCACGCCGCAGCTTTCGCCGGCGCGTAATCG
Organism: Pseudolysobacter sp.; assembly: GCA_043759455.1. GTDB lineage: Bacteria > Pseudomonadota > Gammaproteobacteria > Xanthomonadales > Rhodanobacteraceae > Pseudolysobacter. Next base: position 10,588 of record JAYVLO010000078.1, read on the forward strand.
TGGCTGTGATCCAGCATCGGCGCGATATCGTGATCCCGCACGGTATCGTCATGATCCGATGGGTAATGCTCGCGGTCTTCGGCATCGGCAAACAACGGATGCGTCGGCGCGAGTTCCGCGCCCATCGCCTTCACTTGCTGCCATTCGAGCTGGCTCGGATCGGTGATTTGCGCATGCATCGCCTGCGCTGCCGATTCAAACTTGGCAACGTCGCGATGTGCGTAATACAGGCTCAGCAACTCGAGATGGCGATCGATGTCGTCGGGATGCCGCGCAAGATCTTCGAGCAAGGCATGCTCTTCCTCGTCCTGCGCATGTGGCACATCCAGATCATCGCTCACCGCGGTATCGCGAACCGGACGAATCGGCGCAGCCGGCTTGCGTGAACGCAACAAGGCGAATAGTCCGATGATCAACAACAGTGCGCCGGCGCCCGACAGGATCAAGGTGTTTTTGTACCAGGGCTCGTCGGCGACCACGGGTGCAGGTACGGCAGGCTTGGCGGCGATCGGCACCGGTTTGACGGGCGGCACGACGGCAGTGGGCGCAGGCGGTGTGACGTGCGGCGCTTCGCTGCTGGAGCTTGGCGTTGCGCTGTTTGACGACACATCGGCCAGCGGCGGCGAACTCGATGCTAGCACTGGCAGTGGCGCTGGCGCTGCTACTGGCGCTGGTACTGGCGCTGGCAGGGCGGCGGCCGGCGGCGCGGGCGTTGGCGTAATCGTTGCTACTGGCGGCACCGCGGTTACTGTTGTCGGGGATGTCGCGTCGGATTTGTTTGCCGGCGGCGGCGTAACAGGAGCAATGGCTGCCGCTGCCTTGGCCTTTTCCGCATCGGTCAAAACCGGCGAGATCGCAGGCGGTGGTGTGACTGGTGCCACTGCAGTTACCGGCTTGCTATCGGCGGCGAGTTTGGTGTCGGTCGGTTTGACGCCAGCAACGACCGGCGTAACCGCCGCACTTGGCGCGGGTTTCGCAGCCGCAGCAGCGGCCTTGGTGGCGGCTTCCTGAGTATCCTTGAGCTTGCGTTGCAGTTCGGCAATTTCAGAATCTTTCAGTGTGATCAGGCGATCATTTTTGCTCTTGATGTCTTCGAGATCTTTCAAGCGAGATTTCAATTCGGCGGCTTCGTGCTCACGCGCGACGAGACTTTCCTGCGCCCGCGCCAGTTCGGCGACGCTGCCGTTGCGAGCCATAGTTTTGCCGTTACCAGCAGCACCGGGTTGATCTGCCTTGCCTTGATCGTCCTTGCCGGCACGTGGCGGCACCAGCGCAAGCCGCTCGCTCGTGCCTTTCTTGTCCGCAGCATCGGTCTTGACCGGTGCTTTGTCGGTCTTGCTCGCAACGTCGGTCTTACCGCCGGCGACCATCGTCGGCTGCACGCCTGACGCCCAATCGCGCGCCTGGCTGTTCACTTGCGCTGCGGCTTCACGCAGCGATCCGACCGCCTGAATTTCATCCGCTGACGGAATGCGCAAGACCGCACCGGTTTTCAGAGCATTGATGTTGGGTTTGAAGAACGCCTGTGGATTGGCCCTGTAAAGCGCCAGCATCAGGCGATTGAGATCGGTGGAACTGTCGCCGCGCACGGCCTGTGCCACCTGGCTCAACGCAGACCCACTGGTGACCGGTCCAAACTCCTTGCCGCTGGTCGGCGCGCTTGCCGGTGCCGCAACAGGCGCTTTGGCAGCGGCGACCGGCTCGGCCGGAGCTGGCGCGACGGTCGGCTGGCGCGCTTTCGGCGGAGCCGTATCACCCGGCACGATCGCCGGTGCCCTGGCTACAGCCGGCGCGGGTACGGGTCTGGTTTCTGCCGCGATCGAAGACTTGGCCGCCGGTGCGGTCACTGGCGGATCGAGCAGCACGGTGTATTCGCGCAGCAGCTTGCCCTTCGCCCAGTTGGCCTGCAGCAGGAAATCCAGATACGGCTCGCGCACGTTTTCGGTGCTGGTGACCTGGATCACGGTGCCGCCATGCGGTTGTGTCACTACGGCGAATTGCAGCGCCGCGCCGACTCTGCCGCGAGACAGGCCCACGCGCGCAAAGTCCTCGTCCGTCGCCATCGATACCGCCAAGTCGGCGGCTTCGCCAGGCGAGCTGACGGTGACCGGAATTTCGGCGATCAGCGGTTGATTCAGGCCGGACTTGACCTGGATGGTACCCAGTCCCAGCGCCCAGACATTGGTTCCACCCAGCGCCAGCGCGATGGCGAGCGACAGCTTGATTGGTGCATTCATTCCGTACTCTCCCCAAAAACCCGTATCCGAAACCGGACATCACCCTACGACAGAAATACTCGAAAGCAACTCACGATATGCGCGTAACTATAGTTCACAAATAGCTTTTAACCAATAGCTCGGCGATCTGAACCGCATTCAGCGCCGCCCCCTTGCGAATATTGTCCGACACGATCCACAGGTTGAGGCCGTGCGCATGCGAAATATCCTCCCGAATGCGACCGACAAAAACCGGGTCCTGCCCGGCCGCATGCGACACCGGCGTCGGATAGCCGCCGGGCGTGCGTTCGTCCACCACCACCACGCCCGGCGCGGTTTCCAATATCGCGCGTGCTTGTTCGGCGCTGATTTTGTCGCGCGTTTCGATATGCACCGCTTCGGCGTGGCCGTAGAACACCGGCACGCGTACCGCGGTTGGATTCACCTGGATGGTTTCGTCTTCGAAAATCTTGCGCGTCTCCCAGACCATTTTCATTTCTTCCTTGGTGTAACCGTTGTCCTGGAAGTCGTCAATGTGCGGGATGACATTGAACGCGATCTGCGCGCTGAACTTGGCCGGCGGAAATTCCTGGCCGTTGAGCATCGCCGCGGTCTGCTTGGCGAGTTCGTCCAGTCCGGAACGTCCAGCACCGGAGACCGATTGATAGGTCGCGACATTGATGCGCGTGATGCCGACCGCATGGTGGATCGGCGCGAGCGCGGTCAGCATCTGCATGGTCGAACAATTTGGATTGGCGATGATGCCATGTTTTTTGTACCGGGCGATCGCGTGCGGATTGACCTCGCTGATCACGAGCGGGATATCGTCCTGATAACGAAACTCCGAGGTGTTGTCGATCACCACTGCGCCCGCCGCCGCGGCGCGCGGCGCGTGTTTGCGACTGACCGAACCACCGGCTGAGAAGAACGCAATATCGACACCGCTGAAATCGTAGTTATCAAGGTTCTGCACGGTGATGCTGCGCCCGCCGAACTCGATCGTGCTGCCTGCAGAACGTTCGCTGGCGAGCGCCACCAATTCGCTGATCGGGAATCCGCGCTCATGCAGAATATTCAACACGGTTTCGCCCACCGCTCCGGTGGCGCCGACCATTGCAACCTTGTAGCGTGCCTTCTTGCTCATTGCTGTTCTGTTCCCGTGTTCGTTGCGAATTTGCTGGTTTGAAAAGTCGGCGTCGCTCGCGACTGATCATCGTGCTTTTTGCGGGCGGCGGATGCCCTCGCAGCTGCACTATTTATTCCGGCTTGTGGCCCACGACCGACGCCGAAATCAGCGGCGACATCACGCCGACATCGCCACATTGCGCGCGATGCCGCAATGCCTGATCCATCAGCACCAGCGCGACCATCGCTTCGGCAATCGGCGTGGCGCGAATACCGACGCACGGATCATGGCGACCGGTGGTGATGACTTCGGTCGCCTCGCCCGCGAGGTTCACGCCGCGCCCCGGCAAACGCAGGCTTGATGTCGGCTTCAGCGCGATGCTCACGCAAACATCCTGGCCGCTGGAAATACCGCCGAGAATGCCGCCGGCATGGTTCGACAGAAAACCTTGCGGCGTCATTTCATCGCGATGCAGGCTGCCGTGTTGCGCGACCGATTCGAAACCCGCGCCGATCTCCACGCCCTTAACCGCGTTGATGCTCATGAGCGCCGCAGCGAGTTCGGCATCGAGCTTGCCGTAGATCGGTTCGCCCCAGCCCGGCGGCACATTGCTGGCCACGACATTGACGCGCGCGCCGATCGAATCGCCGGATTTGCGCAGCCCATCCATGTAACTTTCGAGCGTGCCGATCATGGCCGCGTCAGGCCAGAAAAACGCATTGTCCTCGACCACCGACCAGTCGAACGTCGCCGGTGTGTGCGGACCGATTTGCGCGAGATAACCGCGCACCGAAATGCTGAAATGTTCATGTAACCATTTTTTTGCGATTACACCGGCAGCCACGCGCATGGTGGTTTCGCGTGCGCTCGAACGCCCGCCGCCGCGATGATCGCGAATACCGTATTTGTGCCAGTAGGTGTAGTCGGCATGTGCCGGTCGAAACGTCTCGGCGATATTGCCGTAATCCTTGGAGCGCGCGTCGGTATTGCGAATCAGCAACGCCAGCGCCGTGCCGGTGGTCTTGCCTTCGAACACGCCCGAGAGAATTTCCACCGTGTCGTCTTCATGCCGCTGCGAGGTATGCCGCGATTTGCCGGTGGCGCGCCGATCGAGATCGTGGCTAAAATCCTCCGGTATGATCGCGATGCCCGGCGGGCAGCCATCGATCACACAGCCGATCGCCGGACCGTGACTTTCGCCGAACGTGGTGACACAAAGAATTTTTCCAAACGTGTTATGCGACACCGCGTTTCCAGTAGTGAATGCGACGTCCGTTTCGTCCGACGAAACGGAATGTAATAGTTTCAGCGCGCCGCGATGGCAGCGTCGATATCCTTGCGATGTTTGAGCAGATCGCGCTGCTCGATCACGAATACGCCCATCGGCCCGACTTTGAACTCGACCCAGACGAACGGCACGGTCGGCAACAGCTCGACCAATGCGTGCTCGCTCTCGCCCACTTCCACCACGAGCAGACCGTCATCGCTCAGATGTTGCGGTGCAGCTTGCAGAATCCGCAGCGCGAAATCCAGCCCGTCGTGACCTGCCTTCAAACCTAGCGCGGGTTCATGACCATATTCTGGCGGCAAAGCGTCATATTCTTGTTCGGTAACGTACGGCGGGTTGCTGACGATAAGCTCGTAGCGCAGGTCGCCGATCGCGGCAAACAGATCCGAACGCAGCACACGCACGCGACGCTGCAGGTTGTGCATCGCAGCGTTTTCGCGCGAGAGTTCCAGCGCATCCTCGCTGATATCAACGCAATCCACCTGCCAGTCCGGATTGTATTCAGCCATCGCGATGCCGATGCAGCCCGAGCCAGTGCACAGATCCATCGCACGTGTGACTGCACGGCCTTCGAGCCACGGCTCGAAACCGCTCTCGATCAATTCGGCGATCGGCGAACGCGGCACGAGCACTCTTTCATCCACCTTGAACGACATGCCGGCGAACCACGCCTCGCCGGTGAGATACGCGACGGGCTTGCGCTCGCTGACACGGCGTTCGATCAACGCCAGCAATTGCTTGCGCTCGGCTTCCACCAATCGGCCTTGCCCATACACCGGCGGCATATCGTGCGGCAAATGCAGCGTGTGCAATACCAGCTGCGTGGATTCATCCAGCGCGTTGTCGTAGTTGTGGCCGAAGGTCAGGCCCGCCGCCGCGAAGCGGCTCGCGCCGTAGCGGATAAAGTCGATGATGCTGGCAAGCTGGTCGGTCACAGTGTTTCCAATTCGATCAAAGACGCCAAGTATAAGGAAACTCAGCGCAATACGCCGGTAGATCGAGCGCGCAAGCTATAATCGGCAGATGACGCAATCAACGACAAAACGCATCCCATCCATCGCGCTGATCCTGGTCGCAGCCTTTGCCTGCGGCCTCGGCCTGTTTATCGCACAGCGATATTTCAGCACGTCGAAACAGCCGCAACTGCAGGCGGCATTGCTGTATCCGCAGCCGCGCGACATTCCGGATTTCACTCTTGCGCAAGCGGATGGAAAACCGCTGACCAAGGCCGACTGGCGCGGCCACTGGACGCTGATTTTCTTCGGCTACACCAGTTGCCCGGATGTCTGCCCGACCACGCTGGCCGTGCTCAAGCAGGCGTGGGGGCAACTTAGCAAACTCGGCTTGAACCAGCGCATTCAGATCGATTTCATTTCGGTCGACCCGCAGCGCGACACGCCCGCGCAATTGAGTAAATATGTGGCGTTTTTCAGCGCGGATTTCATCGCCGCGACCGGTAGCGACGAAGAACTCACCCGCGTAACGCGCGGTACCGGCCAGATGTTCACGCGCGGTATCGATGCGAAGGGCAATGTCGAGGTCGACCACAGCGCCTCGGTGGTGATCGTCAATCCGCAGGCGCAGGTCGCCGGCATGTTCCGCCCGCCGCTATCGGCGCCGGTGATCGTGGCCGACCTGCAAACCCTGCTCAAGCCGGAATAAGTGACGATGAGCCCAGCTGTTCTGCTGCAATATCTGCTGCCGCATCGCGCCCTGTCGCGCCTCGTGTACTGGGCCACGCGCTGGCGCGCGCGCTGGTGGAAAAACCTGCTGATCCGGAAAATTGTGAAAAGCTACGTCGTGAACATGAGCGAAGCTGCCGAACCGGATTGCACCGCCTATCCCAATTTCAATGCATTTTTCACGCGCGCGCTGAAACCCGGTGCGCGGTCGATCGATCCCGATGCAAGAGCGGTAGCGATGCCGGCGGACGGCTGCATCAGCCAGCTCGGGTCGATCCGCGAGGGGCGGATTTTCCAGGCCAAAGGGCAGGACTACAGCGCCGCTGAATTGCTGGCCGATGCCGAACGCGCGGCGATCTATCGCGATGGCAGTTTCGCCACGATTTATCTTTCACCGCGCGATTATCATCGCATGCACATGCCGTTGAGCGGCACCCTGGTCGAAACCGTGCATGTACCCGGACGCCTGTTCAGCGTCGCCCCGTTCGCGGTCGACGCCGTACCGCGCCTGTTCGCGCGCAACGAGCGGCTGGTCTGCCATTTCGACAGCGAGCGCGGCCCGTTCGCCGTGGTGCTGGTCGGCGCGATGCTGGTATCGAGCGTCGAAACCGTCTGGCGCGGACTCGAAATTCCGCCCTACAGCAACCGTATCGTCACACGGAATTATCAGGGCCGCGGCATCCAGCTCGAACGCGATGTCGAACTCGGACGTTTTAATATGGGTTCTACCGTGATCGTGTTGTTTCCCGCTGCGAGCGTGCTACTCGATCCAGATCTGAAGGCCGCGCAGTCGGTGCGACTGGGGCAGCGTCTGGGGCTACGTCGTTAAGATCAAATTATTGAAGCGAATCAGCGCGTCGGACATGCGTTGGCGCATGATGGACAAAGAGGTATTCCTTCCGACAAATTGAGGTGGTTGAAGTGTCATGGCAAAGAATCCAGCGCAATTTCAACGCCACATGAGGCTGATGGTCTTTCTTGACCTTTACGGTCGCGAGTAGCCGTGCCGCGAGGCACTGTTGAAGGTGCGCTGCTCCGACGGGTTGCGTTGCCAAGACTGCGGCCACGGCCACCTCAAAAGCCGCGGCGTGTCGCAGTGCAACCGCTGCAAGCGGCAGGTGTCGCTGACCAGTGGCACGCTGTTCGCGGAGACCACACTGTCGCTGCGCACATGGTTTTTGGGTATCTACTTGCTGACCCAGCACAAGAATGGCATCTCGACGCTGGCACTGCGGCGGCAGTTGGGCGTGTCCCACAGGGATTTCCTTCGGTCATAGGCGATGGTCCAGCGCGACAGCGATCAGGCGCTCGGCGGCATCGTGCAGATGGACGATGGGTACTGGGGCGGCGAACGTCACGGCGGCGTGGGCCGCGGCAGCCCGCGCAAGACACCGTTCGTGGCGGCGCTGCAATGCACGCCGCTGGGCCATCCGATTGCCATACGCAGGGCTCGGGTGTCCGGGTTTCGAAAGACCGTGCTGGCCGCATGGGCGCAACGTCATCCGGTACCCGGCACGGCTATCGTGTCCGATGGCATGGCGTCTTTTTCGGAGCGTGACCGCCGCCGATTACACGCCCGTGGCGATCCCCACCGGCGGCGGCGTGCCCGATCAGGGGCGCCCCATTTTCTGCTGGATCAACACCTTGCTGGGTAACCTCGCGAATGCGCTGTGCGATACCTAACATGCGCTGCGTCCGAAGTACCTGCAACACTACCGGTCCGAGTTCTGCTATCGCTTCAACCGTCGTTTCGACGTGGCCACACTCGTGCCCAGGCGCATCCTCGCTGCTGTGCAGACGCCGCCACTGCCTTACAAGCTCGCAACGATGGATGCGTGATGTGGGGAATCAGGTAAATGTTTGATTACAAGACCTGGCCCAATACTGTTAGTTTAAACGCTTTCCGCCCGCCTGTCGTGCCGCCATCGTGATAACGGCAGTGGCGGCAACATTGCCGGTGTGCGGATCTGCTTTTGAT
>JAYVLO010000079.1:0-5550 GCA_043759455.1 Pseudolysobacter sp.
CTGCCTTCGCCGTACCTCGCCCTGGCCGAAAGCGCGCTGACAACGTCCACGCCGGGCGTACCGCAACATTATGTCAACCTGCTCGACCAAGGCGAGGACGCACTGTTGATTCGCGTGCACCTGATTCGTGCCGCGCAACACAGCATCGATCTGCAGACCTTCATTTTCGCGCAGGACGACGCCGGTCATCTGGTGCTTGATGAACTCGTGCAGGCCGCGGCGCGCGGTGTGAAAGTCCGCGTGATCACCGATCAACTGTTTTCGCTCGACGACACAAAATTTCTCGCGCGACTCGCACGCGCGCATGTGAATTTCGAGCTCAAGGTGTACAACCCGACCTTCGGCCAGGCGCGCACGCAATCACTGGAATTTGCCGCCGGCATTCTCTGCTGTTTTTTCAAGTTTAACCAGCGCATGCACAACAAATTGCTGCTGATCGATGGCCGTGTCGGCATCGCCGGCGGGCGCAATTACGAAAATCGCTATTACGACTGGGACGACGATTTCGACTACCGTGATCGTGACATGCTCGTGGTCGGGCCAGCCACGCGCGAGATGCAGGCTTCGTTCGAGCAGTTCTGGCAGCATCCGCGCGCCGTGTCGCTGGTGCGACTCAAGGATGTCGGTCGCCGCATCCTCGGCGACGACGGCACCGCTGCCGCGTATTCGCCACCCGAATTCAGTAACGCGGCACGAGTCGCCACGCTGCGCCAGCGTGCCAGCGATATCGACTACATCCAGCAGCATTTTGTCAGCGCAACCCAGCATGTGGGGCATGTCGACTATTACTCGGACTCGCCGAACAAACCGCTGGAAAACGACATCCAGGCGCGTCGCGAACTGACCGCGCGCATCAGCCGCCTGCTGATCGATGCACAGCACGATGTGGTGATGGAAACGCCGTACCTCGTACTCAGCAAGACCGCGCAAAAAATATTCCGCAGCCTGTATCGCGATCACCACGTGGCGGTGACGGTGTCGACCAATTCGCTCGCCGCGACTGATGCTTTCTACGTGTATGCGCTGTCGTACAAATACAAAAAACGTTACCTCAAACATCTTGGCTTCGAGATCCATGAATTCAAGCCATTCCCGGCCGACGCGGAAAACATGATCGCGAATTATGCCGAGCTCGGCACCGCATCGGGCAAGCGTGTGCCGTTACAAAAATACGGCCGCGCGCCATTGCAGCAGCAAGGCGTGCGCATCGGCTTGCATGCCAAGACGATCGTGATCGATGGCGCGATCACGCTGATCGGTTCGCACAATTTCGATCCGCGCTCGGACAACTACAACACCGAAGCCGTTTTCATCGTGCGCGATGCCGCGTTCGCGGCGCAGGTGCGCACATCGATCCTGCGCAATACCGAGCCACAAAACGCGTGGGTGATTGCGCCGCGCAAGGCGCCGCCTGCGGTGAGCGAAGTATCGAATGCGATCAGCGATTTTTCGACCGCATTGCCGCTGTTCGACCTCTGGCCATTTCGTTATTCGACCAGCTTCGAACTCAATCCGGATTGCGCGCCGCTGCCGCCGCGCGATCCGAATTTCTACCAGTGCTACAAGAGCGTCGGCGATTTTCCCGACGTCGATGTGCCGCTGAAATCAATTTATACGCGCATTGTCACGGCTTTTGGCGCCGGATTGGTCTCGATTATGTGATTCGAGATTGACGTTGCCGCGCGTGCTGGCTAGTCTTCCTGTCTGTTCATGATCAACGGATCTCCCCATGCCTTTGCAGATCACCATCGACCTTGAAGACCAGGACCTGCAGTTTTTTTACGATGCGGCCAAACGTGCGCAACAAAAAGCCGCCAACCTGACCGCACAGCAGATCACCGAGGCCGCCGGCAAATTGCTGGTCGAATCAAAAGACATCAAGGTTCCGGCCTTCATCGCCGAGCGCCTGTCGAAGCTCGACGCAATGATCAACATGGTCAGCGATACCGGCTGGGGTTTAACCGAAGACGATCGCCAGCGCGTATTGTCCTCGCTAATTTATTTTGCTGAACCGGACGATGTGATTCCCGATAACGTGCCGGTACTCGGTTTCCTCGATGATGCGATCATGATCGAACTGTGCCAGCGCGAGCTGCAGCACGAGATCGAAGCCTATGAGGATTTTGTCGCGTATCGCCACGAACAGGCCAGCCGTCGCGGTGAAGATGCCAACCAGGTCAAGCTGCAACGCGTGGAATGGCTGGAAGGCCGGCGCCAGGAATTGCAGGATCGCATGCGTCGTCGCCGCAGCGAATCGTTTGCACCCGCCCAGGCCAGCGCGCCGATGTTCCGCTTTACCTGAAAGGCGCTACGAATCGTGTTTGCAAAAAAGGCACCTGTACGGTGCCTTTTTTTATGGGCCGACCGAGGATACAGAAATGCATCAAGGCCGCTCGAGTATCGCCACCACGCCCATACCGCCGGCGGTGCAGATCGAGATCAGGCCGCGGCCCGAACCTTTTTCCTCCAAGGTTTTCGCCAGGCTCGCAACGATGCGCGCGCCGGTCGCGGCGAACGGATGACCGAGCGCGAGGCTCGATCCGTTGACGTTGAGTTTGGCCGGATCGATGCTGCCGAGCGGCTTGTCGCGACCGAGCCGATCGCGGCAGTAGGTTTCGGATTCCCACGCACGCAACGTGCACAACACCTGCGCGGCGAAGGCTTCGTGGATTTCGTAGAAATCGAAATCCTGCAAGGTCAGACCGGCTTCGTCGAGCATGCGCGATACTGCAATCGTCGGCGCCATCAGCAAACCTTCGCCATGCACGAAATCGACCGCCGCGACTCGGGCATGCGTGAGATATGCCTGCACTTTCAGTCCGCGCGCCGCAGCCCATTCGTCGCTGGCCAACAGCACGGCGGCAGCGCCGTCGGTGAGCGCGGTGGAGTTACCCGCAGTCAGCGTGCCCTGGCCGGAAGTTTTGTCGAATGCCGGTTTCAGCGTCGCCAGCTTTTCCAGCGTGCTGTCCGGACGCAGCAAATTGTCCTGCACGATCGTACGGAACGGCACCACCAGATCCTTGAAAAATCCGCGGGCATACGCCGCCGCCGCACACTGGTGACTGGTCAACGCAAGTTGGTCCTGATCAGCGCGTGCGATATGCCATTCGCGCGCCATGAGTTCGCAATGATCGCCCATCGATTTGCCGGTGCGCGGCTCGGCCACACCGGGGAACGACGGCTTGAGTTCGCCGAACGAAAATCCTTTCCACACGCGCATTTTTTCGCCAAACGTTTTCGCGCGCGCAGTCGCAAGAATGCGCGCGGCGAGCTGCTTGCCGTAGACGATCGGCACATCGCTGGTGGTGTCCGCGCCGCCGGCGATGCCTGCGTCGATCTGCCCGGTCGCGATCTTGTTGCCGACCAGAATCGTCGCGTCCAGCGACGTGCCGCAGGCGCGCGCAATGGTGATGCCGGGCGTGGTCGGCGCAAGACCCGAAGACAACGTCGCTTCGCGCGCGAGATTCCAGTCCGAGGGATGTTTGATCACCGCGCCGAAGGCGACTTCGCCGAGCTCCACCCCATGCAAGTCAAAACGTTCGACCAGCGCGCCGAGCGTCTTCACCGCCATGCCGAAATTGCCGACATCGCTGTATGCGGTGTTGCTGCGACAGAACGGAATGCGTACACCGCCGATGATACCGATAGGTTTTGTAGTGGCCATGATCCAGCGCTTGAGAGGATGAGGATTGCAACCGACGATACGCGCATCCGGCGTGCGTCGATATTGTATGCCTTGCGTTTTCAACGGTTACAGCAAATTTCGATGAAGCCGACCAGCGCGCAGGGCAGCACGTACCCGGTAGCGCCGCTCTATTGTGAAATCGCAGCCTTACCAGACGTTCTAAGTTTGGTAACGACACACTCGGGATCTTGTTCGATACTCAACAAAATAACTTCTTCGATCAAATCTATCGAGATCGCGTGTGGGTATCCGCACTCCAGTTACGGCACAACTGTTTTAGCGAGCGCATTTACTTGTTTCCACACGCTCCAAGGTACCAGCCTTTTGTAACTTTTTGCGCTGAAGAATACAAACGCAATGCCCTCACTGGCAGGCTCTGCTGACCTTTTCGGCCTACATCGCCCTCGAAATATTCGCATCTCCTCGGGCGGCAATCCCCGGTAGTCAAACACTGAAATACATCCTCGATTGCGAAAAAACGAGTTGTTGGCGCCAAAGGTAGTTGCTGGCGATCGATCGCCCCTGAGTTTGATCAAATCCTCCGCTTGAACAAGCCGCCAAAATGATTATTTTGTGACAAAAAACACGCCCGTCAGGCCGCTCGTGCAAGTCATCGAATGAGTCGGTTTCGCTTTTTATAATTTTGCTGATGTTCAAAGCGCAATTCCGAGTCTTGCTACAAAGCCGGCGCCGCGCCCCAGTGCTTTACATTGAGGCGCCAGATGCCGAGGAACATCGCGCGGAACATCGGGATTTCCTTGCCACGACTGTCGTCGCGCAGCACTTCCAGCATCGCCTGCGGTTTCATCTCGCCGACGGTGACATCGACCAGTTGATTGAACAGCTCGCTCCACAACGGCGTGTATTCGATATCGCGACCATTCGCTGCGGCGCGCGCACGCGCGGCAGCGATATCGAGGCCCGCACCGGGCTTGGCACCGAGCGCCTGGACCCACGGCGATTCGCTCCAGTTGCCGAGCTCCTCGAAACCGGCGTGCTGCAGGAATACCGACACTTCTTGCGGCGTGGTGAACTGATTGCGCGCGACATCCTTGCGCACGCTCGGATCGACATCCACGTATTGCTGCACTTCGAGAAACCAGCGTCGCCAGCCGACCGTGCTGGCAAGATTCCAGTGATCGAAAAAGATCCGTCCGCCGGGTTTGAGCACGCGATTCAACTCACGCAGGTAGAGGAAAAAATCTTCCTTGTCCATGTGGATGAACACAGCGATGCAATACGCTTTGTCGAAACTCGCATCGGGGAATTCGCTCAGGCTGGTGCGCGTGAGTTCGGACAGGCCGACATTGTCGAATTTCTTCAGGCGCTCGCGGGCCTGCGCGATCATGTTGGCCGAGATGTCCACCCCATGCCAATAACCGACATGCGAGGCGAGTTCGTGACCGATCCGGCCGACGCCGCAGCCGAGTTCGAGCACACGATCGGTCGCCGTCAATTCGAGCGCCTTGGTGGCTTGGTCAGCGCTGTAGATTCCGGTCAGGCGCACGGTGTTTTCGTCGGTGCTGCCATCCACGGCGATCATCGCGCCCTGCATGGTGGTTGCCTTGTTGTCCCAAAAACTCTTGTAATTCTGAAAGGTCATGACTTCGGCCTGGCTGGCGCGCGCCATGGCGCGCGCGGAGAAAAGAGCGCCGATGTTACACTGCCACCCCTTATGCCGGTAGGCGCAGCGGCAGCAATGGTGCGCCGAGCCAGCCGCTGTTCACATTCGCACCGATGCCCGATACTGACGCCCATTCGCTTTGCCCCGCCCTGCTCGCGCTGGAACTCGATGCCGGCAGCGTGCCTGCGCAACTCGTGCTGGATCGTGATGCCGCGGCCGAACTTGCCAGCCTGATCGCGGC
>JAYVLO010000080.1:0-2008 GCA_043759455.1 Pseudolysobacter sp.
GGCGCCGGCGATAGCGTGATACGAAAGCAACTGCCGCCGCCGGCCCGTGCCACATAATCCAGTGTGCCCTGATTCGATTCGCACATCTCGCGCGCCAGATACAAACCCAGACCCGTGCCGAGTTCATGCGTGGTGTAGAACGGCTCGAAGATGCGCGTGGCCACACTCGATGGAATGCCCGGGCCGCGATCGATGATCTCGATGACCGGTGCGACGTTCGCGCCACCGCGTCGTGCGGAAATGGTGACCGATGCGTTCTGCTCGGGCATGCGCCCGTAGCGCAGCGCGTTTTGCACGAGGTTCCACAACACCTGCTGCAATTGCTGCGGATCGATCAGCGCATTCACCGGATGTGGCGACGGCGTGGCGCGCAATTGATCCGATCCGAGCACGTGATTGGTACTGTAATCGGAGATGAACTCCTGCACCCAGCGATTCAACTCGACCGGCTCGGGGCGCGAGGGTTCACGGCGGGCGAGCTGGCGCACATGCTCGATGATCTGGTTGAGTCGACCGCAATGGTTGATGACGATGCCGACCAGATGTTGATCGGTAATCGCCAGTTCTTCGGACTCGGCAAGGAGTTGTGCCGCGTGCTGGATCGCCGCGAGCGGGTTGCGGATCTCGTGGGCGATGCTGGCAGACAAGCGTCCGAGCGAGGCGAGGGTAAGTTCCTCGGCGCGTCGCGACAGCAACGCGTTGTCATCGAGAAATACCAGCACGGCGCCGTTGTCGTCCTGCGGGGTGAGCCGCGTGAAACGCGGAATGCGTTCGCTGCCATCTTCCGCGGTGATCGGCTGGCTGGTGTTCTTCTGGCCCTGACGCCAATGTTTGAGGCGCGCGGCGAGCTCTACCGAAAGTTTGGCGAGTTCCTGCACGCCGGGTTTCGGCGCGCCGAGCCAGTTGCGCGCAGCCTCATTCATGCGGTGCACGCGGTTTTCGGCATCCACGACCAGCACGCCGGTCTTGATGCGGCGAATAATCAACTCGTTGATCAGCGCCAAGTTTGCCAGATCAAGCCCACGTTGCGTCGCCAGTTGCTGGGTGGCGCGCATCTGTTTGCCGAGAATGCCGCTGAGCAGTGCGGTGGCAAAATAGCCCAGTCCGATCAGGCCCAATTCCAGCGGGCTGTGCTCGGAACCTTCCAGAAATTTGTAGATGTTCTGCGCCAGCACGCACATCGTCGCCACGGCGGCGAAAAAGAACGCCATGCGTGGCGTCAGCAATACCGCGCTGGCGCCGATATTTACCATCAGCAACATGGCGATGCTGTTGATCGGATCCCGCAGCGCCAACAACATGAGGCTGCACGCGACGATATCCACCAGCATCGCTGACGTCACGATCACAAACATCGGCTGCGATTTGCGGCGCACGTAAGAGAAAGCGATCAGCGTCAGCAGCAGATAGACGACCGCATTAGCGCGCGCCAGCCACGGATCATTGAACTCGATCTGTTTCGTGACCAGCGGGCTGAATGTCAGGCCGATGATGATGCAGGCTTGCAGAATCCGAAACAGATGCAGCGCGTACAGCTCGCGATGCGGCTCGCCGTCACCCTCGTTGGACGGGATGAACATCGGATCGGCGCTGCGCATGTCGGCCGCCGCATTCGGGGTTGTCGGAGGTTGCACGCGCGGATCGCTCATTCTGCTCAAGCCCGATAGTAGGTTTGTGTGACGACGGGGCGGCGATGACGGCACCCGCGGTAAACCGCGTTGCCCGGTGGTCGCACCATGGCTCAGGCGTTGACTCAGTATAGCCAGCGCGCCACGTCAGGCGCAGATTAGTCGAAAAGACTTTTTTTTGTTGGAGGCTTTGTCCACAATACGCGACTGACCTGCAGGAATCCGGCATCGCGTCGGTAAGCCATGTGCAGATTTCTTTGCTGGCACGCGCTGTTCGCACCGCGCCAGCCTCCGCTTATCCAAGCGTTTCTTCAAGGTGTATGCATGAACTTTCACGAGTATCAGGCCAAAGAATTGTTCGCGGCTTATGGCATTCCGGT
>JAYVLO010000081.1:0-3047 GCA_043759455.1 Pseudolysobacter sp.
ATTCGAGCGTGTAGCGCGCCCGTGTTGTCTTCGTCATGTCGTTCTCCTTGCGTGGATTGAATCACATAGCAAGGGGTACGTTTCTCGGGGGCAAGGTCAATTCCTTGAATACTCATGCCATATCCCCTATCCGCACATTTGCTCCTCCTGCACGTTCAATTTTCTCGTGCGTCGATCCAGTATTAACCGGCGAAAGTTGTTTGGATTGCCAAGGCAACATCGTAACGTTGACTTGGGCGGCGCATTGCAAACTAAGTCTCACGATTCTTAGCGAAGCCCAGACTTGCGTGATACCGCCAGCCGTAGGTGCTTTCCAGCACTTTGGTGATAGCGAACCGCTCACTGCATGTGCGAAGCGACAACTCCTGCGCGAGGGCCTGTTCTTCAAGCAGTTCGTGCAGCGAATTGTTGCCCCACGGCGCGATACGTGCGCCCAGCATCTCCTCCAACGGCACTCGTATCAGCAGGCTGCGTTCCACCGGCGTGTAAATCGTCGGAGCGCCGCGATGCAGCGTTTTTTCGATGCGATGCAGGACAAGATTTTCATCGTCCTCGTCTGGCAGAAACACGAGCTCGACTTCCGGCATGGAGCTGTCACGGAACGGCTGCTGCTGTGGCAATACGCCGGTCAGCATGGCCTGCTCGTATTGCCATGAACTTGCCGCATTGAGTTCGTGCTTGGGCGGCTTTACGCCACGCGGGATGGGGCGTGCAATCGCGTCGAGGTCGGCGGGTTCCATCATGTCGAGCAGACGCGCGTGTTCCAGATCAACGAGCTTGGTCTTCGGTTCGCGTTGATCAGCAGGCACGGGCTGAATGCGCGGAATCGCCGTGAGTCGCGCGTATTCCTGCTGGCGCAACAGCTTTTCGAGGCGATGGCTCATCAGGCGAAACGCACTGCTGGCTGGCTGCTTGTCGGCTTCGAATCCTGGATGCACAAACGCAGCCGCCGCCTGATTGTCCTTGCCCTTGGGCGATTCGAAATGGCGCAGATTGGTATCGAAGATAAAGATGTTCGGCGACGTGCACGGCTTATTGCGATGACGCTGCACGCGCCCGGCCAGTTGGATCAGCGAACGCATCGACGACGGCTCGGCAATCGCCCAACTTGCATCCCAATCGCGGCCCACTTCGCAGACCGGCGACGCGAGCACAACGAATACGTGATTCGCTTCGGGATGTGCGTCGATCGCCGCGCGGATTTCCGGCAACGCGTAGACGGCCTCCGGCTGGCGGCGGTCGAACGCAGTGTCCAAACGATTCTCGATGGCCGAGCGCAGCAGCAACGGAAAACGCGCGTGATACACGCACAGATGAATGCGGTGATCCTCCGGCGCGCCGAGCCGGAACAATTCCAGCGCGACATCGAACAATGGCTCGATATTGGCCATGCGCACTAGTCCGAAGCTGACACGTTTTCTACTGTTCGGACATATTTCCGCATGTTGCGCGTGAGCGTGCACGATGGCGACTTGCAGCTGCGCTGCGAATTCGCGCCGGATGTCCGATTTTTTCTTCGCGGGGATCTGCAACGGCAGCAGTTCACCGCAGCGACGTGGTTCGGCCTTTCTCAGTTCTTCGACGCGTTTTCGCACGAAGCCAGCGTGGTTTTGCCCAAACGATTCGGCATCGCTGCACGCGTGTGCCGCAGCTCCGAATTCGTCCGTCCACAGACAGGCGATATTGAGGGACGCAGCCGCATCGATGCGCGCCCCGCGATTGCGCCGGTAATGCATGCGTCCCGCGCGATAGGCGAGAAACATGCCTTCTACCAACGCCGGCGGCAGTGTAGCCGACGAGATCAGAACACGCGTGCCGAGCAGACCGGCCCAGTGCATCAGGCGCGTCAACGCAGGTAGATCGGCCAAGTCGAAATCGTCGAGTTCGTCGAGCACAAGATCGCTGCTCATGAGGCGCAGCATCGGTGCAATCTGCCGACCGGCGCGCTGGCTTTCGGTCGCCGGCATCAGATGGTCGATGGTGCAGACCAGCATCGGCGCGGAAAGCAGCGAACGGATAGCAGGATCGTCCATCGCCTTGCCGAGCAGCCCGTGATCGGCATACGCGCCTTCGTAAAAAACGTGGCCATCCTCGTCGATCAACGCCTGTGTCGAAGCCGAACCACTCGCTTCGGCCTTGTCGAGGTAATACTCGAACAGCGTACGGCTGGCCGAGCCACCAACGCGCACGGCAAGTTCGTCCTCGCCCAGATGCAGGTCTTGCCGGTACGCACGGCCGGTCTGCATGGTCAGCGTGCGCAGTCCCAGCGCAAACGTGCAACGCATGCCGGCCTGCGGTTCTGCGAGCGCGTTCATGATGCGTGCGTTGGCGAGCGTCTTGCCGCAGCCAGTGGAAGCCATATTGACGATAAAGGCACCGTTCTCGGCAGCGCGCACACGCAGCCCCTCAGCCGCATCCGCCGCCCAATCCTGCCAGCGAAAGCGCGGCGATTCACTGCGTTTGCGCAGACCGCGATGACGCGCCAGTCGCGGCAAGTGGCGCTCGAAACCCGGAAACGCACGCACGATGCGTCCTGCATCACGCGCAACACCGAGCAGGTGTTCGTCCAACGCTTGTTTCAAGGTGCCATCTGAATGTGTGTTGGCGAACAGGCGGCCCTTACCATCGCCCTTGATACGTTGCGGCGATTCGGGCGGCAGGCTCGAATAGTGATGGTCGGCGAGCATGAGACTCAGACGCGCCAGATGCATCGTGTACGGATTGCCGAGCCATTCTCCGTTGCCAGGACGGCTGCGCAGCGTCTGCAACCGCTGCGCCAGTCGTGCCGCTTGCGCACGCCATTTCGGATAACTCACTGGCAACGCATCCGCAAGCTCCCAATAAGGCGCGATATCTTGCAGCAATGCGGGAGATCTGATTTCGTTCCAGTCGTGCGTGACACTTTGCAGAATATTCGGGAGTCGCTTGACACCGAATTCGCGCGAGAAACTGACCTTGCCCCCGAGAAACGTACCCCTTGCTATGTGATTCAATCCACGCAAGGAGAACGACATGACGAAGACAACACGGGCGCGCTACACGCTCGA
>JAYVLO010000082.1:0-4229 GCA_043759455.1 Pseudolysobacter sp.
TCGAGCGTGTAGCGCGCCCGTGTTGTCTTCGTCATGTCGTTCTCCTTGCGTGGATTGAATCACACGGCAAGGGGTACGTTTCTCGGGGGCAAGGTCATAATGCCCCGATCGCGCAAGCGATGATGACCGTGGTCAGCATTGTGACGGCACTCAAATGCAAATAGTAATCGGTGGTTTGTTCCAGCCAGAATGTTGAGACCGCCGCGAGCACCATGCCGAACATTCCGCCAGCCACGGCGATCAGCATGGACTCGGCGAGAAAGCGTGATTGAATTGCACGTGGACCGGCGCCGGTGGCAATACGCAACCCGATTTCGCGTGCGCGATCGTCCACCGCCAGCAGCATGATGCGTGACAGCGCGGCGCCACCAAGCAGCAACGCGATCATCGCGATATCGACCAACATGCGGGGCGACCCGACGGCTGCGTGCTGGCTGGTGCCGTCCAATGCCGAAAAATCGCGCTGCTGGAAATCATCCGGGCGAGTGCTTTCGAGCGCGTGCTGCGCGCGCAACAGGGCACGAATCTGTTGCTGTATCGAAACCGCGTCCGCACCTGGTGCGATGCGCACCGAAATCTGTCCGATCGCATCGCCCGCCAATTGACAGCTGCCGGCGAACAGACGCCGTGCGGTCGGCAACGGGATAAATACGGCGTCCGCATAATCGCCAAAAAACGTGCTCGCTTCGTTGGCGGACACCGCGCCTTTGATATGGAAATTCGCATCATCAAGCTGAATGCGCTTGCCGCCTGGATCAGCGTCGCCAAAAACGCTGGCGCTCAACCTGGAGCCAAGCATCACCACATTATTTGCTTCACTGAAATCCTGCGCGCTGAAAGCGCCGGCAAGCGCCCAGCCATGCGCGGCAAAATAATCTGCATCGACCGCATAAACACTAACCGGCAATAACAAACCCGCGTAATTCAATCGACTGAATTGCAGCACACTCGCTGCAGCGGAACGTATGCCGTCGAGCCGGCGGATCGCCGCGACATCGACGGTGGTCAACGTCGCGGTTTGTCGGGTAGCGGAAATCGCGGCAGGCGCGTGGATATTCTCGGAGAAAATTTCGAGGCGACGCGACGCCGTGGAATGCGCGTCGTGGCCGGCTATTCCCTGCGTGAGCGCGAGCGCCGCCGCCAGCGCGGTGATGCCGATCGCCAGTCCGAAAAAAGCCTGCGCGCCGGTGTACGGCTGTCGGCAGATCGCCTGCCATGCGGTGGCGAGTGTGTCGCGCAGATTCATGCGAGCGCCTGCAATGTTTGCGGTGCATGTGGCGCATACAGCCGCCCATCGCACATGAAAAAATGGCGATCGGCATGCGCCGCGACATCAGCGTTTTCGGTCATCAGCACGAGGGTATGACCCTGCTCGCGCAGGTGCTGCAGTAAGCTCAGAATTTCACTGGCGGCCGTGGCATCCAGCGCGCCGGTGGGTTCGTCGGCGAGCAGGATCGGGGCATCGTTGATCAACGCACGCGCCATCGCAATGCGTTGTTGCAAACCGCTGCACAGATCCATCGGCTTGTGCAACGCGCAATCCGCGATGCCGATTTCGCGCAAAAGCGTGTGTGCCATTTCGCGCTGCCGCGTGTGCGACAACGTGCTGTAGGCGAGCGGCAGCATGACGTTTTCGAGTACATTCAAGCGCGGCAGCAAATGGAATGCGCGAAAGATAAAACCGAATTTCTGCTGGCGCAGCCGCGCGCGACCGACCGCATCGAGACTCGCGACATTCTGACCGTCGCAAAAGTAACGCCCCGAACTCGCCGAATCGAGACAGCCGAGTACGTTCAGCAGGGTCGATTTACCGCAACCGGCGGGCCCGAGTATGGAAACAAATTCACCGTGCCGAACCGTCAAAGTCACGCCCTGCAATGCGCGCACCGCCGCGGCGGCATGCGAGTGGTACACCTTGCTCAACGCATGCAGTTCGAGCTGCGGCGCGTGGGTGTAGGCAATGCTCGCGGCATGCATATCGGGTTCCGTCGTTTGCCTGGTGCGATGAAAAAATGATGACGCTAAAAAGCCTGCGACCGGCCTCGCCAGCTGTGCGATTGCGCCGTGTAGACGCTGTTTGGCATTACCTATGGCACGGTATGTCACACGAGTCTCCTTTGCGGTGCCCGATGAGTAAATCTGTTGCGAAGACTGGTAAAAGCAGCGGTATCTGGTAAAAGCAGCGGTATGATGAACGCACTCATCCGCTGTACGTTGACGATGCCCCTGTCAAAATATTTTCCCGCGTCGTATCTGCATCTCGGACCGACCGAGTTGCTGACCACCCTGGCCTGGCTGCGCGTGTGTGCAATCGTCGGCCAGGCGCTGACCGTCACCGTCGTCGCGCACTGGTTGCTATTGCCGATCCCGGAGAATGCGCTGTGGCGTGGTATCGCCGCGCTGCTGCTGTTCGAGGCGTTTGTGCTGTGGCGTATGCGCCAGACCTGGCCCGTCAGCGAGCTCGAAGTATTCGCGCATTTTGTCGTCGACATGGGCGTGCTGGCGTATCTGCTGTACCTCACCGGCGGCTCAACCAATCCGTTCATCTCGCTGCTGGTGATGCCGATTGCACTCGCGGCGACCACACTCGCCGCACGGTATCTCATTGTGATCGCGCTATTCGCCGGCATCATCTATGCGACGCTGATGTTGTATCACCTCAGTTTGCCGAGCATGTACGAACACGATATGCACGCCGATTTCGGTTTGCACGTGATCGGCATGGCGACCAATTTTGCAATCACCGGATTTCTGCTGGGGCTGTTCATCTGGCGCCTCGCTCGCGCGCTGCGCCAGCAGCAAATCCAGATGCAGCGCGAACGCGAACGTGCGCTGCGCGACGAAGGCATCCTCGCGATTGCGACCCAGGCCGCCGGTGCGGCGCACGAACTCAATACACCGCTGTCGACGATCCGCACACTGCTTGGCGAACTGCGCCGCGCGCCGGTCGATGCGGCCACGCTAAGCGACGATCTCGACGTTCTGCAAAGTCAGGCCGACCGCTGCCGCGATATTCTGCGCGAGCTTGTCGCAGTCGGCAGCGCGCAACTCGCCGATACGCCGGAGATCCTGGATCTCGAAAAATTCATCGCTGGCTGCGCGGAGCGTTTTCGACTGCTGCGTCCCGAGGTTGAATTGCAGATCGTCATCGCTGCGGAGATCGCGATGCTACGCCTGAGTGTCTTGCCGGGCTTGCAGCATGCGCTGATCAATCTGCTCAACAACGCCGCCGACGCTTCGCAGCAACAATCGAGCTCACGTGTGGATCTCGCGGCCTGTTGCCAGGCGCATATTCTCGAATTACGCATCCGCGATTATGGCCCCGGATTGCCGGCAGATATTCTCGCCGCGGCGGGCCACGATTTTTACAGCAGCAAACGCAACGGGCTTGGTTTGGGATTGGCGCTGACCCATGCCACCGCCGAACGCCTGAACGGCGAACTCAGCGTGCATGCCGCCGAAGGTGGCGGTAGCGAAACATGCTTGCGCCTGCCATTGCGCTCGGTCGAACATCGCCGATGAATTTGCCCATCAATAGCAACGCGACAACAACCGATTCGGTTTTGCTGATCGACGACGACGCGGTTTTTCTGCGTGTCATGGCGCGCGCGCTGGGGCAGCGTGGATTTGCCGTGCGCACAGCGGAGAATAGCGAAACTGCACTCGCGTTATGCCGCAGCGAGGCGCCGGTACACGCCGTGCTTGATCTCAAACTCGGCGAGGAAAACGGACTGGCATTGATCCCGCAACTGCTCGCGGTCGCGCCCGAGCTGCGCATCCTGTTGCTGACCGGCTACGCCAGCATCGCGACCGCAGTCGAGGCGATCAAGCGTGGCGCGTACGACTACCTCGCCAAACCGGTCGATGCCGATGCGGTGACCTTCGCGTTGCGCGGGAAAAGCGAATCCTCGCTCGCCGATGCGACCACACGGGTACCGAAAGGCGCACAGCCGTTGCGGCGACTGGAGTGGGAACACATCCAGCGCGTGCTCAGCGAGTGCGACGGCAATATTTCTGCAGCGGCACGACGACTCGGCCTGCATCGACGCACCTTGCAGCGCAAGCTCGGCAAACGGCCAGTGCGCGAGATCGACGATGACACTGAAAACGATATTTCTTTCTGAAACTTCGACTCGCGTAAAAGCAAATCTCAGCGCGCATTTTTTGCTCGTCATTCCAGCGCAGGCGGGAATGACGCATATTTTATGCCGGCGGCAAAGCTGTCCCCG
>JAYVLO010000083.1:0-14094 GCA_043759455.1 Pseudolysobacter sp.
CAAGCGGCAGCGCAAAATGCACCAGCGCCTGCCAGCCCGCTTGCTTGGGGCAGCCTGAGTCCTGCGCAACAAGAGGTGCTCGCGCCGCTCAAGAAAAACTGGGAGCAGTTACCGCCAGATGCACAGCAACGCATGCAACGCGGCGCTTCGCGCTGGACCCAGATGACTCCGGAACAACGTGGCAATACGCAGCAGCGCTTCAAGAAATGGAATGCGCTGACGCCCGAGCAGCGCGGGCAAATACGCGAACGCTACCAACGCTTCAGCACCTTGCCTCCGCAACAACAGCGTCGTTTACGTCAGACCTATCAGCGGTTTAGTGCGCTGCCGCCAGAGCAGCGACAAAAATTGCGCGCACGCTGGAATAGCATGTCGCCGCAGGAGCGTCAGGCAGCGCTTGCCGAAACACGCACGCAAGCAACACCCCACGTCGCGCCCAAAGCCGAGGACGCGCCGAAAAAGCCTGCGCCAGTCAAACCGAAGCCCGGCGCGCGAATGCACCCGAAGCCGGCGAGAGTCGACAAGCAGCACCAGTAAGGCTCCGGCAAGAAAGGAGAAATCGCACAAGTGAAAGTGGCTGGATTGTCTGCTTGCCGTGAATGTTGCTACGGTGTGCAGCTCTCGAGCGTGCTGTAGAACATCTTGTCGGGATTTCTTCCCACATCGAACGGCGCGCTGGTCGCTGATAGAGCTGGTTGATCCGCTGCCTATGCAGTGAGTTGTAGCGCTGCCACAGCGGTGCGGAACGATCTGCCACCACTGAGACCTTGCTCAGCGCTTGATCCTGCATGATGTCGAACGGCTGCGTCGCGAAAATCAATTGCGCAGTCGCGCCCGGCGAAATATCAAACGTCGTGCTGCCAGCTGCGCCCAGATTGCCATTAGTTGCGATCAAACTGCAGCCGCTGCGGCTTTGTTCAACGAAATATTCGCAAAGCTCGCCACGCCATCGATTACGCTGATCGTTGTGGTGCCGGTGAGGGTGGCGATCAAGGTGAAGCCAGCGCTGACCGTATTGAGGCGGACATCGCTGAATGTGGCCACGTCATTGACCGCATTCACGGTCAGCGTGCGCCCGGGTTGGCTCTGGCCGGATTGTTCGCGAGCGCCAGGGTGATCGCCGCAGTGTTGTCGGTCGCCACGGCTCCGCTGCTGCTTTCTACACTGACCTTGATCGATGCGAGCGACGATCCGCCCTGCCGTTGACCGGCTGCACGGTGAATTTGAGTTTGCTCGCAACCGGCCGCGGCAGCATCGCGGCGATCAGATTGGCAACGTTGACACTGCCCAGCCCCGGTCGCGAAATCTCAGCCCGGCGCTGCGGCGTAAGCGGGCTTCGCGCTGCTGCTGGAGCTTGAAGTTACGCCACAGGTGAAGGTCTTGTCGAGCATGCTGCCGGCGTCGTTGCAGTCGTCATTGTTGGCGCCGGTGTAGTTGCTGTGGCAATTGGTGGAACCGTACTTGCACGGCACGACAATATCGCCCGAGGTGATGTCCTGGAGTACACAATTTTTGCCGATGCCGATGCCGATGCCGATGCCGATGCCGATGCCGATGCCGATGCCGATGCCGATGCCAGTGTTGGCGTTGTAACTGCTGACGCTCGCGGTATTCGGACGCGCGGCGCTACCGTATTGCTTCGCCGCCAATGCATAGAAACGTATGTTCATATTGCCCCCAGCCCCGCCCGGTAGCCTGGTTGATCAAGGCCCGGATGCCGGCCAGCGCTGGGGCAGAAAATGAAGTGTCGCCACCTACGCTGTGCAGCGCATCGCTGGTGTCGGTGAAATCGGAAGTCACGCCGCTATTCGTGGTGTCCGACATGCAATACAACATCGGCTGGCCCTACAGACCGTTGGCGGCGAAAAGAGCAACGCCCGGCAAATCGCGCCTGCTGTCATTGACGATACCGAGCACACCAGCCTGCCAACTCGGCTTCGACGAATAACTGCTCGCACCATCGCGCGCTGCGCTGCTGCTGACGAAATTGTTGATATACGCCACCGCCGTATTGCAGTAGCTGATACCGTAGACACAACCCTTGAGCGTGCACAAGATGCTGCTGACGCAGGAGTTGTTCCAGGGAATTTCCGGCACGTGAGATTTTGCCGTGCTGCGTCCGGCGCCGTTGCTGCGGTTCCAGTAGGTCGCGTTGCTGCCGTTCACGGTATCGCGGAAATCAGTGCCACCGACTGCAACGTTGTAAGGCGTGGAGGCAAAACCGCTGACCGAAATTCCCTGCGTCGCGTCGTTCGCGCCGGCATCGCAACTGGTGGCACCTTCGTCACCGGCGGCGACAAGCACACTGATGCCTTTCGCCGCCGCCGTTTGCCAGGCGCTGACAAATACCGCGTTGGCAGTGGCGCCGGTCTGGCTTTCGCCCACGCCGTAACTCAGGCTCATGATCTTCGGCGGATCGGCGCTGGCGATCAGATTATTCGCGGCGATCAAGCCGCCCAAGGTCACGCCGGCATCCTGACACGATGCAATCTGGATGTTCGCATTCGGTGCGGCTACGCCGGCCCATTCGGCATTGAGTGCGGCTTCCTTTTTCATTTGCGGTCACGCCCGGATCGCGGCACGCTGTGGCGCCGCCCGGATGCACCTCGGCGAACGTGCCGCTATAACCCGCCGCGCTGCCGATACCGAATGCATCGCGGAATGTTGTGACATCGCCGGTGTTGAGAATATTGGCATTTTCGATCACCGCGACGGTATCGATATGGATCGTAGCCAGTGAAAAGATCGTCGTTGCTGAGCCAATGATGGAAACTCGGCGATTGCGGATTGTGCATTGCCTCGATCATGTCCTGCAGCGCGCGCTCGCGCTCCGGACTGCGTTGCAACTGCAGTAGCATATCGTCGAGATTTTCGGTGTCGGCCGACGCACCCGTGTCCCTCCCGGAAGTCAGGTGACGGCTGGTATTTCTGATCAGCGTCACACGATTCGGCGGGCTGATGCCCTGCACGATTTGCGGAAACGCGATAGGCGAAGGTGCGGCGGCTGCGGTTACTCCGAGCAGCACAAACGTATCGCCCAGCAACGAACGGCCAAGCTGAACTAGCGGCTTGATTATTGATGGATCTCAAGAAGGTTGGTCGATTGAAGATGCCGCATTTGTTTCGGCATAAGTTCCCCGGCTAGCGAGTAGACCGTGTTCGCTTGGCTGCAACTTAATATACGCAAGAGTTTATTGTGATCAAACTCACATTTTGTAAAGAGCGCGAGAGCGCGCATTCCAGAGCTTGCTTTTGACCGACCAATTCACTGTCAGAAACACTGATTTGAGAGAGCTTCAAAAAATCAATGACAAGCCCGACTTTTACATATGTACAAACGTTTTTACACGTTTATGCCGGCATAACCCGGAGCAGAGGTGCAATAGGCCGCGTCTGTGCACTGGGTGGTATCAATAAAATGATTCACTACCTTAAATATCTCGTCCCAATCAGGCAAATGCGAGCCCCACAAATAATGCGCCAACCATACTGAAGCTGATCAGAAAAATATAACAAAAGCCGATCATGCTGAATTTCAACACCGTCATTATCCAGCCCTGGCGATACACGCGTTTTTGCATGATTAACAAATACAGCGGCAGCCAAGTGAGCATTGCAATATTCACGCATGCCAGCAACGTATTGAGCCATGGCGCGGCGCTGGCGGTCCACTCGCGTAACAGCGCCAGCAACGTAACCAGCAGCAGCGCCAGCAAAATGAAGCTGTGGCTGTGCAGCGCGACGATCAGGTGCTCCATGTACAGCCTGCGCTTGAAAATATAAAACACCTTTAGGAACAGCGCGAACAACGGCATCAGCACAAACAGCGTTTGCGGCAACATGTTGAAAACGCTGGCCAGCAGGATATGCGGATCATGTTTCGCGCGTTTGAGATTTTCCAGCATGCGCCCTGCCAGCATGTTGAGGTACGCGTTGCCGCGATCCGGCAGCCAGCCGATCTGGATCGGATGTTTTTGCGCATCCCATTTGCCCTCGCCAAACTCGATGTTGACCTCATCGGCCGGATCGGGCGGAATCGGCGAACCGCTAGCCTTGGCGTGCTCGACCGACTTCAGATATTCGAGGCGTTCCTGTGCGCTTTTTTCCACTGCCTCGCGCGCTTTTTGGAGTGAGTTGTGGGCGAGTTCCGGAGATTTTTCGATAGCGGTTTGCAGTCCCGCCAATTCCGCGTTTTTGCGTTGTTCGAGCTCGCTCAGTGTTTTTGCGCCGGACAAACCATCGCTATCGTCGAACTTGATCTGCTTGCCGAGATCACTGACATTCAGCGTGGCCTGGATGCAAAAAAATGCGGCAACGCTCAGGAAAAAATACAATCGAAACGGCGTCACATAACGCACGCGGCGACCCGCAAAATATTCGTTGGTGAGAAAACCAGGGCGGAAATAGAGCGGGAAAAACGTATGCAGGATGCGCGAGTCGATATTAAAAATCGTATCGAGCAGATCATGAAAAATACTCGCGAGATGACGAATCAAGCCCTTGATCGGCTGGCCGCACGCATAGCAGTACGGCCCGAGCAGTGGCGTGCGGCAATTGGCGCAATGCGGGCCAGGTGCAGGCGCGACAGGTGCCTCCGCGGCAATCAAGGGCACAAGTTCTAGCGACTCAGTGGATGGGGTGGTGGTCATGGATCCTACAGCGCTCGTGCTTTAAGAGCTTTGATGATTGGGCGCGCTTTTTCGGTGGGTATGAGCTGAACCATTTCGTCATGACCACTTTTGACATGCAGAACTTGTACGAACCCCTTCCTTTCCAACTGCATCACCGCGTTCATTCGTCCGTCGGAATTGAGTGAATCGACTAGAAAAAATCCGCCTGGTTTTGCTTCGAGCAAAATTCCAAGTGCTGCGATACCTACGCCAATCTCATCGTGACTTTTTTTGTCTATCGCAGAAGCAACCGCAGCCAGATTACTCTCGACTTGAGCAGAGGCTCCGGCTGGTTCTGCTGCAAATATTCGACAACTCACAAACGCCAGAATGGCTGCGGTAAAGATGGCTACTTTATTCGTGTACATAACGAGGAAGCCTTTTGCGTACGAGGATTTTGGATGTTGCAAAATTTCTAAGCGCGCGGGAGTCATGTGTTCAACGGCGCGCCGCTGATCAACCCCTGCTCGCGCAGCCACGTGCAGGTATCAGCGATCAACACATTCAGCGCGGTGCTGCGATAACCGAGTTCGCGTTTGGCCTTGCTCGAATCCACGCGCAAATGCTGGCAGGTAAATGCCACCGTTTCCGGTGTCAACGATGGCGCGCAGCCGCTGAAACGGCTGTAGAAATTCAGCACCTGCGCATAAGCGCGCAATAACGCAGCGGGCAACGCGCGTTTTGGCGACGGCCGCCCGAGCTGGCTTGCAATCCCCTGCACCAGTGTCAGAAAACTCGCGTGATCGCCGCCGAGCAGATACGACTCGCCGCTGCGGCCACCGCGCCACGCGGTAATATGTGCGGCAGCGACCTCACGCACATCGGCGAAAGCACCGGTGCCCGGTGGCGCGCCGAGCAACTTGCCCTGATCGATGATGATGAACATCTGCGCCCAGTTATGCCGGTCGCCGGGGCCGAGAATATGTGTGGGATTGAGGATTACCGCATCGATTTCGCCGCGCTCAACCGACGCGCGCACCGCACCTTCGGTCGCGGCCTTGTTGCGCTCGTAATTGATCCACGAATCGGCACCGCGACGTGGCAAGTTTTCGGTTAGCGTGTCGTCAGTCATACCAAATGCAGACACCGACGAAGTGTGGATCAGGCGCGCGACTTTCGCGGCGCGCACCGCCGCGATCACATTCTCGGTACCGCCGACATTGGTCAGTGTCTGCTGCGCCGCATCGCCGCACCATGTGCTGGTATCCGCAGCGACATGGAAAACCGCGTCGAGCGGTGTTGCCATCGCTGCCTTCAGCGAATCGGCATCACGCACATCGCCTCGCACCGGTTCTGCGCCGAGCGCGCGCAAGGCATCGGCGCTGGATTCGCGGCGCGCGAGAGCCAGCACCTCAACGTGTTGCGCGAGCAATTGCTGCAGCAAATGACTGCCCAGAAAACCGCTGGCACCGGTAAGCAGAACGCGCGCCATAACTACCCCGTTCATTTTTGCGAAGCCGACGACATTTTGTCGTCTGCGAATCGACACTGCTGCGCCAGCAAAAAAAGCATTAGATCTACGTTGCTGCATCGCACTCGAGTAAGATAGCCTGCCTTGAGTCACGCGCCAAACATGTTGTTTCCTGCCTTCACCGATGGCGCGCGCCTGAAGCGCGAATTGCGCGAAACCTTCTCGCTCGCCGTGCCGCTCATGCTGGGGCAGCTGAGTGCGATGCTGATGCCGTTCATCGATACGGTTCTGGCTGGCCATCTCGGCGCGAGCACGTTGGCGGCAGTCGCGGTCGGCAGTCAGATCTGGTCGTTCGCGATGATGTTCCTGATCGGCACGATGCTCGCGTTGCCACCCACCGTGGCGCAACTCGATGGCGCCGGTCGGCGCGCATCGATTGGCGCAGTGTTCCGCCAGGCGTTGTGGCTGGCGTTGGCGCTGGGACTGTTCGCGGCCTTGGCGGTACGGCAAAGCGAGCCACTGTTGCGTGCCATCGGTGTTGATGCCACGGTGTTGCCGCAGGCGCTGGAATTCTTGCGCGCGATCAGCTTCGGTGCGCCCGCGCTGGCGATTTATTTTGCGCTGCGCGGCATGAGCGAAGGCATCCAACGGCCACGTCCGACCTTGTATTTCGGCCTGTTCGGCGTCGGCCTGTTGTTGCCAGTGGCGTGGGCGTTAATGTACGGCCGCCTCGGTTTGCCCGCGCTCGGTGCGCGCGGCAGCGGCATCGCCACCGCGATCGTTTTGTGGCTGCAGGCGTTGGCATTTTTGCTGTACGTGGTGACGCGGCGACACTACCGCGATCTGCAATTGTTTGCGCGTTTCGAGTGGCCGGTGCTCGCGCAGATCAGTGTCCTGCTACGGCTCGGTTTGCCGATGGGAACATCGATCCTGATGGAAGGCGGCCTGTTTGTCGCCACGGCATTGCTGATCGGTTCGCTCGGCGCCACCGCGATGGCCGGACACCAGGTCGCGCTGAATGTCGCGTCGCTCACGTTTATGTTGCCGCTCGGACTCGCGATGGCGACGACGATCCGCGTCGGCAATGCGGTCGGCCGCAATGATCACAGCGGCGTGCGTTACGCCGGATTCGTCAGCATCGCGCTGACCCTCGGCAGCCAGCTCGTTTCGGCGTTGCTGATGTGGTTGCTGCGCATGCCGATTGCGCATCTGTATTCCGACGATGCGCAGGTGATTGCGCTGGCGAGCCAATTGCTGCTGCTCGCGGCGATTTTTCAATTTTCCGATGGCATCCAGGTGGTCGCCAACGGCGCGTTGCGCGGGCTCAAGGACACGCGTGTGCCGATGCTGCTGACCTTGCTCGCGTACTGGATCATCGGCATGCCGCTGGGTTATCTGCTCGGTTTTCATTATGGTTACGGCCCGCGCGGATTGTGGGTCGGGTTGATCGCCGGACTCGGCATGGCGGCGATCTTGCTGTTCACGCGCTTCTACCGTCTCGCCATGAATAATTCGTGGCGAACGATGGCGCTGGCGCCACATTCTGCAACGCAGCTATGACTTAAGTCGCGTGTGCGCGGCACTGGCTTTGGCTTAGCTGCATCTCAATATTTCAGGAGCAAGGCATGGCGGAACAACGATCCAATATCATCGCGCGATTTTTCAGGGCGCTCTGGAACACGGTGAATTTCACGCGACGACTGGTGTTCAACATCATCTTCGTTTTTTTGTTGGTAATTTTTTTCGGCGCGATGTTTGCGAAAGCACCGAAGATCGCCGAGCGCACTGCGCTGGTGGTCGATCCGAAAGGTGCGATCGTCGAACAATTCACCGCCGCACCGGCGCAACGTGCGCTCGACAAGATCGCCGGCAGCGAGCGCCGGGAAGTTCAGCTGCGCGATCTTCTGCACGCGCTCGACAGCGCGGCGAAAGACACACGCATCGAACGTGTGGTTTTTATTCCCGATGAAATATCGAGTGTCGGTCAAGCCAGTTCGCGCGAGATTGCCGCCGCGTTCGATCGCGTAAAAATCGCCGGCAAGGAAGTGATCACCGTATCTAACGGCATGAGCCAGTCGCAATATCTGCTCGCCGCACACAGCACGCAAATCCTGTTGCATCCCGATGGTGCGGTATTGCTCGAAGGCCTCGGTCGCTATCACACGTATTACAAGGAGGCGCTGGATAAACTCGGTGTTGACGTGCACGTGTTTCGCGTCGGCGAATACAAATCCGCGGTCGAACCGTACATGCTCGATCACGGTTCGGCGGAAGCCAAAGAAGCCGATCTATTCTGGATGAGCAGCGTGTGGAACGATTACCTTGCCGACGTCGGCACGCAACGCAAGATCGCACCCGCGACGTTGCAATCGGACATCGAACATTATCCCGAATTACTCAAGGCCAGTGCCGGCGATCTGGCCGAGGTCGCGTTGAAACAGAAGCTCGTCGACCAGCTCGCAACGCGCGATCAAGCGCGCGACATGCTGATTACCAAGGGAGTGAAAGACGAAGCCGAACATACTTTTCGACAGATTGACCTGCGCGATTATCTGAGCCGGATCGAGCATGACAATCTTGGCGACATGCGCCCCGAAATCGGCGTGGTCGTGGCCGAAGGCGAGATCAGTGGCGCCGAGCAATCGGCCGGTGGCATCGGCGGCGAATCGACCGCGCGCTTGTTGCGCGAGGCACGCGAAGACGAGAATCTCAAAGCGATCGTGCTGCGCGTGAACTCGCCGGGTGGTGAAGTATTTGCGTCCGAACTGATCCGCCGCGAAGTTGAACTCACGCGAAAAGCCGGCAAGCCGATCGTGGTCTCGATGGGCGATGTCGCGGCGTCCGGCGGTTACTGGATTTCGATGAACGCGGATGAAATCTGGGCTGAGCCGAACACCATCACCGGCTCGATCGGCATCTTCGGTTTGTTCATGAATATTCCGAATACGCTGGCGAAAATCGGCATCCACACTGACGGCGTGGGCACCACGTCGCTGGCCGGTGCATTCGATGTGCGCCTGCCGCTTGATCCGAAAGTCGGCGCACTGATCCAGAGCGTGATCGACAAGGGATACCAGAACTTCATCGGCAAGGTGGCCGCGGCGCGCGGCAAGACGCCGGCGCAGATCGATTTGATCGCACGCGGACGTGTGTGGAGCGGCACGCAGGCGAAAGAACGCGGACTGGTCGATCAGCTTGGCGGATTGCGCGAGGCCACGGCGTCGGCGGCGAAACGCGCCAATCTCGGCGACGATTATCGCGTGGCGTATATCGAAAAAGAGCCATCGGCGTGGGAACGATTTGCGTTGAGCCTGAGCAGCGATGCGCAGTTGAAATTCGGCCTGCATCTCGATCTCGGGTTGCCCGCAGCGTTATTCGCGAATCAGGAAATTCGCCAGCAGTTGAGCCTTCTGACATCGCTGCAGAACAACAAGCCCGGCGTGTTTGCGTATTGCTTTTGCGAGATCAAATAACGCCCGAGCGATATCGGAAAAATCCAGCGCCGTGACCGATGGATGCGGCACGGCGTGAGGTTCGAGAAAAATGCTGTTGGCGGATTTATGCGACGGATTTTTTCGCCGCGTGCGCGTGTGGCTTGTCAATCAGCAACAACGCCAGCAAGGTCAGCGCAGCAGCGCCTGAGAGGTAATAACCGACATACGCCATGCCGAATCGCGTCGCCAGCGCGGTGGCGATATACGGCGCTAGCGACGCACCGACGATGCCGGCCAGATTGAACGCCAGCGAGGCGCCGGTGTAGCGCACCGAGGTCGGAAACATCTCGGCCAGCGCGGTGCCGAGCGGGCCGTAAGTGAGGCCCATCAGAAACAATCCGAGCGCGAGAAACGCAAACACGGCGGGTGTACTCGCAGCGACAAATAGCGGCGCGAACAGCAGGCCGAAGACGACGATCAGCAACGTCGCCACGATCAGCACCGCGCGATTGCCGTAACGATCCGCAAGCAACGCGGACAGCGGAATCGAGATCGCGAAAAACACCACCGCCGCCATCTGCAGTAACAGGAAATCCTTGCGCGCGTAACCCAGCGCCGACGTGCCCCAGCTCAGCGCAAACACCGTCATCAAATAAAACAGCACGAACGTCGCGACCGCCGCGAACGTGCCCAGCAACAGGTTGCGTAAATATTGCGAGCACACCGTCAAAATCGGCAGGCGCACTCTTTCGTTGTTCTCGATTGCGCGCAGAAATGCCGGCGTTTCGGTGAGCTTGAGGCGCACGTACAAACCCACCACCACCAGCAGCGCGCTGGCGAGAAACGGAATACGCCAGCCGAACGAAAAAAACTGCACGTCATCAAGCCACGCGCTGAGCAGCAGGAAAATCCCGGTCGAACACAAAAATCCGATCGGCGCGCCGAGCTGCGGAAACATGCCGTACCACGAACGTTTTCCCGGTGGCGCGTTTTCCGTGGCGAGCAGGATCGCACCGCCCCATTCGCCACCGAGCCCCAGCCCCTGACCGAATCGACATGACGCGAGCAGCAGCGGCGCAGCGATACCGATCGACGCGTAGGTCGGCAACAGGCCGATCAGCACGGTCGACAATCCCATCGTCAGCAACGCCGCGACGAGGGTCGCCTTGCGACCGATGCGATCACCGAAATGACCGAACACCGCCGAGCCGAGCGGGCGCGCAAAAAACGCGAGCGCAAACGTCGCCAGCGATTGCAGCGTGGCCGATGCCGCATCGCCCGGCGGGAAAAACAGTTTCGGAAAAACCAGCACGGCCGCGGTAGCGTAGATGTAGAAGTCGAAAAACTCGATCGTCGTGCCGATCAGGCTCGCGAATAATACGCGGCGGGTGGTAGTGACAGCGGGTCTTGGGTACTCGCCACTCGGCATGAAATATTCGGCGTTAAATGCAGCGGGATGGGTGGTGGAATCGCGCGATGAATCAACGCGCGATCGATGCGTGTCGGGCGGCGATGATCGCGGTCAATCCTTGCCGGTTTCCGCGTCGATTTTTTTGTCCATATCTTCTTTCTGCTGCAGCACTTGGGGTTCGACTGCACGCGCTTTTTGCAACGCCTTGAGCTGGGCATCGGTCAGTAGCGCATTTACCGCCGCGCCGGGTTGTCCTGCCTGCGGTGCTGGCGCGGCGGGTGCCGTCGCAGTAGCCGGCGCCGCCGCAGTTTCGGCGGGCTGGTGGCGCGAGCACGCGACGAGCGCGGCGATGGCCAGGAATGAAATCAGCAATAAATAAATGCGATGACGCGACATGATGTGACTCCGGCTCAAGTTGGCGTAGAGTTTGCGCCAGTTTTGCCGATGCGAACAAGCGCAGGTTTTGCCGTACGGCAAGGTTCGCTACGATCGCACAGCAAACCCGCGACACGGAGACAGAAATGACGACAAATCCCGCGCGTTGGCGGCTGGATGGCCAGACCGCATTGATCACTGGCGCGAGCAAGGGCATCGGCCTGGCGTGCGCGCGAGAGCTCGCCACGCTCGGTGCAGATGTGTTGCTGATCGCACGCGACGAGCCGCATCTCGAACATGTTCGCGGCGAACTCGCTGAAGAATTTCCGTCGCGCGAATTTCATGCATTCGCCGCCGATGTCGGCGAGCAGGAGCAGCGCCTGGAAATGTTCGACTGGATCAACGATCTCGATGTCGAGCTCAGTTTGCTCGTCAATAACGCCGGCACCAATCAGACTAAACCCGCGCTCGAATACAGTGAAACCGACTATCGCCGCATCATCGACATCAACCTGATTGCGGCGTTCGAAATCAGCCGGCTGGCGCATCCGCATCTGGTCCAGCATAGCAATGCGGCGATCGTGAATATCGCCTCGGTTTCCGGTCTCATTCATGTACGCACCGGCGCGCCGTACGGCATGACCAAGGCGGCGCTGACCCAGCTCACGCGCAACCTCGCTTGCGAGTGGGCTGAGGATGGCATTCGTGTCAACGCGGTCGCGCCGTGGTACATCCGCACCCAGCGCACCGATGCGCCATTAGCCGATCTGGATTATCTCGAAGAGGTACTCGCGCGCACGCCGATGCAGCGCATCGGTGAACCGGAAGAAGTCGCCGCGGCGGTGGCGTTTTTGTGCCTGCCCGCGTCGTCGTATGTCACGGGTGAATGCATTGCGGTCGACGGCGGATTTCTGCGTTACGGATTTTGAAACGCCGGTAAAAACAGCGCGCTGAAAGTTTGGTTTGCTTCATCGATCTGCTGCGCGCATTGAACGCAAAAAAAATGTTAGGCGCCAGAGATTTTCCATATCGAGTACGTTGTATCGCGCAGAATCGGTTCGAGCTTGATCGCCACCGCGGCCTTAATGCTCCTCGCCGCTGCCGTTCGCGTTGACGAATTTGTGATGAATTCCTGCGACAGCCGCAGCGAAACGCTGGTTCTGAAGTGGCACGACAATCACGCTGGAAAACTCGCTGGCACCGAGTACTGATCGTTCCTTTCTGCAGGCACACCGGGCAGCACGTAGTGCGGCAGTGCGTGGCCCCATACCAGTGTCGATTCGATCGACATGGGAATTCTCCCAGCGACGGTTTTGCGTTGGTGACAGTCGCCATCGCCTGAAACCCAGATTATCGCGATGGTGGATTAATGGTCGGCGGCTTTTGGCATCCATTTCGTCAAACTTGGTAGCGACAAGGGTGTAGCAATCAACGACCCGGCGGCCGTGCCGCCAGCCATAGGCCGGCTCCATATCAGCGTATTGGCTTTCAGCAACAAGGCGGGCGGGGCGGCCGACGGTTACTAACCGCCGCGGAACAACGGTACCGGTGCGGGGAAAAAGATTGTTCAATGCCATCAATTACTACCAGAATCACACGCCGGCCGAGGCTACGACTTACGATACAACTTATGCGCGGAACGATTTTCAGAGTCTGATGCTGTACGAGCTTGACCATACGGTCGGACTGGCACATGCCCTGACAGGGTCTGCTGCGGACTGGCGAAGAACACCACGCAAGTGTTCACGTTATTCGCGCTACCCAATGTATGGATGGCGCGTCGTCGTCTGTTGGTGATGGGATGACGTGAGAAAGGCGCAGAAAGGCGCAGATAAGCAGATCACTAGCGCTGTCCGGAGCGGCAAATGCGGCCATTGCACTACAGAACCCGCTGTGCGGCGAGCACCAGCGTGCGGGACACGGAGGCTATTTTCTTTTTGAAGCGTTTTGGTCAGAGCATGCCTAGGGAAACTCTGAACTAGCATTCGCTGTAGCCACACCAGTTCTGCAGTAGGTGAATACGCAGTTCGTGTCCATCGGCTACGGATGACGGTCCTTGCCCGCCTTCGGATAATGCGGTTTCATCAGTGCCAGCAGCCTATCCCAAAGCACCACCTGTTCCATCTCAGCCAATAACCGCTCACGCCGCGTGCGTTTGCGTTTGCCGCTGTATTCGCTGTCGCCGAAATTGAGCTGGGTCATCGCTGCAAGGGAGTATTGGAGAGGGGTGTCCAATTATACGTTGGTGCGAGGACTTGTTCAGAGCATCCTTAAAGCGGGTATGTCCGGGGCACTGGGCCGATGGCGCGGACTCTAAAACCACGTCCTACCGAAAAAGGAAGGGGAGGGGTAACTTGGCACAATGTTATATACAAATCGGGGTGAGTCATGTAGCGTGCATTACCAGATTAATAAATACTAAGGACAAAAGTATGTTGATTCGACAATTGATTGTTAATCGGATATTTCCTGGATTTTCGTGGTGTGCTACGTTTTTCGCCGGGCGCCTTCCCCGCGGCATACTCACCGCGATTTTTTGCTCTTCATTAATGGGCGTAGCAAGCGCGGCGAGTTTTGTAGTTACCAGCGTTGCCGACAACGCTGACGCGGCGCTTGACGGTGTCTGCGCCGATGCGGCTGGCCAATGTACCTTGCGCGCAGCCATGCAAGAGGCAGTATATGCCGGCGGCGTCAACTGACCTTGCCCCCGAGAAACGTACCCCTTGCCGTGTGATTCAATCCACGCAAGGAGAACGACATGACGAAGACAACACGGGCGCGCTACACGCTCGA
>JAYVLO010000084.1:0-26262 GCA_043759455.1 Pseudolysobacter sp.
GGTTGCGCCTGAGCAGGAACCTGACGCAGGAGCAACTCGCGCAGCAGGCGGGCTTGGGCTTGCGGACCGTGCAGCGGCTGGAACTCGGCGCGGCGGCGACGCAGCTTTCGGGTTTTCTGCGCGTGTGCCGGGTGCTGGGTCTGGCGGAGCGGTTTGCCGCGCTTGTGCCCGAGCAAACGGCTAGCCCGATGGAGCAACTGAAGCAGCAAGGCCGCAAGCGGCAGCGGGCCAGCGGCAAGCCGGCGGCGACGGCAAAGCCGAAAACATGGACATGGGCTGAGCCCGAATGATCGCGAAGGTGCAGCTGTGGGGCCGCACGATCGGTGCGGTGTTGCTCGACGCCGGGCGCGATGTGGCGGCGTTTCAATACGACGCGGCGTTCGCACGCAGCGGGATCGAGCTTTCACCGCTGAGGATGCCGCTGAGCGATCGCGTATATGAATTTCCCGCGTTGCCGCGGAATACGTTTCACGGTCTGCCGGGGCTGCTGGCGGACTCGCTGCCGGACAAGTTTGGCAACGCGCTGATCGATGCGTGGCTGGCGACGCAAGGTCGCACGCCGGAGAGTTTCAGCGCCGTGGAGCGGCTTTGTTACACGGGCTCGCGCGGCATGGGGGCGCTGGAATATGCGCCGGCGCTGGGGCCGAAGCCTCGGCAAACGTCGAAAATCGAAGTGGATGCACTGGTGCGGCTGGCCGGCGAAGTGCTGACACATCGCGGCGATTTGCAGGGGCATTTTCACGAGGCCGGCAAGGAGAAGTCGCTGCGCGAGATCCTGAGCGTCGGCACCTCGGCCGGCGGCGCGAGGGCCAAGGCGGTGATCGCGTGGAATCGCATGACGAACGAGGTGCGCTCAGGCCAGATCGCGGCGGGCGAGGGGTTCGAATACTGGCTGCTGAAGTTCGACGGGGTGGCGGGCAACAAGGACAAGGAGCTCGAAGATCCGAAGGGCTACGGCGCGATCGAGTATGCCTATCATCTGATGGCGAAGGCGGCCGGTATCACGATGAGCGAGTGCCGGCTGCTGGAGGAAAACGGACGGCGGCATTTCATGACGCGCCGCTTCGATCGCCTCGCCGGCGGGGCAAAGCTGCACATGCAGTCGCTCGGCGCGTTGGCGCATTTCGATTTCAACGCGGCGGGCGCTTATGCCTACGAGCAGGCGCTACTGACGATCCGCCAGCTCGAGCTGCCGATGGTGGCGATCGAGGAGCAGTTCCGGCGAATGGTATTCAACATCGTCGCGCGGAATCAGGACGACCACGTCAAGAACATTGCTTTCCTGATGAACCAGCACGGTGAGTGGGCGCTCGCGCCGGCCTTCGACGTAACCTACAGCTACAACCCGTCCGGTAGTTGGACGGCAACGCACCAGATGACGCTGAACGGGAAACGGGACGGTTTCACCATGGCGGACTTCGCCGGCTGCGCGAAAGCGACGCTGATGAAACGTGGGCGAGCGGCGACCATCATCCATGAAGTGCAGGCGGCGGTGCGGCGCTGGCCGGAGTTCGCCGCCGAGGCGCAACTGGCGGATGAATGGCGCAGCAAGATTCAACATACCCACCGGCTGACCTTTCCCGACGCATGAGCCGCAACCAATCTACGGTCGAAAGTGAATCAGACCGACCGGCTTTCCGGGCTAACGATGTGATTCGGTGTCCTCATCATCCCCATGGCTTCCACCGATGCCGCCCATGCCACCACCCGATCCCGCCCGCCCTTTGCACCGCCACGACGCTAGGTTCGCTTTTGCCAGCGCTTTCGCCCTTGCCCCGCATTGCGGCGATGCGCGTTGGTCCTTGGCGCGGAATCGACAAATTCGGCGAAATCGGTTCGAGGTCCCGCACCTGTCGAATGCAGTCCGTGAGCGATGTCACGAGTTCAGCGGTGTGGGTGGGGCGTCCCGCGGCCCGCTCGGTGGCGGCTTTTGCGGCGCGGTGCACCTGAGCTTTCGTGCCAAGCAGGAGGATGTCGGAAAGCACCGCCTCGACCGCGTCGCGTATACGTCGCGGGCCTTCGCTGCTCGACAACAACGCGGCCGCGGCTGAGGCGAACGTGGTCGATTCGGTCGTGGCGTGATGAGTCGCATCGGCAAGCCACTGTCCCTGCATATCAAATCTCCAGAGGCGTGGCGCTGGTCTAAGGGCGAAGTCGCGTGGGCTTGAAACTGATTTGATCAGACTCGGGTATCGTCGCCGCCTGATCCGGGTTTGAAGGCGCGATCCAGCGAGTGCTTGACGTTTTTTCTGCCAAGGTTCCCAATTGGCAGGTTCTGCAGTGTCGATACCGCTCATGAAATCGCAGCTGACCGAATGCGTACGCAAGCCTTGAAATTGCCGATATGGGGCTGAATATCTGGCCCGTAATCCGACGCCGAGCTACACATGATCAAACCTAAAAAACCCGCGTCCGAACAGGCTCGGCTTGAAGTGCTAAAGCGTTACGAAATTCTCGATACGCTGCCGGAACGTGCCTATGACGATCTGCTGACGATCGCGGTGGGCATCTGCGGCACGCCGATGGGGTCGGTCAGTTTTGTCGATGCGGATCGCCAATTTTTCAAAGCGCGGCGCGGTATGCCGGTGCCGGAAACGCCACGCGATGTGGCATTTTGTGCGCATGCGATCATGACGCCCGATCAAATGTTGATCGTGCCAGACGCGCGCGATGACTTGCGTTTCCACGACAATCCGCTCGTGACCGGCACGCCCGGAATCCGGTTTTATGCGGGCGCGCCGCTCGTGAGTTCCGAGGGAGAGGCGACTGGCACCTTGTGCGTGATGGACAGCCAGCCGCGCAAGCTCGATGCGTTCCAGCAGGAAGCGATGATGGTGCTGTCGCGCCAGGTGACCACCTTGCTTGAGCTGCGCGTTGCGTACAAAAAGTTGCAGCATCACTTGTCCGAACGCGAGTGGTACGAGGATCAACTCAAGTCGTACCAGGGCGCGCTCGAAGAACAAAACGCCGACCTGATCGAGCAGACGCGTATTGATCCGCTGACTGGATTATCGAACCGGCGTGCGTTGAATCTGTCGCTCGACGCGGCGATTCAGCTTGCGACGAAGCAGGGTAGTTCGCTGGCGATGGCGATCATCGATATCGATCATTTCAAGACGATCAACGATCTGCACGGCCATCCGGTCGGCGATGAAACGCTCGCATCCGTCGCGCGTGTGATCCATGCGCAGCGTGGCCAGCACGGATTCACCGCGCGTTGCGGCGGCGAGGAATTTGCGTTGCTGATGTCGCAGACCGACGCAAAAAATGCCGAGCTGCAATGCGATTACATTCGCGAGGCGGTGCAGAATCTGCCGCAGGGTTTGCCTGTAACGGTGAGTATTGGCGTGACGTTACTCAAGGCCGGCGATTCCGCGGCGAGCCTGTATGCGCGTGCCGATGAAGCGATGTACGTGGCCAAGAAAGGCGGGCGCAATCGCGTGGTGTTTGGCTGAACGTGCCCGATGGAATCCGTCGCGCGAAAGATCGCTACGGATTCAGCTGCCACAGGCTCAGGTTCAACATGCTCGCAAAACTTACCCACGCCAGATAAGGCACCAGCAGCCACGCCGCATTGCGGTCGATGCGCGCGAATGCGAGCACAGTGGTCAGCAGCACCACGATCAATAGCGCGATATCGATCAACGCGAGATCGGGCCGATGCAGGCCGAAAAACAACCACGACCACAATCCGTTCAGCGCGAGCTGCACCAGCCATAACGCGATCTCGAACGAGAAACGTTGCTGCTTGCGCTGGACGCGCCAGATCGATATTGCCATGAAGATGTAGAGCAGCGTCCAAACCGGCGCGAATACCCAGTTCGGGGGATTGAAATCAGGTTTTTGCAGCGCGGCGTACCATGCGTCCGGCATAAACATCGAAGCGATTCCTGCGACCAGAAAGCTCAGCAGCAGCCAGAGAGCGAGGCTTTTCCATTGACGTGGCATGGGTGTTATTCCTGCGGGCGACGTGCGCCATTAAAGCCAGCATCGGCTACGACGAATACATGTCGCGTGAAGATATTTCACATTTCGATTTACGCGCAGCTACTCATTCGGCTTGCGCGGCGTAAATCCGCTTCTCGGCGGCGCTCAATTTCTTGATCGCGCATTCGGCCTTGGCCGCGCTGGATCGGTCGGCGTAGGCGAAGCTCGCAAGCAAGCGCAGCGGCGGATGCGAGCGTGTGTAGCGCGCACCTTTGCCGCTGCTGTGCTTGGCATAACGCGCCGCGACATCGGTACTGATGCCGGTGTAGATGCTGCCGTCGCGGCATTCGATCAGGTAGACGAACCAGGCCATCGAATCACGGTTGCAGGCTGATCGCGATACGACGCCACCCGGCGCGCTCATCGCGACAATCGGTTTCGCCCATCGCGAATTCGCGGCAGACAAACGGCCGGCGTTCGTACATTGAGCAGCTCAGGTTGTCGCGATCGAGCGCCACGCACCAGCCGTCGTCGAGCTTGCCGAGGATTTCCATGCCGTGCTCGTCGATATCGATGTAGTGCTCGGGCACATCGTCGCCCGGCAGCAGCAACACCTTGAGCTGGCAGCAGATCGCCGGGCAGTTGCTGCACAGCACGGGTTCGGCGGATTCGGTGGCGGGCAGAGAGGTATTCATTTTGCGTATTCTCCCACGCGTTGAATCGCGTTGCATCGCGTTGCGTTGGTTGCGATCATGCATTGGCTTTTTGCACGCAGCGATATCGCCGGGTTCCATTGTCGACGCGACGCCGCGCTAACTTTCGTGGCGCTAAGATATGCCCATTGCCACGCCGCCATCGAGAATCGCATGCCATCACGCGCCACCGTTTTTTCGCGTTCGACCCGATTGCGTTGGTTGCTTGCGAGCGTGCTGGTGCTGAGTGCGTGTTCCACGATCACGCGAATCGTGCACGACGAACCGGCATCCACCACGACGACAGCGCCAACGCCCGAACAAGGCCGCTACGAAGCGTTGATCGGCCAGAGCGCCGATGCGATCACCGAGCTGCGCGCCGCACCCGCGTCGGAAAATCCCGAGATGCGCGATGGAAAAAACGCGGCGTCGGACGAACAGTTATTGGGTGGCCAGGGTTACCTGCGCATCGGCAACGGATTTTATCCGTCGGCCACGCCGGAAATGCGCGGCATCGCGTTGCATCAAGGCCAGCGCGTTGGCGCGGATAAAATTCTGCTGTACGTATCGAGCGCCAGCGCGACGGCAGATGCCGCCAGGACGCTGAGCGCCGCGTACTACGTTCATTTCAAGCCGCCGTTCGGCGCGAGTTTCCGTGACCTCAATGCGCCCGAACAGCAGGCGCTCGGCGTGAGCGGTGGTGTCAATCTCGGCGCGATCATCGGCGGCACGCCGGCGGCGTCGGCGAACCTGCTGGCGGGTGACGCGGTGCTCACGCTGGATGGCAAACCGATCGCGAACAAGGCCACGTTTCAGGATCTGCTGCGCGCGAATGCGGGCAAGCGCGTGACGCTGGGTATCAGCCGCGATGGCGTTTTGATCACACGTATCGTGCGTATCGGCTTGCTGCAAC
This sequence comes from Pseudolysobacter sp., assembly GCA_043759455.1. Taxonomy (GTDB): domain Bacteria; phylum Pseudomonadota; class Gammaproteobacteria; order Xanthomonadales; family Rhodanobacteraceae; genus Pseudolysobacter. Next base: position 5,533 of record JAYVLO010000084.1, read on the forward strand.
TATCGTCAACACACAAGCATTGATTCATCACGAGGACCTGCATGAGCCTGCCGCTGGAAATGCGTTTTATCGAAGCGAAAAACCCCGGCGCGGCCGATGTGCTGCGTGTCGTCAGCGGTGCGCTGCCGCAGATCCAGCCGCATGAGGTGTTGATTCGTGTACTCGCCGCGGGTGTGAATCGACCGGACATCGGCCAGCGCAAGGGCGTGTATCCAGCACCGCCGGGTGCGAGTCCGATCATCGGCCTGGAGGTGGCCGGCGAGGTCGTCGAGCTTGGTGCCGAAGTTCACGGACTCTCGCTGGGCGATAAAGTTTGCGCGCTGACCAACGGCGGCGGTTACGCCGAATATTGCGCCGCGCCCGCGTTGCAGTGCCTGCCGTGGCCGCACGGATTCGATGCGATCCGCGCCGCCGCGTTGCCGGAAAATTACTTTACGGTGTGGGCGAATATTTTCCAGATGGCGCGCTTGAGCAAAGGCGAATCGCTGCTTGTGCACGGCGGCAGTAGCGGCATCGGCATCACCGCGATCCAGCTCGCGCGCGAATTCGCCGGCGTTGTGTATGTCACCGCCGGCAGTGCCGAGAAATGTCTGGCCTGCGAAAAACTCGGCGCGACTGCGGCGATCAATTATCGCGAGCAGGATTTCGCTGAGCGCATCGAAATACTCACTGCCGGCCGCGGTGTCGACGTGATTCTCGACATCATCGGCGCGCCGTATTTCGCGCGCAACCTGCGCTGCCTCGCCAAGGACGGTCGCCTCGCCGAAGTCGCGACGATGCAGGGCGCAAAAGTCGAACTCGATATCACCGAACTCATGCGCCGCCGCGCCAGCGTCATGGGCTCGATGATGCGACCGCGCAGCGGCGCCGAGAAAGGTCTGATCGCGAGCGAGCTGCACGAGCAGGTGTGGCCGCTGCTCGCCGCCGGACGCTGTACTCCGGTGATCGACAGCGTGTTCGAACTCGACCAGGTTGTCGCCGCGCACGAACTCATGGAGCGCAGCACGCACATCGGCAAGATCATGCTGCATGTGGCGGATTAAGCGCGGCGCATGTTCGATCTGAGAGGGCCGACGTGCATCGATGCCGAAACGCTCTGCCAGCCAGGAATTTATCCCGCGATGCGCGCAGGGACTGCGAGTATCAGGCAACCGTGTATTTCGATATGGCATGCGTTCTCATACCACCCGATGCACCTTCGCGCCGAGTATGGCGCTGGCCGTGAGTATGCCGGGCCATCGCCGCAACAATCCCAGCAGCGGCGCGGCAATGCGCGGACGCATGGCCAGATGCGCAAACAATGCGGCGAGGCGGATGCGGGCGGTGAAACTGCGGCGCCATTTTTTTGCATAGCACCGCCCAATTGTGTCAGCGCCTCGACCGGCCACCAGCGTATCGTGATTTGCGATGAGCAGTTCGCATAACATCCAGGCGGACTGGATCGCCATACTCATGCCTTCGCCGAGAATCGGGTGGGCTTCGCCCGCAGCATTGCCGATCGCGAAAACGCCGTTGCCGCGCCATGGCGAGCGCAAGCCCGGCCGGATCGGCCCGACCGTCAACCACGGTGCGGCCAATGTTGCATCGGTCAGTGCATCACGCACGCCCGCACAACTTGACGCAACGTGCGCCTGCGCGGCCAATGCTGCCGACAGGCCGACATTGCGCTCGCGACACGCACGCAAGGCATCGCGGCGGATGCAAAACGCCAGCGTCAGTTGTGCGTGATCGCCGATTACCATTCCGCCATATCCGCCCGGAAACGCCAGCACCGGAAGCAGGTTCGGCGTAAGGCCCGCATTCCCATAGGTGCCCTTGAACGCGAACAGATCAGAGTCCTGGTGTACTTGCGGCTCGCGTCGAGCGAGGAGCGGATCGAGCTCCCACGAACCATTCGCCGCGATCAGCAGCGGGGCCGACAGGCTGGCTTTGGCAGCGGTCGCGCGCTCAACCAGATGACAGATTTTTTGTTGGTCGTGCGAGTGCGTTACATGTTTGACTTGCCAGGGTTGCCAGATATGCACGCCGACGGTCGCGGCGCGCTGCAAGAGCAGGGTATCGAGGTGTTCGCGTCCCAGTGCCCGACCCCAGCGATGGGATGGTTCGTCGAACTGTGGCATATCGCCAATCAGCATTTCGTCGCGCGCGAAAAAGCCGATGCTGCGCAATTCCGGTCCCGCCATTGCATCGAATTGCAGCCCGATGCCGAGCGAATCCAGCAGTGCAAGATTCGTCGCGGCGATACATTCGCCGCACACCTTGCGCCGCGGAAAGGGAGTCTGCTCGACGAGCGCGACGGACCATCCGGCCTGCGCCAAAAGAATCGCTGCGGTTGAACCCGCCGGTCCCGCACCGATGATGATCGCGTCGTAAGTTGCGTCGGTTTTTTGGGTGTGCATCTGACGGACGTCCTTCACGGGCATTTTTTCACTGCCACAAAACGGTGGCTGAACATGCCGGCACGGCCTTCGTGCAAACTCCAATCGTCGGCTTGCGGCCACAAATCGGTCAGCTCCGTTTTACTGAAACCGGCGTGCACACTCCTAACAGCATCATGTTGTGTGACATCGTTGCAACCGAGCACGCCAAGCAAGTGACTGGAGATCAAGGCGACTCGCGAGCGGCGTGGCTCGCAGCATAAAAAGGCGCTCGCGCGAGCGGCGATTCCGCTCAGCAGCACGCGTAACTGTTCATCTTCAAAATGGTGCATGAACAGGTTGGCGACGATTACCGGCGCGGTCGCTGAAGGTTGGCAAAGCCAGTCGAACACGTCGGCGCGAATGACTTCGACGTTCCAGTCCAGCGTTCGAAAGTCTGCCAGCGTCTGCTTGCTTATGACCGGTTGCAGATCGAGCAGCTGCAGATTGATTTTCGGCCAGCCTTGCGCGTGCTGGCGGGCGATTCGCAACAACAGCTGGCCATCTCCGGCGCCCAATTCCACGAGCCTGACTTCGGTTGAGCCGCGCAGGATTCTGTCCAGCGGTTTGCGAATCAGCGAGTGGGTTGCCATCAAGCGATTGATGCGGCGCAGATCGCTGCGCGACCAGATTGCGCGCGGGTCGTCTGGCGCGAGCGTGTCCAGCAACTCGGCCTGCACTCGGCGTGGCAGACTCATAAGTCACCATCGTGGCGCGCATAGGGATTACGCCGGCTCATGCGACTTCCAGCAACGCCCCATGACTGCTGAAGCCCGCGCCGAACGAGGCCAGCCACCAGTAACCGCCAGGCGCTTTTTCGGCCAGCGCCGCCTGCAGCACAAAGTATACAAAAGCACTGCTGAGGTTGCCGTATTCGCTGAGCATCGCCGCGCTGTAGCCCATGTCTTGGTTGCTCAAGCCAATGCGGTCACGCACGGCGGCCAGTACGTCGCGGCCACCCGCATGCCAGATCCACGCGGTGATTTCCGATTGGTCCACGCCCTCTGCAGCAAGCACCGTCGCAAGCACCTGCTTTGCGTAGGTTGCGGCGATTTTTGGTACGCCAAGCGTGAGGATGTTTCGCAGCAATCCCTGGCGTTGCTCGAAGCGCAGCGCATCGCGATCCTTGGGGCTGGTGAGTGACGCCGCGCTCTTCCACCGTATTTGGCGTTTGTTCGGCTGCGCCCGCAACGACAAAACCGCGGCGCCGGCACCGTCGCCGAACAGACACGCACTGATCAGCACACCGGGGTCGTTGTCCAGATACATGGCGGCGCTGCACACCTCGACGCAAATCGACAGCACCCGGATGCAGCGGCCGGAGGTCAGCAAGGCCTCGGCCATGCGCATATTCGGTAGCGCTGCGCCGCAACCTTGTCCGACCAGATCCAGCGCCTGCACATCCGCACGCAAGTCCAGCGCCTCGCTTACATAGCTGGTGAGCCCCGGGCAAAGATAACCTGTGCATGTGCTGATGATGACGCCGTCGATATCGGTCGGTAGAAGTTCGGCATCGGATAGTGCGCGCCGGGCAGCGGCTGTCGCCAGCGCGGGCGCGTTGGCGAGGAAGCGCGAATGCAAGGTATCGGGGTCAATAGCAAAAACCTCCTGCAACGAATCGATCGATAGCCGGCGTGCAGCAATGCCGTTTTCACGCAGCAGCACTCGCTCGGCAATCATGCGCGCGCGGCGATCAAGCTTTTCAAACCATGGTGAAGTCTCGAATGCTTTCCAGCAGTCTTCTTTTGTGTAGCGCTGGTCGGGGCAGGCTGTTCCGAGACCTACAATATGCATGACGCTCCTGGGTGGTTGCTAAGTGCGAGGCGTGTGGCTGAAGTGGCCAGACTCCCCGATTCGACAACTTAGCTTCGGTGCTGCTCGTGGTCTGTACGCTAGCGAACACTCGTGATAGCCAGAGGCAGCTTCGGTTGCATGTTGCGATCGCGCCGGGTTACGACCGACGCGTGAGCGATGCAGATCACGCGTCGGGCATCCCTGCGTCACGCGCAGGAGCAAAACTCACTGCGGATGCGCGATAATGCGCGGCGTGCCGGACTGGCGCGTTTCACCGAACGGATCAAAGCAAACGCCATGTCGATTACCCTGCTGATCATCGCGATCACCTGCGTCACCTCGTTTCTCGCGTTGCAAAATCTCAAGATGATGAACGAGCTGATCCTGTGGCCGCCCGCCGTGAGCGGCGGTAAACAGTATTACCGCTTGCTCAGTTACGGCCTGATCCATGCGGATTTCCAGCATCTGCTGTTCAACATGATCACGCTGTATTTTTTCGGTTCGGAGGCCGAGCGTTTTTATACAGCGCAGATCGGCAGTGTCGGTTTCGAGTTGTTTTATGCCGGCGCGCTGGTGGCCTCGATCCTGCCGAGTTACCTGAAGAATCGCGAGAACGCGGCGTATCGCAGCCTCGGTGCTTCGGGTGCGGTTTCTGCAGTGTTGTTCGGTTTTATTTTGCTGCATCCGTGGTCGACGATCATCGTTTTCGTGGTGCCGCTGCCGGCCATCGTCTACGCCGGTTTGTATCTGGCCTACACGTTTTATCTGAACAAGCAGGGCACCGACAATGTCAATCACAGTGCGCATTTGTGGGGTGCGGCGTATGGCGTGGTATTTGCGATTGCGCTTGATCCGTCGTTGCTCGAAAGCTTCCTGAATCAGCTCGCCAATCCGCGTTTCTGATTTCTGGCTGAGTCATCGCTGGCGAGTTATATTCTCGCTACCGCAACTTTATCGAGAAGTGCAAAATGATTTACCAGGGCGCGTGTCACTGCGGGAAAATCGGCTTCGAGGTCGAAGGCGAGATCGGCGAACTCACGGATTGCAATTGCTCGATCTGTAGCAAGCGCGGTGCGCTGATGTGGTTTTTGCCGCGCGACAAACTGCGCCTCAAAACCGCCGAGGCCGATGTTTCCACCTACCTGTTCAACAAGCGCGTGATCGAGCATCACTTCTGCGCCACCTGCGGCTGTGCGCCGTATGGCGAAGGCACGATGGGCGGAAAGACGATGGCGGCGGTGAATGTGCGTTGCTTGGAGGATGTCGATCTTTCGGCTTACAAGGTCAATCATTACGACGGGCGCAGTCTCTAGGAAGCTCGGTTTTTCCCCCGTCATTCCAGCCTTCACTGGAATGACGAACTAAGCCGCTGGCGCTGCCAGCGTTTCACGCAACCCTGCACCCACGCGCTCGCGCAATGCGGTGCGATAACGTCGGCTGCACGGCAAGGTCGAACCGTCTTTCAGGTGCAGGCGCGCGTCGCCACTGTCGAGCGATTCGATCATTTCCAACTGGTCGAGATTGACGATGTAGCTGCGATGCACACGCGCGAAGCGTCTCGGGTCGAGTCGCGTCTCGATATCCGCGATCGTGCTGCGCAACGGATAATCGCGTTCGCGCACATGCAGGTTGGTGTAGTTTCCCGAGGCCTGGATCCATTCGATATCGTTGGCGGCAACGAGAAATTCGCGGCCGAGCTTGCGCACCAGAAAACGCTCGGGTCGCTCCACCGATTCCACCGGCGGACCTTCGTCCGGCGCATCGAGCAGGCTGGCTTCGCCCTGCAGGCGTCGCAATAGCAGGCGATAGCCCTCGATCAGGACGACACCGCCGATGAATCCGCGCACGTCCTTGAGATATTCGTAAAGAAAAACCGACCATCCATCGAAATCGTAGTGTTGTCCCATCGCGACATACGCCAGCTTGCGCAAGCCCACCATGCCAAGCACATGCAGCAGCGACCAGACCACGCTCGCCAACGCATACCACGGCAGAAAAAGTCGCCACGTATCCAGATGCAGCGGGAGCCGCCGCGTGAATACGATCACCGCGGGCACCAGCGCCAGAACCAGTATATGGCTGCTGAATTCCCAGACTGCCGGCTCCCAGCTCGCAAACGGCAAGCCGGCACGGCGCACGTCCATCAGCGTGGTGATGCTGTTGCCGATGGCATTGACCACGGAGATGCCGACCCAGAATCCGATTTCGAAAATGCGTCGCCACGGCTGGAAACGTTCAAACGCAGTGCGCGGTGGGGAGATTTGCATTGGCGCATTTTAGCCTTGCCGACGCGTAACGCGCGCGCGACTCGTCCCCATGCTCCACCTTTCGTCCCTAACCACCGTCGCTCAAGCACCTGGCGCTGGTCGCGACGCGCTGCGGGTATGAATCTGGTCATCCCTTGCTGGAGGAATGCTGCGATGAATACCCGCCGTTACGATATCGATGCGCTGCGCGTGATCGCGTTCGCGCTGCTCATTCTGTATCACGTCTGCATGTTGTACGTGACCGACTGGGGCTGGCATGTGAAAAGTTCGTACCAGACCGAAGCCTTGCAATGGCCGATGATTTTCATCAATCGCTGGCGCATGTCGTTGCTGTTTCTGATCTCGGGCCTGGCGATCGGCTTGTTCAATCCAGCCGGTGCCGGTGGACGATTCGCGCTGTCGCGCACGTGGCGGCTTTTTTTGCCGCTGCTGTTTGGCATGTTTTTCATCGTGCCGGTGCAAGCGTATTGCCAGGGCGTGAGTAATGGTCTGGTCGCAACGGGATTTGGTGCATTCCTGCTGCGCTTCTGGAGTTTTCAGCCGTGGCCGAAAGATGCGTTTGACGGTTGGCAGTACGGCATCACGTGGAATCATCTGTGGTATCTAGCCTACCTGTGGGTCTACACCCTGCTGCTGTGTGTGTTGTTGCCGGCGCTGGAATCACCGCTCGGCAAACGGATGCAGGCGGCGGTGTGCGGATTGCGTGGTGCAGGTCTGATCATACTGCCGGCATTGCCGCTCGTGCTGTACCTGACGACCCTCGCCAGACTTTTTCCGACCACCAATGATCTGCTCCACGACTGGTTCCAGCATGCGTTGTATTTCAGCATGCTCCTGTACGGTTACGTCATGGCGCGTTCGACGGCGTTGTGGCATGAGCTGGGACGTTTGCGCTATGTCGCGACCGCACTCGCGGTGCTGCTGTTCGCGGTCTATATCGTCTGGGATCTGCAGCTCGGCGAGCATCCGTCCGATCTTACCGTCGCGGGGATTCGCAGCATCCGTGGCTTTTATATGTGGACCGCATTGCTCGCAATTCTCGGCTGGGGCCATGTGCTGCTGAATCGCCCGTTCCGCTGGTTGCCGTATGCCACCGAGGCAGTATTTCCTTGGTATGTGTTGCATCAGAGTTTGATTGTACTGGTCGCGTACTGGCTGATTCCGCTGCATCTGGGGCCGGTGCTGGAGCCGCTGCTGGTGATCGTTGCCACGTTCGGCGGCTGTGCGCTGCTGCATGAGTTCGTGATTCGTCGCACAACACTATTGCGCCCGTTGTTCGGATTGAAATCTTTGTCACCACGGCGCCAATTCGCCGCTCCCGCTGCAAGCGTCATCGCCCTCGCATCTACAGCGGACGACGTGCGCTGAGGTGTTTGCCACAGCCCCGTGCAAGGCGACTGCACGATGCCTTATGATCGGAAGATGACCAACGTCAGCCGACGTTGGTCGTCTCCCAATGGTTGGCTTTGCGAGGTTCCGATGCTGCGTTTGTTGTCGTTGTCCGTTTTGATTTTTGCCGCTGCGATCGGTACCGATTCCGCCGTCGCGCAATCCATTCCGGCACCCTCCGACACGGCGTATCCGGGGACCATCGCCTTGAGCGTGGACCTTACCGATCTGAGCCGTCGCATCTTCCGTGTGCACGAGGAAATTCCGGCAGTAGCCGGCGCGCTGACCTTGCTGTATCCGCAATGGTTGCCCGGCAATCATTCGCCGACCGGACCGATCGAGCAGATGGTCGGGCTGACGATCAGCGCCAACGGCCAGCGCATTGAATGGCAACGCGACCCTGTCGAAGTATTTGCGTTTCATGTCGATGTGCCGCAGGGGGCAACGCGACTGACGCTGGATTTTCAGTTCGTCTCGCCGCTTGATCACGACCAGGGCCGCATCGTCGTCACGCCGGAAATCATCGGCCTGCAATGGAATACCGTATTGCTGTATCCGACCGGACATTATTCGTCGCAGATCACGGTCGAGCCAACGATCAAGTTGCCGTCCGGCTGGCAATTCGGCACGGCGCTGGAAACGGCGAACGCCGAGAGCGACAGCACGCATTTCAAGTCAACCTCGCTGGAAATGCTGATCGATTCGCCGCTGTTCGCCGGCAAGTATTTCAAGCGCTTCGATCTTGCGCCCAACGCCACACCGCCGGTGCATCTGGATGTGGTCGCCGACGCGGAAAAATACCTCGATGCCAAACCGGAAATTCTCGCCACCCATCTGGCGCTCGTGCAGCAAGCCTACAAACTTTACGGCGCGCAACATTATGCGCATTACGATCTGCTGCTGGCGCTGTCGGACAACTTCAGCGGCATCGGCCTCGAGCACGGTCAGTCCAGCGAGAACGGCACGTTCCGCGAGTATTTGACCGACCCGAAAAAATTCGCTGGACGCGATCTGCTCGCACACGAATACACGCATTCGTGGAACGGCAAGTTTCGCCGCCCGGCGGATTTGTGGACGCCGAATTTCAACGTGCCGATGCGCGACAGTTTGCTCTGGGTGTACGAAGGCCAGACGCAATACTGGGGCAACGTACTCGCGGCGCGCGCCGGTCTGCTCAATGCGGAGCAGGCGCGCGAATCGCTCGCGTTGGTGGCGGCTACGTTCGATCATCGCGAAGGACGTGTCTGGCGCAACCTGCAGGACACGACGTTTCAGCCGATCCTCGCCTATAAGCGCGCGCTGCCGTGGAGCAACTGGCAGCGCATGCAGGATTATTATTCCGAAGGTCAGTTGATCTGGCTCGATGCTGATACCAAAATTCGCGAACTCAGCGGCGGCAAACGTTCGCTGGATGATTTCGCGCACGCATTTTTCGGCGTTGAGAACGGACGTATCGCGCCGCTGACCTACACCTTCGACGACGTCGTCAAAACCCTCGACGGCGTGCAGAAGTTCGATTGGGCGGGCTTCCTGCGTATGCGACTCGATGGCCGCGGCCCCGGCGCGCCACTCGATGGTATTACGCGCGCGGGCTGGAAACTGGTCTACACCGACAAGCCGAATCTGTATGGCGATGACGTGCAGAGACAGCGCAAGTTCGCCGACTTCAGTTATTCGCTCGGCCTCAGCCTCAGTAGCAAGGACGGTCGCATCAGCGACGTGCTGTGGAACGGCCCCGCGTTCAAGGCCGGCCTCGCCGCCGGCATGAAACTGATCGCGGTCAACGGCATCAACTTCAGCACCGACGAACTCAAGGACGCAATCACTGCGGCCAAGGGCAACGCCAAGTCGATTGATGTGCTGATCGAGAATCTCGATCACTACGAAACGCTGCACATTGACTACCACGATGGCCTGCGTTATCCGCATCTCGAAAGAGTCACCGGCAGCAAGGATCGATTGAGCGACATCATCGCTGCGCGGCATTGAGTTACTGAGTCGCCCCGAAAGGGGACTTACTCCTTTCGTCTCAACAAGGAATTTCCTCCGGTCCCAGGCAGGATGGTGGCCTACAAGCCCACCCTGCGTGATCTACATAGCCGGCCATACCTCATTTTTAATTTGTTGCAAATTTAGGCAGTATAAATTTTGAGAAGGTACCTTCAACTCTGCCGCGCGACCAATTTTTTTACAAATATCGCCCCTAATTTTGCTCAGCATAAACTTTCCTTTTCGCTTGCTCTCTGGCAAAGGAATGTCCTGACCAATCAATTGAAGGGTATCAGGGCAGGAGCTTTTATCAGTTCGATACATTTTGCTTTTGATATCATCTCTTTTTCGCGTTAGCTGAAGTTGTAGCTCATTATGATATTTAGTCGCTAGCTCGTTCAGCCAATTGCTTGCCTCTTCTTCGGTAATTTCGCATGCTGCACGTAAGTGACTCGCCGAGGTGAAGTAGCTTTCAATATCGCTGCCACGTGTTATGAATGGAATTGCACCTGATTCCCGAATGTTATTTTCGATTTTAGTTGACTCTTCTTGTGTCATGAAATCCCTGTCGCGGTGGATCATTACTTTACAAAGCGGAGCAACTCCTACCAAAAATTCAACGAATAAAATAGCTCCTTCTAGATTTGAAGAGGTTTTGTAACTATATACAAGAACCTCATTCATCAAATAACCATTTTGTATTAACAAAAATTCAAGAAAATTCTTGTCACGATCCTCAGTAAGGATTAGTAATCTTGTCTGTCCCGAGCGTAATTTATCGAAGCTATCGAGAGCGCCGAGATCAAGCAATAACGGAAGTTTCTCGATCTCGGTTCCTTGCTGTTGTACCGTGCCGTCTTTCAGCCAAATGAAGTTGGCTGATCCGGAAAATTCCTCAACAACATGGCGACTATGAGTACATAACAATATCTGGCATTTTTTCGTTTGCGCGATTTCAGTTATGGCTTGGCACAATTCAGCCTGATTATCTGGATGTAGGTGCGAATCAGGTTCGTCGAGAAGTAAAAGTTTTGGCGAAAAATAAGTTATGTAAGAGTATATCTGTAAGACTTGAAGCAAGCCTGTTCCGCTAAGTTCTATAGGGTACTTTCCTCTGGGGGAGCTAATTTGAACGTTGAGTCGATAGTCCTTATCTTCATCAAATTCTGTTTTAACACTAACTCCAGGAAATATCGTGGAAAGATGAGAATTTAATTCTTCTAATTTATTAGATTTCTCAATATAATATATTATGTTCCTGAGATACAAATTTGCATCCCCGCTTGCGACTCCTCTCCTTACTATCGCTTTTGCTCTAAGTTCCTCATGTTGAGCTATTCCCGCTAAGCCGGGTACATATATACTATATAAATCGATGGCATCAGTTATTTCCGCACCTAGGCGTGGATAGTCACCTTCGCGATTGCATCCGATATTTCCGTGGTTTCGCCCCTTATATAAAGTTATTGAATAGAAAGATTCTTCTGATGTTTCATCGTCTTTTATAAAATCAGAATATAATTTTAAATTGCTATCCCCCGAGCCAGCATGATTTAAGTAGGGTGCGCCGTTCCGCAATATACTAAAATCCGGAGTCGGATTGTAAGGGAGCAGATCGCTTGCAAATGTCGATTGTCCTTGCTGTCGGGCAGTAGTTGCTACTGTTATCGCGAAATGAATCCCCTGTAAAACGCTACTTTTTCCGCTATTGTTGCTGCCCACTAGCACGTTAACGTCGGAGAGGTCGATCTCTACGTCGAGGATTCTTTTATAGCGCTGTAGGGAAATTTTCTTTATTTTCATTTTTCCTCCATGAGTTTTCTATCTGAAGCCAGAAGATTTGGTGGGGCTACCACCAGACCAGATATTCCCGCTAACTTACCCGCTTAGTCAAGCAATGTTCAGGAGAGACAATTTTTCTTTCTACTTCAGATTTCAATTTTGGAAAAGAAATAAATTTTTGCGAAGATGTGTACGAGGATTGCTAAATAGCAAAATGGGGCATGGCGACGTAGATGGAAGAGCGCAGATTTTCGTATCTATAAATGCACATTCCCTCGGTAACATCGAGCGGTTATGATTTATTCTGTATTGGTTAGTATACTTTGCATTGCCGATCGACGAGCTATTGCATTTAGAGATGCTCTGATCAAAACGCTTTGAAGAAATTCGTTCTCTGCGCAACACTTTCATGCGCGTTGGAACGCAAGTCCCTAGTGCATTCGATCGCTCAATCGCGGTGAACCGTGTTGGTGATCTACTTTTCTACCCCTTGCAGGGTCATGCCATCGCCAACAAGCGACGTCGCGCCATCCACAGATTGGATAGCGCGAATAACGTGAATACTTGCGCTGTGTTGTTCGCCAGCCCGCGGTAGCGCACTTTCAAATACCCGAACTGTCGCTTGATCACCCGGAACGCATGCTCGACCTTGGCGCGAACAGCAGCCTTGAGGTATTCCAGATGCTTCGTGGCCTCCTTCAATTCGCCTTCGGGCAGCGCACGAACCGATCCCCGTTTGGCCGCGATGCGCCAGATGCGCCCGCGCTTGCCGGCACGCTTGTCCGCACCGATGTAACCGGCGTCGCCATACACCCGCTGCTCCTTGCCGTGCAGCAACTTCGACACTTCGGTGACGTCGGCGGTATTCGCCGGCGTGGTCGTGACGGTGTGTACGAGTCCTGATTCGGCGTCCACGCCGATGTGCGCCTTCATGCCAAAAAACCACTGGTTGCCTTTCTTGGTCTGGTGCATCTCGGGATCGCGCGCCTTGTCCGCGTTCTTCGTCGAAGATGGCGCATGGATGATCGTGGCATCTACGATCGTGCCTTGGCGTAACGGGAGATTCTTCTCGCCCAGATGCGCGTTGACGACATCGAACACCTTCGCGGACAGATCGTGCGTCTCCAGCAGTCGACGAAACTTCAGGATCGTTGTTTCGTCCGGAATCGCATCCTCGTTCAGCTCCACACCGATAAACCAGCGCATCGATTCGATCTCGTACAACGCGTCTTCCATCGCCGGCGAGGGCAAGAATGCCCGAGGTAGAGCAATGCAGGAGCAATTGCCGAATCGCTCAGCGCGTACCACTGCTGCAGCAAGTGGATGCGCAGCATCCGCGTGAGCGGCATCAGTGGGCGACCGCGACGGACACTCTTCGGATAGTGCGGTTCGATCAGCGCTTCCAGCGCCTTCCACGGCACGACCCGTTCCATCTCGCTGAGAAACTGTTCACGTCGCGTCGGCTTCTTCTTCGCGGCGAAATTCAGGGAAGCAAAGGTTGTTTGTTTCATCGAGCAGGCAGCGTGCGTCAAGGTGACGCTATGATGCCGGAAACGGGGAATAAATCAGAGCATCCTTAGATATTCGTGATAGCTGTGGAAGATACCGTATCCCGCAACAACTGATTGCGCGCCGTCCATTCCGCCGCTTCATCCATGGCTTCGAGCGGCGTGAACACGCCTGCCACCAGCGTTGCGATCGCTACGCCGTCGCGATACAAAATACGCGATCCGATCAACGTCGGCACCTTGCTGCCGGCGAGCACGGTGCCGACCAGGTTGAGCGGATCGGCGCCGCTGAGATTGACCAGGGTGCCATTGCGGTCCTGCTGGCGGATTTTTCGCATCACACCGATCGCGTCGGGCAGCGCGAATTGTTCGCCGGACAATCCCGCGACAAATCGTCCGCCACGGATTTCGCCACGCGCTTCGAGCCGGTGGAATACGCGCAATAAGTCACGCCACGGCGGCAGCCATGCCGCCTCGCGTTCGAGCAGACGCCAGAACACCACGCCGTAACGGCGCAGCAAGGTCATCGCGATCTGCTCGATGAGTTCGGGCGCGTAACCTTTTTTCTGAGCATCGGTGGGTTCGGTGTTTACCGCGCGCCGCACCAGCGTCCAGCGTCCGGCGTGCTCGATGCCGAACAGCGACACCCGGCGGCGACCGTGTCGCGAATGCGCCGATGCGCGTTTCGATGCGGGCACCAGCAACGCACGCAAACCGGCGTAACTGTCGGAGTTGACACGACCCGCGGCGACGAGTTCGCCGAGCGCGTCTTCGAGTTCGGTATGCAGCAGGCGCGTGGCGTCCATGAGCTCGGTGAAGAACGACGCGCCGTGACTTGCGAGATGATCGGCAACCGCTTGCGCGCGCGATGACAGGTTCGTGGCGGCATCGTCGGTGGCGCGTGCGGCAAGCGTATTCCACTGCGCGAGATTGCGCCGTTGCAGCAACACGATCGGCGTCGCGCGCACCGGGCCGTTGCCGCGATGTTCGCGTTGCTGCGCATTGGCGACCGCGCGCAAACGTGTCCACGTGATCTGGCCTGAAGTACACAAATCATCGAGCCACGAAATCTCGTAACCGCTCACGCGCGCCGGCAGAATTTCCGATTCCCACGCACCCGCGGCTGCTTCAAAACCTTCAAGCTGCGCCAAAATATTTGCGAGCGCATCCGGGCCGCTGACCTGGCTGCCGGGCGTGACGCGCTGCCACTCGAACAGGAAACGCATGAAGTCGCGTTGTTCGACCGGTTCGATCTCGCGGCGCAGGCGTTTGACGGTGTAACGATGGATGCGCGCGAGCAGATGACGCTCGCACCATTCGATGACGCCGGATGGCGCACTGAAATGTCCGCGCATGACGTAGCCTTCGGACTCGAGTGCGAGCAGCGCGGCCTCGATATCGCCGTCGGGCAGTACGAGTGATTCAGCGAGCACGTGTGCATGCGTTGGGCCGAGCCCGCTCAGGCGTGCGCGCACGATGTCGACCAGCGCGGTTTCCGCAGCCCACGGGATGGCCGCGAATTCCTGTGGCGCGTCGATCGGCGGTTCGCGCGTGGCGAGCGGGAATACCGCCATGAATTGCGGCAGACGTTCCGCGGCGATCCAGATTTCCTGCATTCTTTCCGCAGGCAAACGCAGCCGTGTTACGCGCCGTTGCAGCAACAGGCTTTCGAGAGACGCGGGCCACGATGTCGTGGTGCTGATTTCGCTGGTGGTGAGAAATCCGAGACCCATCAATGCATCGTGCAACTCGTCAGAATTGCGCGCTTCGGGCCACGCTTCCTCGCGCACAGCCATGATCGCATCGGCATCGAGGCGGCCGAGATCTTCGGCGCTGTCGGGATCGGTCCAGCGCCGGCTCGACACCGCCAAGGTGCGGCGTTCTTCGAGCGGCGCGTCGTCGAGAAATGCGTACGGACGGGCGCTGAGAATTTCCGCAGCGAGTGGCGAAGGCGCGGTGAGTTCGCGCGCGACAATGCGGATTTCGCCGTGCTCCAGTGCATGCAACAGCACGATCAGACCATCGATATCCATCGCTTCATGCAGGCAATCGTGCAACGTCTGGTCGACCAGCGGATGCTGCGGAATTTCGCGCTCGCCCACCAGGTTTTCTGCACACGCCACCTGATCGGGAAACACCGTCGCCAGCAGGTCTTCCGATTTCATGCGCTGCACTTGCGCATGCACTTTCTTGCCGCCGGCATAACGCGGCAAGGCCAGCGCCGTGGCGGCGTTCCAGCGCCAGCGCACACCGAACATCGGTGCGTCGAGCAAGGCCTGAATCAGTACATCTTTCACCGATGACGAATGCAGATAGCGCGCGACATCTTCAAGCGGAAAACTGTGGCTGGTCGATAGCGACAGAATAATCGCGTCTTCGGTCGCGGCCGCCTGCAACTCGAAGTTGAACTTGCGGCAAAAACGCTTGCGCAGCGCCAGGCCCCAGGCGCGATTGATACGGCTGCCGAACGGCGCATGGATGATGAGTTGGGTGCCGCCGGATTCGTCGAAAAAACGCTCCATGACGAGATCGGTTTGCGTTGGCAACAATCCGAGCGCAATCTTCGCGCCGCCGAGATAATCCACCAGTTGCTGTGCCGCTGCGGGTGCGATGCCGATCTCGTTGGTCAGCCACCCCATCGCACTGCCGATACTTGTAGCGAGACGCTCGGAAACCTGCGAGCGCAAACGCGATACTGCAAACGAAAGTTCGTCGCTGCGACCGGGCGCTTCGCCAAGCCAGAACGGAATACTCGGCGGCGCGCCTTGTGCATCCTCGACACGCACCACGCTGCGCTCGACGCGCAAAATCCGGTACGAGGTATTGCCGAGCTGGAAAATATCTCCGGCCAGACTCTCGACCGCAAAGTCCTCGTGCACCGTGCCGACGACATGCGATTGCGGCTCGACCACGACCTGATAATCGGCGGTATCGGGAATCGCGCCGCCGGAGGTAATCGAGGTCAGCCGCGCGCCCTGGCGTGCGCGCAAGACACCGTTGACGGCATCGCGATGAATGTAAGCCGCACGCTGGCCGCGTCGCGTCGTGAAACCTTCGGCGAGCATGCGCACGACTGCGGTGAATTCATCACGCGTGAGTTCGGCGAACGAATATGCGCGGCGCATGAGTTCGAATAATTCGGCTTCGTCGCAATCACGGCTCGCGACTTCGGCGACAATCTGCTGCGCGAGCACGTCGATAGGTTTGCGGATCAGTTTCAGGGTATCGAGTTCGCCCTCGTGCACGGCGTGCAACAGCGCGCTGCATTCGACCAGATCGTCGCGCGACTGCGGAAACAGCCGGCCTTTTGGCGTACCGCCGACGGCGTGACCGGAGCGCCCGACGCGTTGCAGAAACGCGGCGATCGAGCGCGGCGAACTTAGCTGGCAAACCAGATCGACCGCGCCGATATCGATGCCGAGTTCCAGCGATGCGGTGGCGACCAGCGCACGCAAGTCGCCACGCTTCAGGCGCTGCTCGGCATCGAGTCGCTGATCCTTGGCCATGCTGCCGTGATGCGAGGTGATCGCATCCTTGCCGAGCCGTTCGCTGAGATAGCGCGCGACACGTTCGGCCATGCGTCGTGTATTGACGAAAATCAGCGTGGTGCGATGACTCGCGATCAGCTCGGCGAGACGATCGTAAACCTGCTGCCAGACATCGCCGGACATGATCGCCTCGAGCGGCGCGGCCGGCACTTCGATCGCCAGATCGCGATACCGCTTGTGTCCGGTATCGACGATCTCGCAATCCGCCGCGCTGTTCGGCAAAACGCTGCCGTTGCCGACCAAAAAACGCGCGACTTCCTCGATCGGTTTCTGCGTTGCCGAGAGGCCGATGCGCACGAGGCGGCGTTCGCACAGCGCTTCGAGGCGCTCCAGTGACAATGCCAGATGACTACCGCGTTTGTTCGGCGCGAGCGCGTGAATTTCATCGACGATCACGCTGCGGGTGCTCGCCAGCATCTGCCGACCGGATTCCGAACCGAGCAGGATGTACAACGACTCCGGTGTGGTCACGAGAATATGCGGCGGACGCTTGCGCATCAGCGTGCGCTCGGCCTGGGGCGTATCGCCGGTGCGCACCGCAGTACGGATTTCGACATCGGGCAGGCCAAGGCGCAGCAGCTCTTCGCGGATGCCGGCGATCGGCGCTTCGAGGTTGATGCGGATATCGTTCGACAACGCTTTCAGCGGCGAGATATAGACCAGCACGGTTTCGTCGGGTAACGGCATCTGCATGCCGCGCTGAATCAGCGCATTGATCGCGGCAAGAAATGCGGCGAGGGTTTTACCCGAACCGGTGGGTGCGGCGATCAGCACGTGCCGGCCGGATTGAATCGCCGGCCACGCTTGCGCTTGCGCGGGGGTTGGCGCGCTGAATGTGCGCTCGAACCACGCGGCTACGGCGGGGTGGAATGTACGGTTTGGCATGAGAATACTATTGTGACATGCGGCGTTAAACCAACGTGGGTGGTCGCGACGTCGGCGGAATGTTTGCGTCGGCTGCGCCAGGTCGTCATCCTTGCGCGCGAACCTTGACACGAGAACTCCCTTGGCACCCAAAGCAACCGTCTACAAAGCCGATCTGCAGATCAGCGACATGGATCGTAATTATTACGCGTCGCATATCCTGACACTGGCACAGCATCCGTCCGAAACCGTCGAGCGCCTGATGGTGCGTTTGCTCGCGTTCGCGCTGAATGCGCATGAGTTTCTGGCGTTCGGCAAAGGCCTGAGCGATGACGAGGAGCCGGATCTGTGGCAGAAGGATTTGACCGGCGCGATCGATGTCTGGATCGAGATCGGCCAGCCCGACGAGCAGCGCATTCGCCAGGCGTGTGGTCGCGCGCGGCAGGTTATCGTCTACAGCTACAGCGGCCGCAGCGCGGCAATCTGGTGGGACAAAATCGCCCCGGCACTCGAGCGCAGCAAGAATCTCAGCGTGATCGATCTGCCGGCGACCTGCGTGCAGCAGATCGCGGCGCTGGCCAATCGCAATATGCAGCTGCAATGCCTGATCCAGGACGGCGAGATTCAGTTGATGGGTGATAACACCAGCGTCAATATCGAACTCGTCGTACAACGCCTGCCGATCAGCATGCAGAAAAACCGCTAGGCCACATCGAAACGCCACAAAACTCCGATCGAACGGCATCGACGCTTGCCACTGCAGCGTATGCCGGAGTAGTGTTCATCCGCGTAATCAACCCTCATCCCAGCGCCGCGCAAAGGACTATTTATGGATTGGCAGAAAGGCCGCGAAAGCGACAACGTAGTCGAGGACAATGCTAGCGGCGGTAGTGGGGATGGTGGCGGTGGCGGTGGCATGCGCTTCGGTGGCTTTCATCTTGGCTTCGGCGGCATCGCCATCGTCGTGGTCGTGAGCCTGTTGCTCGGCAAGAATCCGCTCGAAATCTTGTCGTTGCTGAGCAATGGCGGCGATGTCAGCAGTGTGCAATCGACGCCGCGCGTCGCACCGCCAGCGGGGCAGCCGGCGACCAGCAGCGATCCGCAGACGAAGTTCGTGCGCGTGATCCTCGCCAGCACCGAGGATGTCTGGGAAGCATATTTCAAGGGGAACGGATCGCAATACCAGCGGCCCAAGCTCGACCTGTTTCATGGCAGCGTGCGCTCGGCATGCGGCCAGGCATCCGAGGCGATGGGGCCGTTTTATTGCCCCGGCGATCAGCGCGTTTATCTCGACCTCGATTTTTTCCACGAGATGGACACGCGCTTCCATGCCAGCGGCGATTTCGCACGCGCGTATGTGATCGCGCACGAGGTCGGCCATCACGTGCAGAATCTGATCGGCGTGTTCGACGCGGTCGAGAAACAGCGCGCACGTGGCGCGGCGATGGAAGGTGCGACTGGTTTGTCGGTGCGCCAGGAATTGCAGGCCGATTGTTTTGCAGGCGTGTGGGCGAACAAATCGCAGGCGCAGTTGCAGTGGTTGCAAGCGGGCGACATCGAAGCGGCGATGAATGCGGCGAGTGCGGTGGGTGACGATCGACTGCAGAAACAGTCGCGCGGTTATGCCTCGCCCGACTCGTTTACGCACGGAACCTCGGAACAGCGCCAGCGCTGGTTCCGCACGGGGTTCGATGGCGGTGATCTTGGCCGTTGCGATACGTTCAAGGCGACGACGTTGTAGCGGACAAATGACCCTGTCGCGCCTGCCGCCGCGTTTTACTGCAGGCGCGCCGTTTTGGCGCATTACCGGAGATAAATCATGGCAACGTTCCCACGTATCGATAGCCCGTGCCCATTGCGTTTCGATCGCATGCCGGGTGCGGCAGGATTCGATTGCGGCCAATGCCAGCGACATGTGCACAACCTGTCGGCGATGAGCGAATTAGCGCGCGAAGAATTTCTCGCGGGCTGCGAGGACTCCGTTTGTGTTGCCTACACCGTTCCGAGCAATCACCCGCGGGCGACGGCAGCGTGGGTAATGGCCGCGACGGTCGGTGTTATGTCGACTGCGGCGATGGCGCAATCCACTCCACCGGCGACACTGGACGAGGCCCTGACGGCAATGCGCGCGAACAGCAGCGATACGGACTCGGCCAAGGGACTGGGCGGATTTGAAACTATCACGGTGGGTGGGATCAGCAATCCACGTAGCGCTGAACGTGTGAATTTTTCTGTCGGGCCCCGCGCGCCGGAGCTGCCTGTGATCATCGAAGATTCCGATGAGCCAGCGGCGCAGGCGTCAGCCATCGATGCGGCGAGGGGTGGCTCACGCTAGAACGCTACAAGCATCAACGGCATCGCTGAAAAACCGGCGGTGCCTGGCACGCAGTTATTTTTGCGTGGCGAATTTGGTCGCTACCTGGACCGCCGCGCGCATTTCCATTTCTGCCAATGTGCCCATCGCCGTGCTGAATCGCGACGGATCGCCCTGACCGATGGCAAGTGCGATATGCGTGCTGTCGAAACCCTCGGTGGCGGCATCGAAACTTTCCCAGCGTCCGGCCATCCACGCCTGCGCCCATGCATGTGGCACGAACACGTCGTTGCGATTGTTGAAACGCGGATCGTAGACCAAGCCAACTGCAACACGGGTTGGTACGCCGGCCGCGCGCCCCAGCGCGGCGAGCAATAAAGCGTAGGCGGTGCAGTCGCCGTTGCCGGTCTTGATCGCTTCGAGTGCCGAGATATAACCGAGAAATTCGCTGCGTCCGCGCATGTGGTCGCGCACGTAAGCGGTCAGCGCACGCATGCGTTTGCGCGGATCGGCATCGCTACCAACACGCTCGGCAATCGCGCGGATTTCCGCCGCATCGCTCTGCAGCCATGGATTCGGCTGCAAGGTTTCGACTGCCGGTTTATCCTCGTGCGCTTCGTTGCCGCACTGCGTGCAAACATCGACGATGGTGGCCGCCGCATCGTGGCGTACGCGTTGCTCGCCAGTTTGCGGTGGATCGAGCGGCGCACCGTCACGCAAGGCGAGGGTGTAGCGAATATGCTGCGTCGCTGCCTCATGACTGACCTTGCCCCCGAGAAACGTACCCCTTGCCGTGTGATTCAATCCACGCAAGGAGAACGACATGACGAAGACAACACGGGCGCGCTACACGCTCGA
>JAYVLO010000085.1:0-3124 GCA_043759455.1 Pseudolysobacter sp.
AGTCAGCTTCGACAGCGGCGAAACATTTCGCCTGCCGTGCGAATACCTGCGCGTGCATTCGCCGAGCGCGGAGGTGCAAGGTCACGGCCCGGGCCAGCGCGTGCTGCAATTGAACAAGCAGCATGTGAACATCACTGCGATCGAGCCGATGGGCAACTACGGCGTGCTGCTGCGCTTCGATGACGGCCACGATACCGGCATTTTTTCGTGGAGCACCTTGTACGATCTCGGCACGCATCAGGCTGAATATCAGCAGCAATATCTCGATGCACTGGCACAGGCCGGGCACGCGCGTTCCGTCTGAGCGGGTTCGCCTGCTACCATTCGCTTATGGACGACCAAAAACCCACTACGCACTTCGGCTTTCGCGACGTGCCGGTCGAGCAGAAACAGCAGCTCGTCGGCCAGGTATTTTCCTCGGTTGCGAGCAAATACGATCTCATGAACGACCTCATGTCGTTCGGCGTGCATCGCATCTGGAAACGCTATTTCACCGCGACCAGCGGCGTGCGCGAAGGCGATGCCGTGCTCGACCTGGCTGGCGGCACCGGCGACATCGCCGCACTGATGCTGCCGCGTGTCGGCCCGCGCGGCAATGTCGTGGTCGGCGATATCAATGGCGCAATGCTCGGCGTCGGGCGTGATCGTCTGCTCGATCGCGGCCTGCACGGCAATCTGCAGTTCGCGCAACTCAACGCCGAGGCGCTGCCGTTTCCCGACAAGAGTTTCGATTGCGTCACGATCGCGTTCGGCCTGCGCAACGTCACCGACAAGCAGAAAGCCCTCGGCGAAATGCACCGCGTGCTGAAAATCGGTGGTCGTCTGCTGGTGCTGGAATTCTCCGAAGTGCGCGCCGAATTTCTCAAGCCGCTCTACGATTTCCACTCGTTCAAGATCCTGCCGCGCCTTGGCAAGTTGTTCGCGAATGACTCGGACAGCTATCAATATCTCGCCGAGTCGATCCGCAAACATCCGAACCAGGCGGTGCTCAAAGGCATGCTCGAACAGGCGGGATTTGCGCGTGTGGATGTGCGTAATCTGTCGGCAGGGATTGTGGCGATTCATCGCGGATATCGGGTTTGAGCGCGACACGCTTGATCTTGGTTCTTTGTGTTGAAGACTAGGATTCGGCAGTCTCTTGGAGTTTCCTAATTTATGGAGAAATTTATGAAGTATGTTTTTATCCTTTGTTGCTTGGCACTGTCCGGTTGCGCAACGATGCAGTGGGGAGAGTTTGATGGGCAACGTATTAAGCGGGCTGACCCCGACGTTTACGATGTCATCGTCGTGGCCATCGACGGCATGGCCCGTTTTGATGGCAGGACAACCGAGCGGCTGAAACCTGGCTTTCACTTGCTCCAAGTCGCGTCAACAAAAAAGGGACAACATAGCGAGATTTCGACGATGTCCCTTCCGATCAACGTAAAGCCTTGTACTCGATACAGCTTCGTCGCTAAATATCACCAGCGAATAAGTATCCAAAACTGGGAGTTGGTTCCTACGGGAGAAACCTTGATGGCGGGTTGCGAAGCTCAACCGCCAAAGTAGTCGGGCAGTGATCAGCATGCAGAGATTGGTCTGACGTATAAGGACTCTCGGAGCGGCGGTGTGTACTATTTAGCTTTCGCGAGTATTGTGAGCTTGCGCATCTAGTCTATCTAAGCCCTTCCGGCACAGGCCATCCGCGCACTGAAACTGGCATACTCGGCACTTCACTTCTCTGGTGCCTGCCATGATTTCCCACCGTCGCCTGCTCGCTGGTTTGACCAGCTTTTTGCCGCTGCTGTTTTCGCCGTTTGTGTCCGCCGCCGATACGCATTCCTACGCCGAGCCGGACAAGGTGCGCGTTACCGCGCTTGATCTCGATCTGGATGTCGCGATGGACAAACATGTGTTGTCCGGCCACGCCGACCTGAGCCTGGACTGGCAGGACAAAGCGGCGCGCGATCTCGTGCTCGACACGCGTGACCTGGCGATCGAAAAAGTCGAGGCGCTAGATGCCAAGGGTGCGACCACACCGCTGAAATTCGAGCTCAAACCGGCCAATGCGATTCTCGGTTCGGCGCTGCATATCGCGCTGAGTGCGCAGCCGGCCAAGGTGCGCATTTCGTATCACACTTCGCCCGATGCGTCGGGCCTGCAATGGCTGGATGCGCTGCAGACCGCGGGCAAGAAACATCCGTTCTTGTTCTCGCAATCCGAGGCGATCCACGCGCGCTCGTGGGTGCCGCTGCAGGATACGCCGGCGGTGCGTTTCACCTACACCGCGCACATCCGCACGCCGAAGGAATTGCGCGCCGCGATGAGCGCCGACAATGACATCAATCATGCGCTCGACGGCGATTTCAAGTTCAGCATGCCGCAACGCATTCCGTCGTATTTGCTCGCGCTCAGCGTCGGCGACATGGCGGTGCAGGCGACCGGCCCGCGCAGCGCGATCTTCGCCGATCCGGGCGTGGTGAAAGCCGCTGCAACCGAGTTTTCCGATACCGAAAAAATGATCGCGACCGCCGAAAAACTGTTCGGTGCATATCGCTGGGGCCGTTACGACATTCTCGTGCTGCCGCCCAGTTTTCCGTTCGGCGGCATGGAAAATCCGCGCCTCACTTTTGCCACGCCGACCGTGCTCGCGGGCGACAAGAGCCTCGTGTCGCTGGTCGCGCATGAGCTCGCGCATTCGTGGTCGGGCAATCTCGTGACCAACGCGAGCTGGGACAACATCTGGCTCAACGAAGGGTTCACCACCTACGTACAGGGACGCATCGTCGCGGCGATCTACGGCCGCGATCAGGACCTCATGGAATTTCAGCTCAGCACCGATGCGTTGCGCCGTAGTTTTGCCGACGATCCGAAACTCGATCAGCACCTCGTGCCCGACCTCAACGGACTCGATCCCGACGATGGCCTGAGCGATGTGCCGTACACCAAGGGCGACTGGTTCCTGCGTTTCCTCGAAGCGCGATTCGGTCGAGCGGTGTTCGATCCGTTTATCCGCGGCTACTTCGATCATTTTGCGTTCCAGAGTATCACCACGCCGCAGTTCGTCGATTACCTCAAGGCCAATCTGCTCGACAAGAATCCGGGCAAGGTCAGCATGGATGAAGTCAACGA
The DNA here is from genome assembly GCA_043759455.1 of Pseudolysobacter sp. GTDB lineage: Bacteria > Pseudomonadota > Gammaproteobacteria > Xanthomonadales > Rhodanobacteraceae > Pseudolysobacter. The sequence continues at coordinate 3,112 of JAYVLO010000085.1, forward strand.
ATGGCTGCACGGC
>JAYVLO010000086.1:0-4122 GCA_043759455.1 Pseudolysobacter sp.
GCAGCGCGCAGCCGTGCGGGCGGCGGACTGCCGCGATATCCGCCGAATAGAATTCCGTCGATCGCCGCGGCACCGGAAACAGGTCGCAGTTTCAGGCGCAGATGGGTTTCGCCGACGACTCGCCAAGACTCCACCGCGAACTCGCCATCGAAGACCGCTTCCGGGAAGTTCTGCCCCCATGGTCCGGCGTAACGCAGTTGTTGTGCGAGCGCCAGCGTGCAATCTTCGGCGCTGAGCTCGCCGTCGCTCAACATCACGGCTTCGAGTTGTTCGGGCGCAAGGCGCTCGCTTGCAACCGCATCGAACGCCGCCGCGAATTCGTACAAATTGTGCGCGCGCAAGCTCAGTCCTGCGGCCATCGCATGACCGCCGAAACGCAGGATCAAACCCGGATGGCGCGCATCCACTTCTGCCAGCGCATCGCGAATATGAAACCCCGGAATCGATCGCGCCGATGCGCGAAGCTCATCGCTGTCGTCGCCTGCGGGAGCACACGCGACCACCGGACGATGCAACGATTCCTTCAAGCGTGATGCGACCAGACCGACCACACCGGGATGCCAGTCCTGCTCGAACAAACACACACCGACCGGCAATTTGTCGGCGCCGTGCGCGGCGCGCCAGCGTGCGACCAAGACTTCGCCCTGCTCCACCATCGTGACCTGCAACTCGCGGCGCTCGGCGTTGATCGCAGAGAGTTGTGCGGCCAAGGCCTGCGCGCGCGCGGCATCGTCGGTGATCAGGCATTCGATGCCGAGCGCCATGTCTTCGAGTCGACCGGCGGCGTTGATGCGCGGTGCCAAGGCAAATCCGAGATCGGCAGCGGTGATCGCCTGCACGCGTCGATTGCTGACATCGATCAGCGCACGCATGCCCGCGCAACCGCGCCCGGCGCGAATGCGCTTGAGGCCCGCCTCGACCAGAATACGATTATTGAAATCCAGCGAAACGAGATCGGCCACGGTGCCGAGCGCGACCAGATCCAGCAATATCGAAAGATCAGGCTCGGCGATACCGCGCGCGGCGAACCAGCCGTTGTTGCGCAAGTGTGTGCGCAGCGCTAGCAACAGATAAAACATCACGCCCACGCCGCACAGCGCCTTGCTCGGAAACTGGTCTTCTTCGAGATTCGGATTGACGATCACATCGGCGATGGGCAACTGCAGACCCGGCAGATGATGATCGGTAATCAACACTGCAATGCCGTGCGTCTTGGCCAGGGCCACGCCTGGTAAACTCGCGATGCCGTTATCGACGGTGATGATCAAATCGGGTTTCTGCGGCAGCAAGGTTTCGACCAGCGCCGGACTCAATCCGTAACCGTGCGTAAAACGATTCGGCACTTGGTAACTCACCTGCCGCGCGCCGAGCGCACGCAGGCCGCGAATCGCCACGGCCGTGCCGGTTGCACCATCGGCATCAAAATCGCCGACGATGACGACGCGCAAATCATCACGCAGCGCATTTGCGAGCAGCTCGCAAGCGGCAGCGATGCCCGACAATGATTGTGGCGTGTGCAATGCGGCCAGTCGATATTCGACATCCCCCGGATGCAGTACACCGCGAGCGGCGTAGATGCGGCGCAGTACGGGATGGATATTTTCAGGCCAACCGTGTGATTCGCCTGCCGCTACTCGGCGCTGAATCTTGGTGACGCTCATCGCGTGATCCATAGATACAGCAAAGCACCCCATCGACGCGCAAACATATCAACCGGAGGCATCGTTGCCGCCCATGATCGACGCGATTTCATCGGCATCTGAAATTGTTTGCAGCGGTTGAATTCGCCGCCAGAAACGCCAACGATCGGTTGAGCGCACGACGCAGGATTCACCGCTGGCGAACACCAGTTGGATCGTTGTGATCGACCTGTTTTTAAGTGCAGTGGCGAGTGGCATCAGCCAGTCGCGCTCGATCGCATTACCGTCGCGCAATTCGCCGAGATCAAGCATCACCGATTCTTCATGCGCCTGCGTCGACGTAATTTCCCCAAGACTGCTTGGCAAAGTCAACGCAACAATCTGCGCGCGCGCAGCCAGCGCACGCACGACCTCGTCCCGGCTGATCACGCGATTCAAATCGGTTTTTATCGACTCAGGCAGCACTCCGCCGCCCCAGAACCAGAGACTATTGATCGGCACTTGGCCACGCGCGGCGCGAATCGTGTTGAGCGGATGATTGTGCAGCGTGATCTGTACTTCACTGAGCAGCCGTCGCCAACGTTTTCCGAGATCGCCGCTTGGCATATGCAGATAAAGATCATCGCCCAGTACTGTGTCCGGCGCAGCGAATTCAGGCAAGCGATCAGTTGCGGGGCAACGCACATACCAGCGCGATGGTGTCGTGGTTTCGAGCACGAATCCGTACTCGTCGAATAAAGGTTGCAGGCTGGTGCCGAGTGCATCGGCTTCGTCCTGAGTAAGTCCGAGCTCGCCGCATGCGAGCATGCGCGCAGCGGCCATGTCGGCACGAACATACGCGGGATCGGCGCGCAGCCACAGATGTTTGCCGGCGTCCTGTTTGTCGAGCTGGCGCGTCAGCGCAGCGACCGGAGTTTGTGACCCCTCGAACCGAAATCGTGTGCGCAGAATCGACTCGCGTCCGCCCGGCAGAACCGGTTGCTGATTGCCTTGCGCCAACCAGCGCGACAGCGCGCCATTCGCCAGAACAGGATCGGCAGCGCAGCGGTGTTTGTTCGGCAGCAAGAGATACAACATACCGGCGCCTTGCCGCGGGGTGGCAATGTCAACCGATCGCTCAGCCTTCGTAACGCACGCCGACAATCTCGTAAGTCTTCAAGCCACTCGGCGCTTGAAACTTGACCGTATCGCCATCGTGTTTGCCGATCATCGCACGCGCAAATGGCGAGCTGAGCGAGATCAGCGAGCGTTTAATATCGGCCTCGAGATCGCCGACGATTTGATAGGTGACTTCCTTCTCCGCGCCTTCTTCGAGCAGATCGACCGTGGCGCCGAACACGATGCGCGAACCGGCGTTGAGTTTACTGATGTCAATCACGTCGGCGAACGACAATGCGGCATCGAGTTCCTGGATGCGGCCCTCGATAAATCCCTGCTGTTCGCGCGCGGCGTGATACTCGGCGTTTTCCTTGAGGTCGCCATGCGCACGCGCCTCGGCGATATGCGCGATGACTTGCGGACGATCGGTGGTCTTCAGTCGATCGAGTTCGGCGCGCAGGCGCTCGACACCTTTTTGGGTCAACGGTGCTCTTTTCATGGTGATCTCGACAAATTTTTATGAGTGTATGAGTGATAAAACGCAGACGGATAGCGCAGCGCAAAACGCGCGATCCGTTGCTGTGATTAGCAATTGTAAGCGAGTTGGCGACGCGGCGCTGAGGTTGCCGCGCGGCGGTTATTGAGCGGCAAGTTCGCGGTGCAATTCCTGTAGCGAATTGACCTCGCCGCTGTCGCGAAAATCCAGCGAATGCAGCAAGGCGCGCGCACCGGCGATCGTCGTCGAATACGTCACGCGTTGTTGCAATGCGCCGCGGCGGATCGAGAACGAATCGGAAATCGCCTGCTTGCCTTCGGTAGTATTGACGATAAAAACGATCTCGCCGTTCTTGATCCGGTCGACGATGTGCGGACGACCTTCGAGCACCTTGTTGATGCGCTCGCAAATGAGGCCATTCTCGGCCAGAAACGTACTCGTACCGCTGGTCGCGACAAGACTGAAACCACGTCGCAACAATTCGCGCGCGACTGGCAGCAGACGTTCCTTGTCGCCATCGCGCACACTCAGAAACGCCTTGCCGACTTTCGGCGCCGCGATATTCGCGGCCTCGTGCGCACGCGCGAACGCCGCGCCGAAACTGCGACCGACGCCCATCACTTCGCCGGTCGAGCGCATTTCCGGGCCGAGGATCGGATCGACGTTCTGGAATTTGAGAAACGGGAAGATCGCTTCTTTCACCGAGAAATATTGCGGGATCATCTCAACCGTGGCGCCCTGCTCGGCCAGCGATTTCCCGACCATGCAACGTGCCGCGATTTTTGCCAGCGATACGCCGGTCGCCTTGGATACGAACGGCACCGTACGTGACGCGCGTGGATTCACTTCGAGGATAAAAATCTTCTCGCCCTGAATCGCGAACTGCGT
>JAYVLO010000087.1:0-2507 GCA_043759455.1 Pseudolysobacter sp.
AAGGTGACGGCGCGACGGTGCCCATCCGCCGCAGCGGACCCGATCAAATCGCGATGGTGACGCGCATCAGGCCGGGATCGTCATGTGCTTGCGAGTGACGCTGGAAGCCGACAAATTCGCAGAGCTCCAGCATCGCGCCGTTGTCGACCAGCACATCGCCCCACAGCTCGACCGCGCCGTGCTTGCGACATTCCGCGATCAATCGGCGCATCAGCAGATCGCCGAGTCCTTGACCGCTGAACTGCTTCTGCACGATCAACGCAAATTCCGCGCTCAAGGTGGCAGGGTCGATGTGCGCACGCGCCACCGCGCGGATTTCCTGCTCGGGTGTGCCATCGGGGTCGATCAGCACCAACACCACGGCGTAATCCGCATCGACATCACACAAGTGCAATGCGTATTCGTCACTGAGTCCGGTAATCGGATGCAGAAAACGCGAACGCACTTCGTCCGGAGTGAGTCGATTGAAACCCCGCTGCAGTGCGACGACGTCGCTCGCGCGGATCGCCCGCAGCATCAATGTCCTGCCGTCTTTGGTGATGATCTTGCGACTGCGCACGCGCGCAAAATGGTGCGCGGTGGTCGGCTGCACGGGCGCGCTGTGACTTGTGCGCGGCGGTGGACGCTTGCTACCTGAAACATGAGCCATGACGCGCGCCTGTATTGCGGAGGGCGTTGAATTTTTCATGCACACAGCGTGACGCAAATGGTTCGAGCAGGCCATCTAATTCTGCCAGCCGGCGTTCAGCTTCAAGCGGTGCGTTGTTCGTTTCTTCAATCGGGTTACGATATCGATAGCAGCCCGGCGGCGGGCATCCTGGCGCCACTGTCAAATTGGGGGATTGCTCGCATGAAAATCACACGTATCGTGCGCGAGATTATCCGTGACATCCTGCATATTGTCGGGACTATTCTTTGATGGATGCCAGCGCCCTGGAAAAACTCTGCGCCGATTGGCCTGGCGTCAGCAGTAGCATCAAATGGGACGACGATCTGGTGTTCAGCGTTGCCAACAAGATGTTCGTGATGTTGTGTCTGCACGGTCCGGATCGCGGGCGATTATCGTTCAAGGTCGAGCCCGAGCGTTTTCTCGAACTTAGCGATCAGGCTGGCATGATGCCTGCACCATACATTGCGCGTGCATTCTGGATATCAGTGGTCGAGCCGCAGCGATTCGGCGATGCCGTGCTCGCAACTCATGTGCGGCAATCATATGCGCTGCTGCGCGCGAAACTCAGCAAGAAGATTGAGTCGGGGCTGGCCGCACTGCCGGATTGAACGGAGCGGTCTGGCGCATTTCACAGCGCTTTTCACTCGGACTTCGCGGGTTTCATGTGAATCTCCCAGCTTTCCTTCATCGCCAATTGCGAGATTGATGTTTATTGCAAAATCGTCGGTCCCGGCCGGTACTTTCGTTGTATTCGACACCACTGTTCCTAACTCAACCCCGACCCACAAAAATCAGATTCGCGTATGCAGACCATGACCGTTCCGCTGACGAACTTCGTTGCCGCTGCGCACGCTGAAACGCTCGCATCGCATTATCGACGCATCCGTGCCACGACACGCGCGCTGTGCACCTCGTTGCGCGCCGAAGATACCGTTGTGCAATCGATGCCCGAAACCAGCCCGACTAAGTGGCACCTCGCGCACACGAGCTGGTTTTTCGAGCAATTCGTACTGAGCCGCAATCCGCGCTACAAACCGCTGCACGCCGACTGGCTGTTTCTGTTCAACTCGTATTATCAGTCGATCGGGCCGATGCATGCGCGCACCCAACGCGGCCTGCTGACGCGACCGACCTTCGATGAAGTTCTCGAGTATCGTCAGCGTATCGACGATCAGATGCAAACGCTGCTGCAGACCAGTGAGGCGGATGCCGAGTTGCGGCAACTCGTGTTGCTGGGCCTGAATCACGAGCAGCAACATCAGGAGCTTTTGCTGACCGATATCAAACACGCGTTTTCGCTGAATCCGCTTGAGCCGATATTTCGCGAAGCGCTAGCATCACGCGATGGATCTGCATCGCCTTTGCGCTGGATCTATGGCGATGAACGCATCGTCGAGATCGGCCATACCGGCGATGAATTTTCATTCGACAATGAAGGCCCGCGCCATCGCGCCTTGCTGCAATCCCACGCCATCGCCAATCGGCCGATAAGCAATGCCGAGTTCGGTGATTTCATCCGTGACGGCGGTTATCGAACACCGACCTTATGGATGGCGGAAGGCTGGGCGACCGTACAGGCGCAAAACTGGCAAAGGCCGTTGTATTGGTCGGACGATCTGCAGAGTTCGTTCACCCTGGGCGGACGCGTTGCGTTGAATGCGCACGCGCCGGTTTGCCATGTGAGTTTTTTCGAGGCCGATGCATTTGCGCGCTGGGCCGGTGCGCGGTTGCCGACCGAAGCCGAGTGGGAAACTGTGGCCGCTGCGCAGCATTCGCGCGTCGGTAATTTTCTCGATAGCGGTTATCTACAGCCGCAACCGTTTGCGGATTCGCCAGA
>JAYVLO010000088.1:0-11559 GCA_043759455.1 Pseudolysobacter sp.
AATCAACGGCCCCGAAAACGGTTAGGATTCCGCACGCCTCAAGAGGTGTTCGACCAATCCTTCAAATGCGTTGCACTTCAAAGTTGAACTCGCCCTGCACTTTCCTGATGCTGTCGGCAACTCGACATGCCCAGGCGGCTTCGCTTTTCTCCGGCCAAGTCATCGACTCGCAAACCAAGCCGATTATCGGCGCAGTTATCCAGGCCGGGCATGTCATTCTCGAATCTGGGGAGTGAACGTACAAGATCGACGGCCAGGCAACCACGGGGTCGAATGGTAACTATTCGATAACCACGCTCGGCACAGCAAATACTTCAGGACAATACGTTCTGGCCGCACAGCAGCCCGGGTATTTGATTACGGTTTATCCCAATCTTCATTGCACAAGTGTGGCGTGCCTGGGAAATCAGTCCTTGCCAGTGTACGCACCACAAAACGGCGTGAATTTCAGCTTGCTGCAATCCGCATCGATTGCCGGCAAGGTGACTCGCGCCGACTCGAATGCGGCCCTGCCCTCAAAGGCAATCAACTTTATTGGCACTGATGGACATGTCGCGGGTGAGGCCGATACCGATCCATCCGGAAATTACAAATTCGACGGACTATTGCCAGGATCGTATGCCGTTACCTTCGGCCTGTCGGGTGCAGGTGATATAGCACCGCTATTGCCGCAAATTTATCCATAACATGACTTCGATGCCACGATGCTGGGTAGCGACTTCAGCAACCTGCTTGTTATCGGTGACGCATGACCTCGAGTTCGCCTTCGTCATCCGATACCCAGGCGTCGGCGAGCAGCGCGAACCTCACACACGTTAAACTCGCGGCTTGTTTTTCCGATTGGAGTCCGTCGATGCAGACCGAACACAGCGATGTGTTGATCCTCGGCGGTGGCCTCGCCGGCCTGACGCTGGCAATCCAGTTGCGCCGCGAATTGCCGGCGTTGACGGTGCGTGTGCTTGAGCGTAATCGGCATCCGGTACCTGAAGCGGCGTTCAAGGTCGGTGAGTCGTCGGTCGAGATCGGCGCGCATTATTTCGAAACCGTGCTCGGGCTCAAGGCCCATTTGGATGATCGCCAGCTGCGCAAATTCGGTTTTCGTTTTTTCTTCAGTGAGGGTCGCGACGATGTCGATCACACCACCGAACTCGGCGTGAGTGAAGTATTGCCGACGCCGAGTTATCAACTCGATCGTGGCATCTTCGAAAACTTTCTGGCCGACCACGCCGCGGAACTCGGTGCCGAATTCATCGACGACGCGACGGTGCGAACAATCGAGCTTGCTACCAACGGCAATGCATCACACAGCGTCAGTTTTATTCGCGACGGTAGCGAGCACACCGCGCACGCGCGCTGGCTGATCGACGCGAGCGGACGCGCCGGCCTGCTCAAGCGCAAGCTCGATCTTGCCGAGAGCAATGCGCACGATGCCAACGCGATCTGGTTTCGCATCGACCAGCGCATCGTCATCGATGCCTGGTCGGACGATCCCGCGTGGCGCGCGCGCTGCACACCGGCCGAGCGCTGGCGCTCGACCAATCATCTGTGTGGCCCGGGTTATTGGGCGTGGCTGATTCCGCTATCGTCGGGTTCGCACTCGGTCGGCATCGTCGCCGACGCGAGCTTGCATCCACTGGAAACGATCAACACCTTCGACAAGGCGATGACATGGTTCGCCGAGCATCAGCCGCGCCTTTATCGCGAGCTCGACGGACGTCGTGAACACTTGCAGGATTTCGCTTTCCTGCGGCATTTTTCGCATGGCTGCAAGCAGGTTTTCTCGCGCGATCGCTGGGCGCTGACCGGGGACGCCGGACTGTTTCTCGACCCGTTCTATTCACCGGGCAGCGACTTCATCGCGATCGGCAATACCTACATCACCGCGCTGATCGCGCGTGACAGCCGCGGCGAAAACATCGCCCGCGAGGCACGCATCTACGAGCAGCTGTATTTTTCGTTCTACCGCAACACACTGGCGCTGTACCAAGGCCAATATCCGATGTTCGGCCACGCCGAACTCATGCCGCTAAAAGTGACGTGGGACTACGCCTATTACTGGGGTGTGTTGTGCCAGTTTTTCTTCCAGCAACGGCTCACCGACCTTGCGCTGTTCATACGTTTGCAGCAGCCGCTCGCCGCGAGCGAAGTGCTGAATCTCGAAGTGCAATTACTGCTGCGCCGCGCCGCCGGCAGCGCAATCGGCAAAAATCCGCCGCAGATGCTGGATCAGTGTCAGCGACCGTGGTTCGTCGAACTCAACCGCGGATTGCGCGACAGTCTCAATGCAGTTGAACTCGAGCAACGCATACGCGACAACGTCGTCATGCTCGATAATCTGGCCGCTGAAATCCTCGCTTGCGTGCAGGCGAATGGGGAAGTCGACCTCGATGATTTTCCGGCACTCGCCGCGATTGCCGCCGCACTCGGTAAGCGAGCGCCGCATCTGCTAGGCATGCCAGCTTAACCATGATGGCAGCACAGAAAATCGCCGACAGCTGAATAAAAAATTTACATAGCGGAGATACCAAGCAAATAGTTTTCTGGCTCAATAGCAAGCAATGGACCCACGCATTACAAACTGCATTGATACTTTTAGCGAGATAGATCTGCTTTAGAACCGGCATCTATTCGCCTACTCGATCTGGCGATGATTCGATTCGTAGATCTGAATGGTTCGCTTGGCGCGCTCGATGAATTCACTCCGATCAGAATGGCTTAGTTGAGCCATCGACAATGCCATTTTTTCTTTTTCTAGGGCGCGTTTAAAATCACCCGATGCAGCGTAACAGGCACCGATCGTATCGATATACCCGACCGGAAGCCTGGACTCATCGCCAAGTTCACGCATCAGAGCCAGGCCGCGTTTCGCATCGACTTTGTCTTGGTCAGAAGTAGTGCACAACGCCCAGGCAAAATCGTTCCTCGCGTGCCGATTTCCCTTCGCAATAGCCACATCCCACAACCGTGATGCTTCCTGAAAGTCTGCAGGTACCTCTTTGCCGTGGTAAGTCAGGTGGGCCAGCTCGCTAATCGCTATGGCATTGCCCTGGTTAGCGGCTTTACGAATCCAGTCCAAACCTTCGGCGACCAAATCTTTTCCCATCTCTCCCGAAATGAGCATTTCCCCCAGCTCTAACTCGGAGTCTGGATCTCCGTTTTTTGCATCGATCACATACATCCGACGCGCTTCATTCAAGTCCTTGTAAACGTCTTTTCCTCGACGCAGCAAGTTGGCCCATTCCCGTCGCTCGGCCGGAGTGTTTCTGGTCTGCGACAGGTGCAGGTATATCGCAATCGCGTCAGCGGGGCCACCATCCGCGATACCACCACCCCGGCGATATACTTTTGCCAGTCCCAAGGCACCGTGGATATCGCCTTTCTGGTCAGCGCTCTTGAACCACCCTTGTGCCAGGAGACGATTTTCTGCCGAGTCCTCCTGCGCCAGATAATAATCACCCATCCACAGCATTGATGGTACATCGCCGCGGATGCCGGCCTGCGAGTACCAATGGATTGCCTTGGGCAGGTTTTTTTGTACGCGCCCCTTTATGGATCCGTCCTCGTAGATTCCTGCGAGATAAGCCTGCGCTGAGGCCTGATTCAATGCTGCCGCGCGCTCGAGCCATGGGACACTATCTGAAAATTTGCCTTGCTCTATCAGAGCAAGCGCCCATGTGTCCTGGGCCAGCGGAAGCCCCTTGCGTGCGGCATCTTCAAGACCACCAAATGCCTTGCTCGGCAAAGGCAGACCCGTGCTCCTGACGGCGTCGACTGCATATAGCGCGATGAACATTTCGGCCATGGGATTGCCGCGCCGCGCCAGTGCCTCCAGCTCAGGTTTTATCAGCGCTGGTGGCGTACTCGGGTCGATCGAAATCCAACGCACACAGAAAATCAGCGCACCCCAACCGTTGCCGAGACGATCTTCCGCTGCGGCGATCAATTTTTTTGCTGCGCTATCGCTCTGCTCGACTCCGCGGCCCATGGCATACAGTTGCGCGAGGGCGATCATCGCCGTCGCGTGATGCTTTTCGACAAACGGCAGCAAGGCATCGATGGCCTGCGTTTCGCAGTGCTGCGTTTGTGGTGCCGCGCAGATATTTGCCATCATCATCGCAGCATCCAGATTCCCTTCTTCAGCGAGTTGGGACAATATTGCTACGCGTGCTGATACATCAGGCTGCGCCAGTGCCTCGCGGATATCGATGGCGCCTTTTGCCGCAGGATAACCATCGGCGAAACGTCGCAGTAACCCGATGGCTGTTTTCTGGCGGAAGTAGGGAAACGACCAATATTTGTTATCGCGCGATAGGCGTGCGTAGGTGTCGAGATAGTCGAAACTTATCCAGCGCTCGCGCTTACGTTGCGCATCCCAGAGGGTCAGCCGCAGCGGCAGGAAACCTTCTTCTCGGAACGGATCGTAGGCACTGGAAAGCAACTTTTGACCCGAGGCTTTTACGAAAATATCGATATCGATTGGACTGACCACGCGGATCGGCGTCAAGCCATGATCCGGTGGCAACGAGGCGAAACCATAACGAACCAGTGCCACGAATCGTTGCAGACGCCGGGCGGCGGCAGATTCATTTCCCAACTGCGCAGCGCACTCATACGCGATATACCAGACGGCCAAACCCACCGGGTTCACTCGCATGGCTTCTTCGAGTGCGGCGTCTTGCTCGCGACAGCTCTGCGGCCCGAGTTTGTCGTCACCATCTCCGAGTAGATTAACCACGTCATAGCTGGCCATGACCTTTTCCCGGTCACCATTGGTCAAGAGTTGATCCCAAAGTTCCCGGATGAACTTGTCGTCCTCGGCCGTGTTTATTGCGACGCTTGCTGGCGTTACGTTTACCGTTTCGTGCGACTGAATATCGGCTGCGGCTACAACGGCTGGATATGCGATGGCAAGAATAGCAACCAGTGCCCAACGCGCGACACGCGTGTCAGTGGTGGGCCGGTGCATGGCTATCGTCTTGCTGGTTATCCATGATGTTGCGCAGGGCGTTCTCTAGGCGTTGTCGGCGTTGTTTCTGATCATCGGGCTCTGATTGAACGAATGCCATGCGCTGGTTGAGTGCGTCGTTGAGCTCGCGCAGGCGCTGGATATGGCTATTGGCCTCTTTTATGTCCAAGGCATCCTCGCGCGCTGTGTAGTGCTGGATATTGCGCACGATATTGCCAGAGACATGAATCTCTTTTTCGTAGTGCACAAACGCGCTGTCGATGGTTTTTTTCTCGTCTTTGCCGAGCCAGTGCCAGCCCGTCGGAAATTGGATTTCAACGGTTTGCGTAACGTCGGCAGGATGTGCAATCGCCAATGGCGCCGTGCGCACCATGGTCTTGGGCAAACCGACGCGTTCCGCGATGAGATCGGCATACATATCGATCACCCGAGATGACGGGGTGTTATGTTCCCATGCGGCTGCAAGCGTGTAACTCGAATGAACCACCACGCTGTCCTCTGCGTCGATTTCGCGAATCTCCGCAGGGGTTTTTATCTCGACATCGCCATAGCGCTTTCGATAAAAATCGGCATACCGGCGATCAAGTTCACCCTTGTTGTGCACGCGTAATGAGCGGCGCAATTGTTCGGCCGCATTACCTGCATAACGCGTCTCTACGTCCAGAACAATCTTGCCGTCCGCCGCCGGTGTGTAGCGTTCGACGCCGCTGACACGATCAACGGCAGTCGGTGCGGAAACATTGACCAGATCATGCGTGCTCGGTGACACCGGCAGCGCCACGCCAAAGTCCAACCTATCCAGTTTGCGAATGAGTCCACGCTGCTGTGTCGCGGTCGGGTCGAGCCAGATCGATTCACCTGTCAGTTTTACCTGGACAATAACGTGATCGAACGCCGACGCGGCCGGCGGAAGATCGGCCACTGCCTTGGTATGCGTTGCCGACACGATGGCGGGATAGGCTTCGATACCCAAGCGATCCAGAATCGCTGCCAGCAAACGCGCCTTGTCTTTGCAATCGCCATAACGTTTTGTCCACGCATCGGCAGGCTCGGCTGGGCGATGCGAGTTTTCGCCGATTTCTGTGCCGAAATATCGAACCTCCTCTTGCACCGCTCGCAGCGCCGCTGAGATTCGATCATCAACGCTGGCCAGGTGCTTCCAGTTCGCGATGCGTTGCTCCAGATCTGGGGGCAACGTTTTGTAAGCCGGATAAAGCGTGCGGGCCCATGCCGCGACGTCAGCCCAGGTTCGATTTTCAGAGATGACCAGCTCAGGCACGCGCCAAAACCACGCCGGGTACGCGCCTTCATCATGAAAAGCGGCTATGCCATGCACGGATAATTGCACCTCATGCAGACCCTCGCTTTTTTTCTCGACCGGTTCGGGAGCTGTATCAAGTCGTCGAACCGCGATTTTTGCATCTGGGTCAAAAAGAATGCGCATGCTTCGCTCAAGCATCACCGATGTGGTCGCAAAACTGACACGCTCATCGTCTAGTCCGGCTAGAATCGGGTTCTCGCCTTCGATGCTGTAACGAACGCGAACCACGTCGCCGGCCCGAACGTCATCTAGAACCAGTAGCGCCGAGATAGCGCCGGTCGTCATGTCCTGTTCGAAGCTGGTCTCGCGGCGGGCCAATGTCACGCGCTTGGGGTCCAGACGATCGTGCCACACACCTTCGCGCCGCACAGACACTTCGTAAAAATTCAGTCGCTGGAATTCGGGGAAAAAATTGGTCTCGAATTTTGCCGCATCGCCCGCTAATTCCGAAGTGACCGCCTCATACGCCATATCGTAATAACGCACGCGAACTCCTGCGCGGCGATCGGCTTGGAAATCGACCAGCCAATAGCGCCAACGCTCGCCAGCCAGTCCCGGTGCTTGCGGATCCCACGCAGCTGCCACTGAGCGAAGTTGCACCCAGTCCGGCGTACTTGCGACATTAAATGCATAGTCGCCACGCTGAAACGTCTGCGTAGCGTGGGCACCAGTCATCGCGAAGAAAACGATGAATAGGAGAATTCCTTTGATCCACGCTTTTGTCATGTCATCGCGACTCCTGTCATTCTGGATAAATTGAACACGATCTGCGTCGAACCTGGGTGTGACCCGCTGCCGTGTTGGATTCGACAGGCCACGGGTTTCTGCAGCCGGCCAAGTATTCACGCCAGCGCACCCGTCAATGCTAATCATTGCTGTCGCCTGACACTGTGAGCTCATGCCATCGCCATGCAATTCTGTCATGTTTTTTGACGCTTGCGGACCGCCATGAGATGCAACGCGCAAGACGTTTCAGGCTGGGGCAGGCTCGATTTCATCAGCCAGACCGCATTTGCCTTCACGCTGAATTTTGGTGGTGCACAAAACGGGCGTGGCAGCATCCTTTTAAATCTGCTTAATGGCAGGGTTTCAGCAAATGCGTCAGCAGCAGAATCACGGATTGGATCAAGCAAGGCAGGGAAATCAAAACCGCCCCTCGGTCCGCTGCAGCACCTTGTCGCGCAGTGCCAAAAGTTTCGGTCCGAAATCCTGCAGCAGTTTTTCGCGCGTCATCACCGACACTCGACCGCTGCAGTTGAATGCAAGCACGCGGCTGCCGTCGGCCGAAACCAGCGGTACGCCGATCGCAAAAACCTCGGCGTTCCAGTCGCCCATCGAGAAACAGAATCCGTAGGTCTGGTAGTCCTGTCGCGCACGTACGATACCGGCACGAATGCGCGGCCAGTAGCCCGGTTCGCATTCTTTTTCGAGATTGACAAGGTAGCGCTCGAAGGCCTCATTCGAACGCGATGCGAGATCAGCGCGACCCAATGCGGTCGAGCCGTGCGGCACGCGCGCACCGACCGCCAGGTTCATCTGGAACGTTGCATCGCCCTGGCAGACTTCGAGCAACACCATGCGGTGGTGGTCGCGATCACCCTCGGCCAGCATCACTGCCGACTGGGTGTATTCGGCCAGTTCGCGCATCAGCGGACGCGCGATCGCGAGCACGTCGTTGTCCTTGATCAAGGCGTGGCTGAGCGACAGCACGGCGGTGCCGAGCGCGTATTTTTCGAGCGCGGCGCTGTAGCTCAGATAACCCAGCGCGGCGAGGGTGAAGGTCAAGCGCGATACCGTGGTTTTCGGCAAGCCGGTCTGCCGCGCGATATCCTGATTGCCGAGGTATTGCGCACCTTGTTCGAAGCAGCGCAGGATCGAAAACGCGCGCGCCACGGCGCAGACGAATTGCGGATGGCTGTCGTCGATATTCTGCGCAAAAGTATGGATGGCGCGCTTCGGACTGCCCATGCGCTACTCCCGACCGATCCGCGCCACGAGCATTTTCATACGGTCGTGCGGATCGTGTGCCGCGCCAGTTCGAGCTTGGCAATCGTCGCGCGATGTACTTCGTCCGGGCCATCGGCAAGGCGCAAGGTGCGGATGCCGGCGTACAGGCCCGCGAGTGGAAAATCCTGGCTCACACCGGCGCCACCGTGCGCCTGGATGGCCCAGTCGAGGATCTGGCAGGCCATGTTCGGCGCGACCACCTTGATCATGGCGATCTCGGCGCGCGCGACCTTGTTGCCGACTGTGTCCATCATCGATGCGGCCTTCAACGTCAGCAGCCGCGCCTGTTCGATCATGCAACGCGAATCGGCAATGCGTTCGTGCCAGATCGAGTGATCGGCGATGCGCTTGCCGAACGCCACACGTGTTTGCACACGCTGACACATCAGCTCCAGCGCACGCTCCGCCGCGCCGATAATGCGCATGCAATGGTGGATGCGCCCCGGCCCCAATCTTCCCTGCGCAATCTCGAATCCACGGCCTTCGCCGAGCAGCAAATTGCCTACCGGTACACGTACGTTGCGCAGTTCGATTTCCATGTGGCCGTGAGGCGCATCGTCGTAACCAAACACCGACAACGGACGCAGCACTTCGATGCCTTTGCTGTCGGCCGGCACCAGCACCATCGATTGCTGCTGATGGCTCGCGGCGTCAGGATCGGTCTTGCCCATCACGATGTACAGCGCGCAACGCGGATCGCCCGCACCGGAGGCAAACCACTTGCGGCCGTTGATTACATATTCGTCACCATCGCGGCGAATCGAACACTGGATATTGGTCGCATCCGACGACGCCACGGCGGGTTCCGTCATCAGAAACGCCGAGCGGATTTCTCCAGCCAGCAGCGGTTCGAGCCAACGATCTTTTTGTGTTTCGCTGCCATAACGCTCGATCGTTTCCATGTTGCCGGTATCGGGTGCGGAACAGTTGAAAACCTCCGACGCCCACGTCACACGCCCCATGATTTCGCACAGCGGCGCGTATTCGAGATTCGACAATCCTTCCGGCGCGCGTGGCGAGCGCGGCAGGAACAGATTCCACAAACCGAGCTCGCGCGCACGGGGTTTCAATTGCTCAATCACCTCGGTCGGAATCCACGCATTGCCAGCATCGCGGTTGCGCTGGATTTCGTGCACATACGCCGCTTCGTTCGGATAAATGTACTGGTCGAAGAAACGCGTGAGTTCGGCGCGCAAACCTTCGACTTTCGGCGTGTAGGAGAAATCCATGCGAGATCCCGTCAGTGATGGTAGTTAATTCCGTGATGCGGAACTATGTTCTGTTATCGAGTCGCATCCTAAAAGGCCGCACTCACATTCGCAAGCGTATGCTGGACTCTTGTCGAAGCAGCGAGCTGACGGTACGATATCGGGCGTTCAGAACAAAGTTCCATTATACGGAACTTGAACGCGCTGGATGAGCCGAACCGCACGAGCGCTTGCACGTTGCAAACATGCTGCTCGGCCACAACAAAAGCGGCACGAATCTCCCATCGATACGTCATAACGATTCCTCCCAACCACACAGGAAAAAAGATGTCAGTCAGCTACGAAATCCATGACGGCATTGCCGTACTTACCCTGGCCAATCCGCCGGTCAACGGCCTCGGCATCGCCACGCGTCGTGGCTTGGTGGAATCGTTGACCAAGGCCTTGGACGATGGGCAGGTGCGCGCGATCGTGGTCACCGGCGGCCAGCGCGCTTTTTCCGGCGGTGCCGATATCCGCGAATTCAACACGCCACAGGCCGAGCAGGAACCGACCCTGCCGACTGTGATCGCCGCGTTCGAACGCAGCAGCAAACCGGTGGTGGCCGCGATCAACGGACTCGCGCTCGGCGGTGGCCTAGAACTCGCGCTCGGCACCCACTATCGCGTCGCCAGCAGCCGCGCGCAAATCGGTTTGCCGGAAGTGAAACTCGGCTTGTTGCCAGGCGCTGGCGGCACGCAGCGCTTTCCGCGCGCAGTGGGTTTGGAAGCGGCCACCAACATGATCGTTTCCGGTACGCCGGTGGCAGCGGCGTTACTGGCCAAGACCCGGCTGTTCGATCGCGTGGTCGACGGCGATGCGCTGGAAGCGGCGATCGCGCTCGCGCGCGAAGTCGCGAGCAGCGGCGCGAAATTGCCGAAGGTGCGCGACTGGAAAATCAAGCACGAAAACGCCGAAGGTTTTCTCGGTTTTGCACGCACCGCCGTCACCGCCGCATCGGTGAATTATCCGGCGCCGCTCAAATGCCTCGATGCGATCGAAGCCGCGGTATTGAAGCCGTTCGAGCAAGGCATGCAGGTCGAGCGCGAGGCCTTCGCTTGGTTGATCCAGACGCCGGAATCCAAGGCGCTGCGCCACGGCTTTTTCGGCGAACGCGCCGCTGGCAAAATCGCCGACATCGGCGCCGATGTGCCGCTGCGTGACATCCGTCGGGTCGGCGTGATCGGCGCCGGCACGATGGGCGGCGGCATCTCGATGAACTTCCTGTCCGCCGGAATTCCGGTAACTATTGTCGAGATGGCGCAAGACGCGCTCGATCGCGGCGCGGGCACCATCCGCAAGAATTATGAGGCGACTGCATCCAAGGGAAAGATGAGCTCGGATCAAGTCGGCCAGGCGATGGGGCTGCTCACCCCCACGCTTGATTTCACCGTGCTGGCGGATTGCGACCTTATCATCGAGGCGGTGTTCGAGAGTATGGACGTGAAGAAGGAGGTGTTCGGGCGGCTCGACACGATCGCCAAGCCGGGCGCGATCCTCGCGTCCAACACCTCCTACTTGAACATCGACGAGATCGCCGCTTCGACCTCGCGGCCCCAGGACGTGGTCGGGCTTCACTTCTTCTCGCCGGCCAACATCATGAAGCTGCTCGAAGTGGTGCGCGGTGCCAAGACTGCGCCCGACGTGCTGGTGACGGCGATGCAGCTTGCCAAGCGAATTCGGAAAGTCGCCGTGGTGGCGGGCGTCTGCTACGGCTTCATCGGCAATCGAATGCTGATTCCGCGCCAAACGCAGGCGATGCGTTTGCTGCTCGAAGGCGCGACGCCCGAGCAGGTCGATCGCGTCCATGTCGAATTCGGAATGCCGATGGGCCCATTTCAGATGGCCGATCTAGCCGGCGTCGACATCGGCTGGCACCGCGATCCAGGCCGTATCGAGAATATTCGCGACAAGCTCTGCGCGATGGATCGATGGGGGCAGAAGAAGGGCGCGGGCTTCTACGATTATGACGAGAAGCGCCGCCCCAGCCCGAGCCCGCGCGTCCAGGAAATCATCGA
>JAYVLO010000089.1:0-32580 GCA_043759455.1 Pseudolysobacter sp.
AGCCCGATGCAGTTCGAGCAACACTGGCTGATCGATCAGACCCAACAAGCCGGCTCATGACCTCGGTTATGGGGTACGGAATTCGGGGGCAAGGTCATGACTGATGTGAAACGGCGAACGCACGAGTAGGCGATTCAGATAATCCAGCGGTTGATTCGGCGACATTGCCTGCTCGTGCGTGACTGCGACCAGTTGCATTTGCAGCCCAGATATTTCGGTACTGATACGCTGCGGTCGATACGCGGCATCGAAGTCGGTCGAAGTGATCGCGACATGATCGGAATATTGCACAGTGCGTGTCACATGCAACGTTTGCGGCAGATCGCGATCGACGGCTTTTGTGTTTTTTTCGATGCTCAACTCGACCGGCAAACTGGTGCCGAGCATCGGATCGAACGCCTTGAACCGGAGCTGTCGGTTTCCCTGGGCGACCGCGGTTTTCAGCAGCTCCATTTCCTGCATCGGCCACACCGTGTCATGCGTGACCGCAATGTGCTCACGCTGCTCGATACCTGAATATGTCGAGCGCAGCAAGACCGTTTCGGCATCGATGTTGCCGCGTTGCAATCGATCAATATCGCGAGTGCGCACGTGGGTCGAAAAACCGAGCGGGTTGAAGTTCGGATCGGATTCGAAATTCAGTTCGATATCGAGTTGGTTGGCGCGTCCTGCGCCTTTGAGATCAATCACCGTGTGAGTGGAATCCAGCATATGTTGCGCGCTTTCTGTGTGCTCGGTTTTTGCGTAGCCGATCTTGTTGCCATCCAACGATACGCTGAACCATTGTTCGTCGGCCATCGCCAACCTTGGCAAGGTCAGCGTAAGAAACAACCCGATGCACAGGCCGCCGCATCTGCAAAGTTTGTCGCAAAACATGTATCTCATCCGACTTCCGCCACGCCTTTGGCTTCGGCCGTGCCGAGCAGTTCGGGCTGTGCCAGCGGTTCGCTACGTCGGCTCAGCAATGGATACAGCAGCACGGCGCCGAGAATGATCGCGACGCCGGCGTAGAACAAAATGTCGAGCTCGCGTTGTTCGCCAAGCAACAATACCGCAAGCACGATCGCGTAGACCGGCTCCAGGTTGATCGCGAGCTGCGAGCTGAACGCGCTTAGATGACGCAGCGCGACCAGTGAAAGCGCGAATGGCAATAACGTGCAGCCCATCGCCAGTAGCAAAAGCAGGATCGCATCGTGGCTGTCGGGCAGCGGAAACATCGCCCCGGTATGCGGCAACAACGGTGCGATCAGGCTCAGGAAAATTGTACCTGCGCCAAGCTCGATGCAGGTGACCGTGAGCGGATCGCCGTGCTCGACCAGTCGTTTGTTGAACGAGCTGAACACCGCGACCAGAAACGCCGACAGCACGCCCACGGCGATGCCGAGGCGCATCTCCGCCGGCACGCCACCGACTACCATCGCGACGCCGGGCACCACGGCAATACCTAGTAGCAACTCACGCGGATCGAAGCGCCGTCGTGCAATCCACGGCTCGATCAGCGCGAGGAAAACCGTGCCGAGCGCCATGCAGGTGACGCCCACCGATGCGTTCGCGAGTTTGATCGCGCCGTAAAAAGTCAGCCAATGCAGCGATACCAAAACACCGATGCCCGCATACGCCGCGATCAGTCGCCACGGCATCGCGCGCAAACCGCGCCAGACCTTCGGCACGAGCAGCAACACGATCGTCACCAGCAGGACACGCCACCAAACCAGCGCCAGCGCCTGCAACGTGATGAGCTTGCCGAGGATCGCGGTGAACCCCCACAACACGACGCAGAAATGGATTTGCAGCTGGGCTTTGTTGACAGGCGACATGGCGGCTTTTGGTTTTCCTGGCGGGACAGACAGTCGCGCAGCGTGAGGCTTTTTACGGCCGCTGAAAAGAGGGTGTGGTCGATGCGATATCGGTGGCGCTGTCGCGCCGCAAATATCTGCAGACGCGACGACACAGTTTGCATCGACTTGTGTATTGTCTGTTGTGCCGGGTGATTGCTGATCGCGTTTTGCGCACCGCATCGCACCGGTATTTGTACCGATCGGATGCAGAGGAGCGTTGCCATGAAATTTTTTTATTGCGTGTTGTTGTTGCCGGGGTTGGTCCTGGCGGATGCGACGATTCCGACCAAGGATCTGGCCGGTGCGAAAGAACCCGCGGTGTTGGGGCGTTACGAAGGTAGTTTCATCGTCGAATCGCAGGCGAAATCCTACGATGCGCTGAGCTTGCCGCTGTCCGCGCTGATTGCCGTCGGTGACGATAAAACCGATAGCCACAACAACAGTTTGTATGCGGCGAAACAAAAGCTGAGCCTGGAAGGAAAGCTTTTGCGCGCGGCGTACGTATTGCCGGCCGAGCGCAGTCCGCTCGAAGTGCTGCGCAATTACCAGCAGGTGCTCAGGGACAAGAACGGCGCGATCCTGTACGAATGTGCCGGCGACGAATGCGGCGGTGACGCCACGGCGGGTGCCGAGCACGGCGGAGGCAGAACTGCGTTGATCGATTCGGTGTATCCGGTGAATGCGGTGACCGCTTCCAATTTCAGCAACGGTAATTGCGCGATCAATGCCGGTCATGTCGATCAACGGTTTTTTGTCGGCAAGCTGGACAATGCGGGCATCGAAATACATGTCGCCGTGCTCACTTACACCGTGCGCGACGAGTTGTATTGCAAGGCGCTGAACGAACGCACGGTCGCGCTGGTGGTGACGCTCGAAGCAAAAGCGCGCGAACAGAAAATGGTGGCGGTCAAGGCCAGCGAACTCGCGCAGAGCATTAATGCAAACGGCAAGATCGCGTTGTATGGCATCTATTTCGATCTCGACAAAGCTGAGCTCAAGCCGGAATCGAAACCGCAGGTCGACGAGATCGCCGCGTTGCTCAAGGCCGATCCCGCACTCAAGCTGATCGTGGTCGGTCATACCGATAATCAGGGCGCGGCGGCGCACAACATTGAGCTGTCGAAAAAACGCGCCGAGGCAGTCGCGGCTGGTTTGCAAACGCAATACGGAATCGCGGCCGATCGACTGCTCGCGCAAGGTATGGGTAGCGCGGCGCCGGTCGCAAGCAATGACAGCGATACGGGACGCGCGAAAAATCGTCGTGTCGAGCTGGTCAAGCAATAACTCATAGTCGCCGTCTGTCGATCCAGATGCGGCTTTGGCGTGCGCGAACATTGGTGTGGCGAAGGCCCGTAATGACTGACTCGATGCCGAAGTATCGAGTCAGTTTCTGTGCGAGTGACACAACGACAATCGCGACAAAATGCTTGACGAGATATTTCATAAGATATATCGTAAGTAACACTTAACGTAACTTACGAAGGCAATATCATGAATATCCATCATTGGTTCGGTCGGCATCATCATCACGATCATCACGCCGCCCACGAACGACACGATTGCATCGGGCGCGGCGGTCGTTTTGCCGGATTTGGCGAGGGCGGCGGCGGATTTTTCGGTCGTGGCGGGCGTGATGACGGGCGCGGCGGGCGGCACGGCGGCGGCATGGGCCGCATGTTCGGGCCGGGCGATTTGAAGCTACTCATCCTGACCCTGATCGCGGTGCAACCGCGCCACGGTTATGAACTCATCCGCGCGATTGAAGACATGTTTGGCGGCAATTATTCGCCGAGCCCCGGCACGATCTATCCGACCCTGACCCTGCTCGAAGATCAGGGTTACGCCCGCATCGAAACCACCGAAGGCAGCAAGAAGTTGTATGCGATCACGCCCGAGGGCGAGGTATTTCTGGAAGCGAATCGCGAAGCCGCCGAAGGTGTATCGGCGCGTCTGGACGTGACCGCCAAGGCGATGGCTGGGGAAGCCGCACCCAATGCGATTCGCGAGGTGCTGCATACCTTGCGGCATGCGCTCAAGCTGCATCGCGGGCCGTGGACTGCCGAGAAGATCGTGCGCGTCAAACTCAGTATCGAGAATGTGATTGCCGAGATCAGCAAGGGCTGATAACGCAGGAGGCGGCTTGCCCTCAGTGGTCAGGCATGGGCGAGCAGGGCGCCGACCCGGCGGATCACGGCGTTAGCAAATTCCTCGCCTTTCGCCTTGCTGACGATGCGGCGATACTCGGGAATGATCTCGCGTAATTCATCTGCCGAATAACAGTGCTCCAGCTTCAGCGTAAAACGAAACGCGCTGAAGCTGCCGAGCAAACCGAGTGCCGCCACTGCCGACTCGTTGAGCAACTGTTTGGCCTGTTGCTGCACCGGCACGATGTCGTTGGCCGCAACGTTGCTGGCGCCCGTATGCAGCTGGGTATCGGCAGGTTGTGCGACGATCAAGCCGAGGCTGGCGAGCTCGCTGAATATCGCTGCGGTATCGCCGAGCGAGCGCATGCTGTGAGAAATCTCGGTAATAGTCTGGTCGCCGTGGATCATGATCAACATCGAACGCGAGCGCGGCGACAGCTTGTGCGCGCGCTGCCCGATTTCGCGGTGACCCGCAGCGGTTTTCATCGGAATGTCATTTGCTTGCATGACTTTCTCCCCAGAGTCGGTTCGGATCAGATCGGTGTGGAGCGGACGCGATCATATATGACCATCGTCGCCGTGTTGTAGCAAATTACGCTGCTTTTGAATGTGCAATGGCTCGCAAATCGAAGCGGCCTCAAATGCTGCGACTGGCTCACGACAGTTCGTCTGCACCGATCGATCAATAAGCCCAGCATCAGCGAAATACGTCTTAAGGATGAATTTATATCGTTCTTTAGGATGTTATGCGCTGCGGCATTTTGGCCTAAAGTCTGCGGCGCCAAACAGGCTCAATCTGGGGGAAACTCATGCTTCGTTCGACACGCCTGCATCCACTTGCGGCATGGATCGCGCTCGCGATCGCTACTCCTGGACTTCATGCTGCAACCGAGACCAATTCCGGTTCGACGCTCGCAGCGGTCGAGGTGACGACATCCAAAGTACCCGAGCCCGTCGAGCAGACACCGGCGATGATTACAGTAATCAGCGGTGACGAGTTGCGCGCGCGCGGCGTCGTCGATCTGCGCACGGCATTGAGCCTGGTGGCCGGCGTGGATATCGCACAGGGCGGCGACGCTGGCCCCGCCGCATCAGTACCGGGCCTGTGGGGTTTGCGTGAGTTCGATGCATTCCTGCTGGTGGTCGACGGCATTCCTTCCGGCGGCAGTTTTAATCCGGCGCTCGCCACACTTGATTTGACCACCGTCGAGCGCATCGAAGTGCTGCGTGGTGCGGCGCCGGTAATGTATGGCGCGACCTCGTTCGTTGGCGTGATCCAGGTCATTCACTATGCTGCCGGGGAAACGCCATCGCGCGCCTCGATCGGTGTAGGAACGCGCAACACCGGCATCGCCTCGATCAGCACCAACCTCAGTGACTGGGGTGCGTTCAAGCAATCGATCAGCGCCAATGTTTCAACTCAGGATTTCAGCCAGGATCGCTCCGGTGTGGATCGGGCACATTTGCTCTATCGCATGGCCGGCGACAGCGATCTTGGCAAGCTGCATTTCGATCTGGATGCGACCACCGTGCAGCAGGATCCCTACAGCCCGCACCCGGTCGAGGACGGCAGGCTGACGCCGCGTTTTCCGCTCGATGCCAACATCAATCCGAGCGATGCGCGGCAGGATCAGAATCGTGTGCAGTTGAATGCCGGGCTTAACCGGAATATCGGTATCGGCGAATGGGTGATGACACTCTCGCTCGATCATTCCGAGGGCAAGAATGTCCGTGGTTTTCTGCGCGAGGATTTTGCCAACGATGGTTTGACCCACAACGCCGATGGATTTCGCCAGACGGTGAAACTCACCGATGCGTATTTCGATTCCTACATCGCCATGCATCCGGCGCCGGAGTTGACCTGGACGGTTGGCCTCGACTGGCTATATGGCAACGGTCGGCAGAACAGCGACAATTTCGAGTATGGCGTGTTGCCGAATGGCGCCAATGCGCCGAATTCGCATCAGCTCGAAATCGATGAATCGACGCAGCTGCGTGACCGCCGCAATTTCGTTGGTGTGTATAGCCAGATCGACTGGAAACCGATATCGCGTTGGGACATCGTCGCCGGATTGCGGTTCAACGATACCCACGAATCGCGCGATGGTCAGGTGATCGATCGTCACGCCGATCCGGGCACGCCGCCGGATGCGAATGCCGACAAGCAAAGCAAGAGCCGCCTCGCCGGCATTCTTGGGGCAAGTTACGCGCTGTGGGAAGGCGGCGCGGACAAACTTAACGTGTTCGCCGATTACCGCAACACCTACAAACCGGCGGCGATCGATTTCGGGCCGGAAGCCGAGGGCAGCATTCTGCAACCCGAAACCGCCAACAGTTGGGAAACCGGTTTCAAGGGTCAGCTTGCCGACGGACGATTCGACTGGGAGCTTTCGTACTTCCACATGAATTTTTCCAACCTCGTGATCCCGGAAAATATCGGCGGTCTGCCGGGTCTCGCGAACGCCGGAAAATCGCTGTTCAAGGGTGCCGAGCTCGAAGCCAGTTATCGCATCACGCCGGATCTGCGTCTGCGCGGCACCTATGCGTATCACAGCGCGCGTTTCACCGAGCGACTGGTCGAACGGCCGGATGGCAGCTTCAGCAATCTTGCCGGTAATCACCTCGAAGTGTCGCCGCAGAATCTCGCCGCGCTGGGCCTGATTTATGCGCCGACACACGGCTTTGAAGGTTCGTTGGTGTGGAATGTCGTTGGTAAGCGTTTCCTCGACCAGGAAAACGAAGCACCGGTCGGGGCGTATGCAATGCTTGATGCTGGATTCGGTTATCGGTTCGAACGCTGGGAGTTGCGTTTGGATGGCTATAACCTAGGCGACCGGCGCGATCCGGTTGCGATCAGCGAGCTTGGCAATGGACAAGCCTATCGTTTGCCGGGGCGCCGCGCGGTACTGTCGGCAACGGTTCAATTCTGAAATACCTGGCGCGCGTTTCAGCACACGCGCCAAACCTTTCCATACCTTCGCTCTCCGCCATGGAGGGCGAGGGCAGGCGCACCAGATTCCTGCGGATCCCATCTTCTCGATTCCTCTGGCGCCACTCGGCAATTTCCATTCGTCTCGTTGGCGTGACTTTCGGCCCATTCACTAGTGTTAACCAAACACTATGATGAACTCGTGTTGTGCGATCAAGGCGGCCGAGCGTGCTGGATACCGAATCCCATCTGAAGAAGTTCCAGAAGGAGCTCAGCACCGGCACGGTGTCGCTGGTCTTGCTCGCGGTGCTGGCGCAGGCGCGTGCGCCGATGTACGGCTACCAGATTGCCAAGCGCCTGGAAAAAGGCGGCGAGAGGCTGTTCAGCGGCAAGCAGAGCGCGTTGTATCCGGTCCTGCGCAATCTCAGTGCGGCGGGTCTGCTGGAAAGCACTGTCGAACCGTCCATCGCGGGTCCGCCGCGACGTTATTACGCCATCACGCGACTCGGTCGCGCGGTACTCAAGGACTGGATCGCCAGCTGGTCGGCGGCCCGTGAATTCGTCGAAAACGTGCTGGAAGGAACACTGCCATGAGCACCATCCCGAAGACCATCAACGCGTATTTGCAACAGTTGCACGCGGCCTTGCTGGGCGCCGATCCGGCCCTGATCCAGGATGCGCTGTACGACGCCGAGGAGCATCTGCGCGCAGAACTTGCCGAGCATCCTGGTGTGGACGAAGCCGCGATGATTGCGCGTATCGTCACGAGTTACGGCGCGCCTGAAGAAGTAGCCGACATTTATCGTATCAAGGAAGGCCAGGTGCAACAGGCGCTGCGCACGCCACGCGCGCCGCCGCGTGCTTCGGCCGTCGGCAAATTTTTCGGCGTGCTCACTGACACGCGTGCCTATACTGCGTTGTTCTACATGTTGTTGTCGCTTGGCACCGGAATTTTCTATTTTGTCTGGACCGTCACCGGACTGAGCCTTTCACTGGGATTCATGGTGCTGATCATCGGCATTCCGTTTACGATTCTGTTCTTCGGCAGCGTGCGTGCGCTGGCCCTAGTCGAAGGGCGATTGGTTGAAGCGATGCTCGATGTGCGCATGCCGCGCCGTCCGCCTTATACCGAAATCGGCCTGCCAATTCGTTCGCGCATCAAGACTTTTTTTACCGATCCGCGCAGTTGGTCGACGCTGATCTACATGCTGCTGATGTGTCCGCTGGGTATCCTGTATTTCACCCTTTGCATCACCGGCATGAGTTTCGTGCTGGTGCTGATGTTCGGCCCGATCATAAAGGCGATTACAGGCTACGGCATTCTCAATATCAACGACGTTGCGTACGCGCCGCCGCTATGGGCCGAGCCGTTCACGTTGGTTGCGGGACTCGTGCTGCTGTGTGGTGTACTGCACATGGCGCGCGGTATCGGCCATATGCATGGACAGTTGGCCAAACATATGCTGGTGATGCGCTAGGCGAATAGCGCGAGATTGGCAATTTGCACAGCGATTTGGACACGGATGATGTCGTCGCAAGGATCGCATGTATTTATGCTGCGCGTTACGATGGCTGTTCGCGCAACCAATCAGGAGTAGCTGAAATGCGGATTTCAACCGACAAAAATGCGTCTGCGATTGCCAAGCAAAAAATGCGGTTTTATTCGTTGCGCGCGATCGTCTGCGCGATCGTTCTGGCGTGTGTGTCGCTCGCGCGCGCCGATCCATCAAAACCGGCCAAACCGCTGACCATGAGTGATGTGCTCGCTGCATCCAAGGCCAGCGACTGGCGCGCGCTCGATGTTGACAACACCTTGTATTTCGAACTCGCCGGCGGTCGTGTCGTGATCGAACTTTCCCCTGCGTATGCGCCGAAACATACCACCAACATCAAGGCGCTCGTGCGCGAGAAATACTTCGACGGTCTCGCGATTTTGCGCGTGCAGGACAACTACGTCGTGCAGTGGGGCGATCCCGAATCGGATGACAAAACCAAGCAGCGCGCCATCAAGAATGCGCAACGCACGCTGGCGCCGGAGTTCGCGCGCAAAATCAGCGCCGACCTGCCATTCACGCGGCTGCCCGATGTCGATGGTTATGCGCCGCAAGTCGGATTTTCGAATGGTTTCCCGGCCGGGCGCGATCCGAAAACCGGCGACACCTGGCTGGCACATTGCTACGGCATGGTCGGCGTCGGCCGCGATAACGAGGTCGATAGCGGCAGCGGCGCGGAGCTTTACGTCGTGATCGGCAATGCGCCGCGCCATCTCGATCGCAACATCGCCGTGGTCGGGCGGGTAGTGCAGGGCATCGAGCTGTTGTCGAGCCTGCCGCGCGGCACCGGTGCGCTGGGTTTTTACGAGAAACCGGAGCAGCGCATCGCGATCAAATCGGTGCGACTCGCCGCCGATGTGTCCGCTGCCGAACGCAGCCAACTCGAAGTCATCCGCACCGACACGCCGACGTTCACCGCGCTGGTCGAATCGCGCCGCAATCGCCATGACGAGTGGTACAAGGTGCCGGCCGGTAATATCGAATTGTGCAACGTGCCGATCGTGGTGCGGCCGATTTCCGCTGCGACAAAATAGCTATTGTCGATCGACTATCGGCACGCGAAAACGATCAGAGCAAACCGGCCTGCGCGCGTTCGGGTAATAGACCGCGCAGTTCGACTTCGGTGAGATTACGCCATTGTCCGATACGCAGTTTGCCGAGTTGCACGTTGACGATGCGCACGCGTTGCAGTTGTCGCACTTCGTAGCCGAACACCTCGCACATCTTGCGAATCTGCCGGTTCAGGCCTTGCGTCAGGATGATGCGGAAACCGAATTTGCCGAGGCGGCTGATCTTGCACGGTTTGGTCGTGACATTGTCGATGCGCACGCCGTTGGCCATGCCGATGAGAAACGCCTCGCTGATCGCCTTGTCGACCGAGACCAGATATTCCTTCTCGTGATTGTTTTCCGCGCGCAGGATGTCGTTGACGATATCGCCGTTGTTGGTCAGCAGGATCAGGCCTTCCGATTCCTTGTCGAGCCGCCCGATCGGAAAAATCCGCTCGGCGTGGCCGACAAAATCGACGATATTGCCCTTGATATGCGCCTCGGTCGTGCAGGTGATGCCGACCGGTTTGTTCAGTGCGATGTAGACCTTCTTCGGCCGCCGCGCCGGCGCTTGGCCCGACCCGCTGATCAGTCGTTTGCCGACGCGCACCGCATCGCCATCCTCGACCTGCGTGCCGAGTTCGGCGATTTTCCCGTTGATCGTGACCTGGCGCTCGGCGATCAGTCGATCGGCCTCCCGGCGCGAGCACATGCCGGTTTCGCTGATGTATTTGTTGAGTCGCATTGGTGAGCGAAATTTTTGCTCGTCATCCCAACGAAACTAGCTGCCGGGCTTCAAGCCACATGCAGTAGTTTTCTTTCGAGGGGAGCGCGTAGTTCGATGGCTTCAAACAGTGCGATCGGATAAAGATAGTCATCCCCAGATTCATCGATCACACGAACCTGCGCCAGCTTTTCGGCTTGCGTATCAGGGATCGATTCATACAGCTTGCGCGTTTCGAGCGATGCCTCGTAACCTTTGTTGCTGACGCAAACGACAAACTTGTGCTTACTCATGGTAGTCATTCCACATAACGTTTGATCTTGAATTCTTTCCTGCCGATGCCAGTTTCGTTGATGTATTTGCTGCGTCGCATGAATTTTCCGCGATTCAGCGTTGCGCCGTATCGTTTCTCAGATAGACCACGTAAAAAAGTCAGCTAAAAGGTATCGCCTTGGTCGTAAGCAATTCTTGAACACTCAGGTAGTCAACTTCAGATAGCACTCGATGAGGCAAGGATACTAGTGGGAATCTACCTGAAAAAAGCATGAGGCCAACATGTGTGCGAACGCATCGCGTAACAATTCCCCATTCAACAGTGTTGTTGAACCCCGGCCCAGTAAAGTGCATGTTGCTATCCGAAAGTTCGTAGGTGTGAATTCCTCGAAGCGTACGCGATCCGCGACTTAGAAACACCGGTAGCAATGCCATTGCGGTAACTGTTATCGGAGGCAAGATAATCAGTAGAGCGATTGGCCCCCAGCCAATCGACTTACCCATCAATTTTTCGGCACTGAAGATTATTGCACCGAGCCACGGCAGCACGATAAAAAAGATGAAATTGGTGAAAAAATAATCGGTCTCGCACGGAGCGCAGCATAGCCAGCCCAAACTAAGTCCATTTTCTGGGGCGTGAACTGTACAGTGACATTCATTTTTTGCGATAACCCGGGCCTAAATGAAGTACGACATTTCGCTGACTACTTCTTATCAAACTTCCGAATAAATTCCCGCACATCCGGATACACCGTATCGCGCCAGCGACGCCCGCTGAAGATGCCGTAGTGGCCAGCGCCTTTCACCGTCATGTGCTGCTTGCGCGTCTTCGGCAAACCGCTGCAGAGATCATGCGCGGCGGCGGTCTGGCCGAGGCCGGAGATATCGTCGAGTTCGCCTTCCACCGTGAGTAGCGCGGTGGTCTTGATATCGGCCGGTTCGACGTGCTGGCCGTTGACGTCCCACTTTCCGCGCGGCAACAAATGCTGCTGGAAAACCGCGCTGATCGTGTCGAGATAATACTCGGCGGGCATGTCGAGGACGGCATTGTATTCATCGTAGAACTTGCGATGCGCGGCGGCGTCTTCGAGATCGCCGCGGCGCAGATCCTGGTAGAAATCCCAGTGCGACTGGAAGTGTCGGCTCGGGTTCATCGCGATGAATCCGGCATGCTGCAGGAAGCCCGGATACACCTTGCGGCCGCGCCCTGGATAGTTGGCCGGCACGCGCTGGATGACGTTGTTCTCGAACCACGACAGCGGCTTGTTGGTGGCGAGATCGTTGACCTTGGTCGGGCTTTCGCGGGTATCGATCGGGCCGCCCATCATGGTCATCGTCAGCGGAGTTTTTTCGCCATTCGAGGCCATCAGCGAAATCGCTGCGAGCACCGGCACGGTCGGCTGGCATACCGAAATCACATGCAGCTTGTCGGCGCCGATAAATCGGATGAATTCCTGGATGTAGGCGATGTAATCATCGAGATGAAACGCGCCGGCTTCGGTCGGCACCATGCGCGCATCGATCCAGTCGGTGATGTAGACCTTGTGATCCTTGAGCAGCGTGCGCACGGTATCGCGCAGCAAGGTGGCGTGATGGCCGGAGAGTGGGGCGACGACCAGGACGATCGGATCGTCTTTCAAATCGGCGATGACTTTGGCGTCGTCGCTGTAACGCTTGAAGCGCAACATATTGCAGAACGGTTTCGAAACGGCCTTCAATTCCACAACCGGCAGCTCGTGACCATGCGCCTGCACGCTGCGGATATCAAATTCGGGTTTTTCGTAATCCTTGCCGATGCGATACATCAGCTCGAATCCCGCTGCCATGCGCTGCATGCCGGGTAGCTGGCCGTAGATATTTCCGGGCGCAGTGAGCATTTTGGCGCTGGCTTCGGAGAACGCGATGAGCGGTCCCATGATCTTCTTCTGCATTTCGTGCATTTGATAAAGCATTGTTTTTCCTGTGCAAAACGGCGCGAAGAGAATGCGCTAACACCGCATTGTGACTTATTGTGCGCTGCAGCGCGACTGGCTACGGCTAAAGTCGTAGCCGGCGTTTCGGCATCGCCCCGCAGTCGGCTATGCTTGTCTGGTGGAACCACGCAACCCCGAGCCGGAGAAATGCATGCTGAAAATGATACTGTTGGGCGTTGTGATCGTGGCCGGTGCGGCATGCAGTCACCTGCCGTTCGCGCACAAGTCGCCCACACCGGATGCATCGAGCAGTGCCGCCTCGGGCCGCCAGGCCGCGGTTGCGCCGGCGGGTAGCGATGCCGCAACAACGATTTCGGCGCCCACCAGCGAACCTTTAACCCAACCGAACGCAATCGCTGCCGATCCCGATGCACTGATCGCGCCACCGACCGGATACGAAACCGCCGCCACGGCGCGCCAGTCGCTCGAAGCGCGCAGCGATGTGCAGACGCATGCGAGTCCGCAGGGCTGGTGGATCGTCGAGATTCCAACCGAACACCGGATCTGGGCGTTCACGCCGGACGATCATCCCGCGCATCCTGCCGCAGTCGCGCGCGAGGCGGTCAACGAGCATGGCGTAATCCGCATCCGCATGGCGGTGTTGTGCACAGCATCGAAAGAAGCCTGCGACGGGCTGGTCGAGGAATTCAAGCCGCTCAACGAAGAAATGCGCAAGCGTTTGCAGCAGAATTTGTAGGTCGGATGAGCGGCATAGCCGCGTTATCCGACAATAGACGTCGCAATGACCGTCGTCGATTGCCGGAAGGCGCTTTTGCTTTTCCGACCTACAAATAATTCAATGGCCTCAGCGCGACGGCGGGCGTTTCGGCTTGCCGCTCGGGCGCGGTGATTTGAACGGCGGGCGATCGTCGTGCGACGGGCGCGACGGCGCGGACCCACCTTCCATGTGACGCGTGATTTTGAGCTGCTGACCGGACACCCAGACCTTCTTGAGATGACCGAGAATTTCCGACGGCATGCCCTCTGGCAGATCGATCAGCGCGTGATCGCCGCGGATATCTATGCGGCCAATATGTTTGCTGTCGAGGCCGGCTTCATTGGCCACTGCGCCGACGATATTGCCGGGTTTGACGCCGTGATCGTGGCCGACTTCGACGCGATAGGTTTCCATGCCGGGTTCGGTTTTGCTCGGGCGCGGACGGTCATGCGCCGGACGTTCTTGCGCCGGTCGCGCCTCATTGATTTCGTGATGCGGACGCTCGTCACGCGCCGGACGTGCAGGCCGCTCGTCGCGTGAGGCGCGTGCGGGACGTTCGGCGCGGTCATATTCGGGGCGCGCAGCACTGGCGCGGTCAACCGCTTCGGCACGTTTGATATCGCTGGCCGGATTGGATTCGAATGGCGAGCCGCTGCGGATATGCGCGGTTTTCGGACGTTCGTCGCGGTCGTAGATCGGACGTTCGGCGCGGCTGCGATCGGGCTTGCGATCGGGGCGTGCGTTGCGCTCTGGACGCTCGTTGCGCGCAGAACGATCCGGGATGTGCGTATCGCGCTGTTGCCAGGCGGGTGCATCGCTGCGCTCGAATTTGCGTGGCGGTTCGAGCAGCAGCGGCGTGTCGCCCTGCGTGATGCGTGCGAGCGCGGCAGCGATTTCGACCGCCGGCACGTTGTGTTCTTTTTCGTATTGCTCGATCAGCGAACGGAACAGACTGAGTTCGCCCGCGGCGAGCGAGTCGGTGATCTTCTGCTTGAACTTGACGATGCGCTGATTGTTGACCGTCTCCACGCTCGGTAACTCCATCTGCTCGACCACCTGGCGCGTGGCGCGCTCGATCGTGCGCAACATATGGCGCTCGCGCGGGCTCAGGAACAGAATCGCGTCACCCTTGCGCCCGGCACGTCCGGTGCGGCCGATGCGGTGCACGTATGACTCGGTATCGGTCGGCACATCGTAGTTGATGATGTGGCTGATGCGCTCGACGTCGAGACCGCGCGCGGCGACATCGGTGGCAACGAGGATATCGAGCTGGCCATCCTTGAGTCGCGCAATCGTGCGTTCGCGCTGCGCCTGCTGGATATCGCCGTTGATTGGCGCGGCGGAGAAACCGCGCGCCTGCAATTTCTCGGCGAGCTCTTCGGTGGAATGCTTGGTGCGCGTGAAAATGATCATGCCGTCGAACGGCTCGGCTTCGAGGATGCGCGTCAGTGCGTCAAGCTTGTGCATGCCGCTGACCATCCAGAAACGCTGGCGGATATTGGTCGCGGTAGCGGTCTTGCTCTTGATCGTGATTTCGATCGGATCGTTGAGATAGGTCTGCGCGATGCGACGGATCGCCGACGGCATGGTCGCCGAGAACAACGCCACCTGGCGCTTCGGCGGCGTCTTCTGCAGGATCTGCTCGACGTCGTCGATGAAACCCATGCGCAACATTTCATCGGCCTCATCAAGCACGAGGCAGGTCAATGCGCTGAGATCCAGCGTGCCGCGTTCGAGATGATCGATCACCCGACCGGGCGTGCCGACCACGACGTGCACGCCGCGACGCAAACCAGCGAGCTGCGGGCCATAACTCTGACCGCCGTAGATCGGCAGCACATGAAAGCCACGGATGTGCGCGGCGTAAGTCTG
The DNA here is from genome assembly GCA_043759455.1 of Pseudolysobacter sp. Classification (GTDB taxonomy): domain Bacteria; phylum Pseudomonadota; class Gammaproteobacteria; order Xanthomonadales; family Rhodanobacteraceae; genus Pseudolysobacter. The sequence continues at coordinate 15,074 of JAYVLO010000089.1, forward strand.
GAACGCCTCGGCCACCTGGATCGCGAGTTCGCGCGTCGGCGCGAGTACCAGCGCTTGCGGTTTGGTTTTCGTCAGATCAAGTTTCGACAGGATTGGCAGCGCGAACGCGGCAGTCTTGCCGGTGCCGGTCTGCGCCTGGCCGAGCACGTCGCGGCCCTCGAGCAGCGGCGGAATGGTCGCTGACTGGATCGGCGAGGGTGCTTCGTAACCGACATCGGCAAGCGCCTGGAACACGGGCTCGCTGAGAGCAAGATCGCGAAAACTCGGCAGGGCCGGCACGGGTTCGGACGCGGAAGTGGGTGTGGTAGTTTCGGTATCGTCGGACATGTTGATGCTCGTAAGGAATGTGAGGCGGCGGTCACTCCTGCGCATCCATGCGCTCGCGACACTTGGGCATCCTGCCCGGCGCGGCTGAAGTAGTTGGCACGATGGCCCGGGCGCGAGATTTTGAACTCGCGGCACTAGCAGGTAACGGTGCGGTGACGCCAGCGGCGGAATGAATCGCGCGGCGCATTGTACCTTGTATCTGAGTCGAAGCCGCGTTTGGACTGGATTTGCAACCCAGGCCGAAATAAAAATCGCGAATGTCGGCTGAAAGTATTCTCACTCGGCGCGGTCTGCTGCGGCGTGGCGAAATAATTCTGCGAGGAGAACAGCATGGCGATTTGCTGCAACAAAACGTGTCTGAGCATGATGATCTGGCTGCCGTGCTTGGCCGGCTCGGTGAACGCGGCGTGTGTCGCGCAAAGTCCGCAAACACAGCAGAAAGTCATCGAGTTGTATACCTCGGAAGGCTGCAGTTCGTGTCCGCCGGCGGATCACTGGATGAGCCTGATCAAGCCGCAGGCCGCGATCGCGCTGGCGTTTCATTTCGACTATTGGGATTCATCGGGCTGGCGCGATCGTTTCGATAGCCCGCGCTACACCGCGCGCCAGCATGATCTGCTCGGTCGCAACGGCCAGACCATCTACACGCCGGAAGTCGCGTTGAACGGCAAGGAGTGGCGCGCGTGGTCGAGCGGTAAGGTGCCTGTGGCTGAGCCGGCAAACAGTGCATCGATACCGAGCCTGAGCCTGCAAGTCGAACCCGGCAACCCGCTGCAGCTGACGTTGCAGACGCAGCTCGGCACGAATCAGAACGACAAGGCCTGGCGCGCATATTTTGCGATCACCGAAGACGACCTGCATACCGCGGTGAAGGCCGGCGAAAATCGCGGCAAGGAGTTGAAACACGATCATGTTGTGCGCGCGTTCGGTGGTCCGTATGCGTTGGACAAGGCCAGTGCAAAGCTCGAATTTCCGGCGAACGTTTCAGTTCAAAACGCCACGGTTGTCGCGTTCGTGCAGAACACTGAAACCGGTGTTATCGCACAAGCGGTGCAGCAGCCGTTGCAGAGTTGTGCGCTGAACTGACGCGGTCAACGGCACGATTCGGCACCGCAATTGCTACATGCCGAACGCGAACAACAGCAGGCAAAGGATCAATCCCAGCGTCGGCACCACCGCTGCGAGCGCCGCCAGTGCGGGGTAGGCGCGCTTGTGCGTATCGCCGCAGATCGCACGGATCGTGGTGACGACATAACCATTGTGCGGCAACACATCAAGCGCGCCCGAGGCGAGCGCCACGACGCGATGCAGGTGTTCAGCGTTCACACCGACGGCGAGAAAATGCGGCGCGAGGATCGGCAGCGCGATCGCCTGGCCGCCGGATGCCGAACCGGTCATGCCGGCGATGACGCTGACCGCGATCGCCGAGCTCACCAGTCCATCGCCGGGCATGCCGATCACCCAGCGCACGATCTCCTGGAACGCCGGCAAGGCACTTGCGACCGCGCCGAAACCGACCACCGCCGCAGTATTTCCCGCCGCCACCAGTGCGCCCATGCTGCCGTCCGCGAGCGCCTTGCCGGGCTCGCGCAGATGCCGCAGATTCAGCAGCGCGGCGGCGATGCAGCCGCCAAGCAAGGCTATGATCAAGGCCGATGTCTTGAGCTGATCGTGCAATAGAAACGCGATGACCAGCACCACCAGCAACGGCAGCGCCGCCATCAGCGGATGCGGCAGCGATTCGCGCGATTCGCTCGGATCGTCCATACGTGCTTCGAAATGTTCGCCGCGCGAGCGCGCATTGCGCAACATGCGCTGAAACCACCACGAGCCGAACAGCAGCATGAAGATTGCGCAGATCAAACTCGCCTGCCAGCCGGCGTAAGGCGAGGTGTGCAGATATTCGATCGGAATCCAGTTCTGGATTTCGGGCGATCCGGCCGAGGTCATGGTGAACGTGACCGAACCGAACGCGAGCGCGGCGGGAATGTATCGGCGCGGCAAATCGGCGGAACGAAACAGGCTCACCGCCATCGGGTACACCGAGAACGCGACCACGAACAGGCTCACGCCGCCGTAGGTCAAAATTGCGCAGGCGATCACCACGGCGAGTGCTGCGTGCTGCGGCCCGAGCCGCTGCGTGACCCAGCGCGCGACGCTTTCCGCCGCGCCGACGTTTTCCATGAGCTTGCCGAAAATCGAGCCGAGCAGAAACATCAGGAACCACTTCGCGATGAATCCCGAGAAGCCGCCCATGTAACTCGTGATCAGATCGGTCTGGCCGGTGGCGGCGAGTTGTGGCAACAACGGCATCTCGCCAAGCACCGCAACCAGCAACGCACACAGCGGCGTGGCGATGAACAAATTCATGCCGCGCATGGTGAGCACGATCAGTAGAACTAGCCCGAGGATCAGGCCGACAAGACCGAGCATGCGCGCACTCCGAATCACTGTAAAAGTCGTCGGAGTATCCGCAGTCGCGCCAGCGCGGCCCATTGTACGAAGGTACAAGTGTGTGATCTGAAGATAACGCCTAGTGTGCCGCCATCCGGTTGCATGCCGGCAGCAACTGCAATTGTCCACACACAAACCCACTCAAACAAGCACGGGGAAACAACATGAAACGCAAGCATCTTAGTCTGGCGATCGCGGTGGTTTTGAATCTTTCGACGGTCGCCTACGCGAATGATGTTGCGGATGTGACCGCCGCCGCGGATCCGCAGGCCACCGCCGCCATGCCCGCCGCAACGAATGCGCCGGGCAATGAAGCGCGGCTAGATACCATCACTGTCACCGCGCGCCGCCGCGAAGAAAGCGCGCAGAAAGTGCCGGTATCAGTCAGTGCATTCGGCCAGGAAGATTTGGCCGAACTGCAGGCGCATACCGTCGATAATCTGCAAGGCGCGGTGCCGAATCTCAACATCGTCGAGGGCCGTGGATCGTCGTCGGCAGTGAACGCATTCATTCGCGGCATTGGCCAGCCGGATGCATTGCAGACGTTTGATCCCGGCGTTGGCATCTATGTCGATGACGTGTATTACTCGCGCATCCAGGGCGCGCTGTTCAACATGTTCGATGTGAGCCAAGTGGAGGTATTGCGTGGCCCGCAAGGCACGTTATATGGCAAGAATTCCACCGGTGGCGCGATCAAGATCGAGACGCGCGAACCGGGCGATCACAGCGAGGCCAGCGTCGGTGTGACGATCGGTAATCACGGTCGCATTGAAACACAATTCTATGGCACGACGCCGCTCAGCAATACCGTATCGGCAAGCATCGCTGCGACCACCAGCGATAACAACGGTTACGTTCGCGACAACGCCGGCAACAAATACAACGACGACGGCACGCAGTCGATTCGCGGCAAAATCGTCTGGCATCCGAGCGATACGTTCAAAGGAATTTTCTCGCTCGACTACACCCATCAGAACAACGCGCTGACCTTGGGTACGCCCGAAGCGCCGCTGATCCAGATCGATCTCGCCACTGGCGCGCGTGTGCTGCTGACGCCTTCCAGCGGTGAATACGATTTCAGATCCAACACTTCGTTCAATCCGAACCAGGGCCAGAAGCTGATCCACAAGGGCGCATCGGCGGTATTCACGTGGGAACTGTCGCCGAGCTGGACGTTGAAAAGCATTACCGCGTATCGCAAGCTCGATACCGCGGCGTTCATCGATATCGACGCTTCGCAGTATCAGCTCGGCGATGTTTTCGTCAGTCTGAAGCAGAGCCAGCTCAGTCAGGAATTCCAGGCGCAGTACGATAACGGCAGTAACTTCCACGCGACGTATGGTTTGTATTATCTGAACGAAAAAGTGCCGTCGACGCAGTACGCATTTGCCAGTGATTTGTTCACCTTGGCGAAAGCACCAATCGGTTTTCGGCGCAGCATCAACGACGATCTGGACACCAAGAGTTACGCCGCGTTCGCCCAGGCCAACTGGGAATTCGTGCCGACGTGGACCTTGACCGGCGGCCTGCGCTACACCGATGACAGCAAGGATTACTATCGCACCACCAGCACGTTCTGGACCGCACCGCTGACCAGTTTGAATGGTACATTTGCGTTTAACACCGCCAAGAGTTTCGATGCGTGGACACCATCGTTGAGTTTGCAGAAAGCATTCACCGATCACGTCATGGGATATATCTCGGCGAATCGCGGATTCAAGTCCGGTGGTTTCAACGGCCGCGCCAATTCGGCCAGCGAAGAAAGCACTTACAACCCCGAATACGTCTGGACCTATGAAGCCGGTTTCAAGACCAGTTCCGACGACGGCAAGCTGCTCGGCAACATCGCGGTATTCCACAGCGACTACCGCGATTTCCAGGCGCGCGTTTCCGAAATCACCAATCCGGCGGCGCCTGTTCCCACATTCGCATTTCCGGTGTTGAACGCCGCCAAGCTGTCGATGGACGGCATCGAATTCGAAGGTGTGGCCTTGATCGGTGATGGCAATCGCCTGTCGACACAGATCGGCTATCTGAATGCCAAATACGACGAGTTCGATGACCCGCGCACCGCGTTGACTCCGGCGCTCGCGCACCTGCACGACCACGTACCGTTCGCGCCGAAAGTGACCGCGCGGGTTGCCGCCAGCCACACCTTCAGTCTCGGCAACAGCGGCGGCCTGACCTTCGGCGCTGATGTGTCGTATCGCGACACGACCTGGCTCAGTGTCGACAACCGCGATGCGCTGAGCCAGAAGGCCTACACGCTGGTCGGCTTGTACGGCATCTACGATTCGGCCGATCAGCATTGGCAGATCCAGGCCGGCGTGCGCAACCTGACCGACAAGGTGTACAAGACCGACGCGCAGGAGTTCTCCAGCGTCGGCAATATCCAGACCGCGTATTTCGGTTTGCCGCGAAATTATTATGTGACTGCGCGCTATAATTTTTGAGGTAACCATCGCCCGTCATTGCAGCAAAGGCTCTTGCTCGTCGTCCCAGAACAAGCTCGGATCCATTCTGATTTTGCTACGTTAGGCAATACCTCGCAGCGGGCAGATCAGGGTCAACATGGATCGCACCTTGTTCGGGGACGACGAGCAAGAACTGCGCGGGATGACGTTTTTTTAAGGACGCGAAAATGATTCACGGAACATGTATCCGCGTCATTGCGATCAGCACATTGAGTATCGCGCTTGGCGCGTGCGCCGCAAAACCCACGGCAGCACCTTTGCCGAAGCTCAATCTCGACCCGGCCCGCACGATGGTGTCCGGCATCTCGTCCGGGGCCTACATGGCGACGCAAATGCATGTCGCGTTTTCCGATCACATCAACGGTGCCGCGCTGGTCGCCGGTGGGCCTTATCACTGTGCCGACGGCAAACTCGATGTCGCACTCGCGCATTGCATGAATCCGAAAACCGATGCGCTGGCCGATCTTGCGCGGACACTTACAGTCGCGCGGCAACGCGCGGAACATGGCGAGATCGCGCCACTCGCTGGCCTGAGCGGCGATCGTGTGTATGTGTTGCATGGACGCGAAGATACGACGGTAGCCGAGTCGGTGAGTCGCCTAAGTGCTGAATTTTATCGTCAGATATTGCCAGATGCCGTAATCGCTGTGAGCGTGGATGATGCGCGCGATTTTGCCCATACCTTGCCGACCGAAACTGCGGGCAGTGATTGCCACAAGAGCGAATCGCCGTACTTCGCACGTTGTGGTTTCGATGCGGCGGGCGCCATTTTTCATGCGCTTTACGGCGAACCGGCAACACCGGTCAGTTACGCCGGCGGCGAGTTGCGCAGCTTTGCCCAGACCGTCTATCGAAGTGCTGAAAAAAACGATTTCCTCGCCGACACTGGTTATTTGTACGTGCCGAAAGATTGCGCCAGCGGCGCGCGATGTTCGTTGCATATCGCCTTCCACGGTTGCCTGCAGAATGCCGAATCGGTCGGCCAGAGTTTCGTCAAGGACGCAGGTTACAACCGTTGGGCCGACGCCTATCACGTGGTTGTGTTGTATCCTCAAACCCGTGCGACTTACGTGCCATTGAATCCGAAAGCATGCTGGGACTGGTGGGGTTACAGCGGGACCGATTACGACGCCCGCAGCGGCGCGCAGATGCAACTCGTTGCGCGTGCGGCTGCAGCACTCGGCGCACCGTTGCAATAAAATCGGGCGCGAGAAAAATCGACACGGAGCACACGCATGTTGCCTGATGCGCTGGTGCTCGGCGCCGGCCTGATCTGGCTGGGATTGTTGTTCGGCGCGGCCTTGTACGGCGATCGCCGACCGCAGGCATTCACGCGGTTCTGGCCCGCGATCTATGCGCTCTCGCTGGCCGTGCATTGCACTTCGTGGACGTTCTACGGCACGGTCACGCAAGCGTCGCGCTCGGGCTGGTGGTTACCGCCGACATTCGCCGGATCTATCGTGTTGTACATCTTCGGCTCGGGCCTGCTCGAACGCCTCGTGGTGATCGCTCGCACGCACAACAGCACCTCATTGGCCGACCTGATCGCAACTAGGCTCGGACGCAATTCGCTGCTCGCCGCTCTCATTACCGGGGTCGCTGTGCTGGGTATCGTTCCGTACATTTCGCTGCAGCTCAAAGCCGTCGCGATGAGCTACGGCATGCTGGTCAGTTCACGCACGTTCGCCACACCGGCGTGGCAGGACAGCGCGCTCTACGTTGCATTGCTGATGGCGCTGTTTGCGATGTTGTTCGGCACGCGCCGTGCGAGTGTCACCGAACACAATCGTGGCCTGGTTCTGGCGATGGCGTTTGAGTCGCTGTTCAAGCTCGGCGCGATGCTAGCACTCGGCGCGCTCGTGCTGTTCGGCTTGCACGTGCCGGATGTGCCGGTGCATGTGCCACCGCCCGACGGCGCATCGGGATTTCCTGCGCTGGTATTGCTCGGCGCACTCGCCATGTTCATCCTGCCGCACCAGTTTCATGCGGGCGTGGTCGAATGCCGCGATCCGCGCCATGTACGCACCGCGCGCTGGATGTTTCCGCTATACATGCTGCTGATCGCGCTGCCGATTCTGCCGCTGGCGCGTGCCGGTGATGCGTTGCTCGGCAGCGCCGGTGTGTCGTCCGATTTGTATGTGCTGGCGTTGCCGTTGTCGCAGGGGCAGGGCGGCCTGGCACTACTCGGATTTCTCGGCGGATTAAGCGCGGCGACCAGCATGGTGATCGTCGCCACGCTCGCCTTGAGCCTGATGATCGGCAACCACTGGATCGCGCCGTTGCGCGTGCGCGCGGGCTGGGGCCGCAGCAGTAGCGACCTGCGCGGCGAGGTGTTGATCCAGCGTCGCATCGTGATCCTCGCCGTTGTGCTGCTGGCTTGGGCTTACAGCCGCGCGCTGATCGCCAGCGATGCGCTCGCGGACATTGGCGCCATTTCGTTCTCCGCACTTTCCGCGATTGCGCCGGCGGTGATCGTGGCGATTTATCGACCACAACTCGGCGCACGTGCGGTAGGCGCCGGGCTGATCGCAGGTACGGCGATCTGGGTCTACGTACTGCTATTGCCGCTGCTGCTGAATCCGCATCTGGCGTGGTTGCACGACGGGCCGCTCGGCATTGTGTGGCTTGCACCAGATCGGATGGCCGGCCTCGGCGAATGGAGTCGCCTGAGTCGCGCGGTGATCCTTAGCTTGCTCGGGAATGTCGCCGTGTTGCTACTGGTCACGGCCTCGCGTTTTGCGCATCCGCCAGCGAGTGCAAAACTCGGCGGTGTCGGCTTCGGCGAGTTGCGTGCGCTGGCGACGCGATTTCTCGCCGAACAGCGAGTGCAATTGCTGTTCCACGCGACCGATGCACACGCACTTGCACCCGAAATCCTGATCGCCGAAGTCGAGCACGAACTTGCCGCGGTGATTGGCGCATCGTCCGCGCGACTTTTGTTGACCGTGGCGCGGCGCGAGCGCAGCACCGAGCTCGAAACCGTGGCCGTGATCGTCAGCGAAGCGTCGCGCGATCTGCGTTTCAATCAACGCGTGCTCGAAGCCGCACTCGAAAACATGAGCCAAGGCATCAGCGTGGTCGATCGCGACTTGAACGTCGTCGCATGGAATCAACCGTACGCCCAACTGTTTGGTTATCCGCCGGATGTACTGCGCGTCGGTGTGCCGGTGGCCGAGCTCGTGAGACACAACGCCGCGCGCGGCCTGGTCGGTGCACACGATGTAGATCGCGAAGTCGACAAGCGCATCGCACACATGCGTGCCGGTACGCCGTATGTCGCCGAGCGTAAATTTCCGTTTGATCGTGTCGTCGAGATTCGCGGCAATCCGATGCCGGGCGGTGGTTTCGTTGCGACGTTTACCGACGTCACCGCGTTCCGCCGCACCGAGGCCGAACTCAAGCACGCTGCAGAGACGCTCGAACAACGTGTGATCGCGCGCACCGTTGAACTTAGCGCGGCGAAGGGCGAGGCCGAGCGCGCGAATCAGGCCAAGACGCGCTTCCTTGCCGCGATCAGCCACGATCTCGCGCAGCCGTTGAACGCCGCGCATCTGTTTACGCATGCGCTCGCGCAACAACTGACGCATGTGCAATATCGCGATGCGGTGAACAACATCAATGGCGCGTTGAACTCGGCCGAAGATCTGCTCACGGGTTTGCTCGACATTTCGCGGCTCGATGCCGGCGGCATGGCGCCGAAACGGCAACCGTTTTGCGTCGACGAATGGCTCGCGCATCTCGCGGCAGAATTTCGCGTGCTCGCGAGCGAGAAAAATCTCGAATTGCATTACGTGCGTTGCGGCGCATGGATCGACAGCGATGCGCAACTGTTGCGCCGCATCCTGCAGAATTTTCTTGCCAACGCGGTGCGTTACACCGAGCGTGGCCGCATCCTGCTCGGTTGTCGGCGTGTCGGTGCAACGTTGTCGATCGAGGTCTGGGATACCGGCCCGGGCATTGCTGAGGCGAATCGTGATCTGATCTTCGAGGAGTTCCGCCGACTCGATCCGGGCGGGCAGGGACTCGGCCTCGGCCTGGCGATCGCCGAGCGCATCGCGCGCCTGCTCGATCATCGCCTGATCCTGCGTTCATATCCCGGTCGCGGCACGATGTTTGCGATCCGCGCCGCCAGAGTTGCTGCGCAGATTTCGATACCTGCAGTTGCTGTCGATGAGCCGTCACACGCAGCGTGTTGTCGTGTGCTGGTGGTCGATAACGATCCGGCCGTGCTGAAGGCGATGCAGGCATTGCTCAGCGGCTGGAATTGCGATGTGCTCAGCGCGCGCAACTGCGATGATGCGCAACGGCTGACGCAAAATCTGCTGCCAGATTTATTGCTGCTTGATTACCATCTCGATGACGGCATCACCGGTTTGCAACTGCGTGATCGACTGACCTGCGCGCAACAACCGTGCATCATCATCACCGCCGATCATGGCGAGGAAGTCCGGCTCGCCGTGGCTGCCAACGATTGCCATCTGCTGTACAAGCCGCTCAAGCCGTTAGCGTTGAAATCACTGATGGCGCGATTGCTGGCGGCGACGCTGGTGCAGGTTTTGTAGCAATTCGCATTTGTGCAGTTACGTTTTCGCGACGTCGAGTTTCTCGCCATCCAATGTGGGTGATCAGCTCAGTCGCCAGCGTAATTTCAACCCGATCGAAACAGCGAATACGGTCAGGAAATAGCTGAATTCCCAACCGCGCATCCAGCCCGGACCGATGTGGATCAGCTCGCGCGGCGGTAGCGCGATATGCAGCGACTGCAACGGCGCATCGTCCGGCAGATAACCCACCGGATTGCCGATCAGATAATTCAGCCAGATGTGTTTGTGCTTGATGCCGCTGGCATGCGCATCTGGAATACTGAGCAGCGATCGTCCGGTGTTATCGATGAGTTCGCTGCTTGCCCCGGTGTGTAGCGAACTCACTTGCCAGCAACCGCTGTCGATGATTAGTGCGGCATCCGATGGTTGCCAGTGCAGCATCGATGTCGCGCTGCTCGGCTCGGCGCAAACATTGGTTGATATGCCTGTCGGAGGTGGTTCAAATGCAAAACGATTCGACAGCCACGGCATCACGAACAGCAGCGGCAAACTGGCCAGTAGCGCCGGACGTAAACTCAGGCCGAGCTGGCGCAGCGACAGCAGGAAATTGTTGCGGATCAATCCGCGCAGCTCGGTGAAATCTCCAACATGCAATGCCAGCGCGCGTTGGCTCACTTGCACTTTCTGGCGCAGCTCGGTGAGCGCGGCTTGATCGGAAAAACGCCGGTACAAAACCATGCCCAGCCATGCCGATGCTATGGCATAAATGACCATGCGCACGAGTGCCGGTAAACCCACGGCGGCTAGTGCCGAATCGAATGCATCCAGCAGCGGCGCGGGCAGATCGAGCAGGCCAAGATTCATGGCGACGATTTCGCCGGCGTTGGCAACTGGCGCAGGATCGCCGCGCCGAGATCGGCGATGCCGGCGACCGGCGCATCCAGCGCAAACGAGGTGAACAAGACACCGGGCACCGCAGCAGGATCGATGCAATGATCACCACTCCAGAGTTGGCGATTATCTTCGATCAGTGCCGCTGGCGTGGCGCCGAGTGTGGTCTGCCACGAGGCGCGATAACCCGGCGCATAACCGACGATCAGATCGGGTGCGTCGCCGATGTGCGGGCCGCTGTAGATCGCGCTGGCGTCGAATACCTGATTGATCGCGCGCGCGTCGGCATCGTGCAGGCCACGCAGTTTTTCGGCGATTTCTGCTTTCAGTACCACGACGGAGTCTGCATCAACGATGCCTTGCGCCTCACGCCCTCGCAGATTCAGAAAAATGCCGTTGAGGCCCAGCGCGTAGGCGCGCGTTTTGCTCCAGTCGACTTGCGCAAACAGCGGTAACGTGCCATCCGCGCCGGGCTTGAGCACCAGATAACCTTGTTGCGCCAGCCAGCGATTCAAATGCACCGCACGGCGGAACGAAGCGAAGCCGTGATCTGACAGCACCAGCAGTTTGTCGCCGGGCTTGAGGCGCGACTGCACCTCGTCGAGGACACGATCTGCTTCGTGATAAATCCAAGGGATCGCACTGCGCGCGAGGGTGCTGGATTGCGCATACAGCGGATGCTGCGGATCGATGCCGCGCCAGAACATGTGGCTAACGCGATCGGTTTGCACGAATACTTCGATCACGAGTTCGCTGTCGTTGCGTTTGAGCGAGTCGTAGAGCATCGCTTCGCCTTCGGCCAAGGTGGTTTTCACCATGTCGAGCCAGCCTTGCTCGGTCATGTGGCCCTGGTTCAGCGCCCAGGTTTCTTCGGGCATGCCGAGGGTGTGGAAATCGCCGATGCTGCGCGCCAGTTCGGCCGCGTAACCGGGCGGCGCGGTGATCGGTGCGGCGGGATCGCTCGGGTCGATATTGATCGGCGATACATACAACAATGGTCGCGGGAAATTTTCGATCAAGTAAACCCGCACCATGCCGGCGACGCTGCCGGCGCCGGCGAAATCAAAATGCAGGTGGATCCACGGCGACCACTCACCGACCTTCACTAAGCGTGTTTGGCCGCCCAGACTTAAGCGGACCGCACCGTTTTCCGATACGAGCTGCAACGGCACAGTGAGCGCCGGTGCCGCGGGTTTTAGTGGATGCGCGGGGCCGTTGAACTGGGTATGGATCGCACCGTCGTCGCCGATCTGCACGAGCTCGACACGGCCACCGTTTTCGGCGCCAGGAATTGGTCGCGTCGCGTAAATCGTGTAGGTGCCTTGCGATCCAAGCAGGTCGGGCACGCCCATGCCCGAAAGCATGCGCGTGACGTCGTCGGGCGGGTAGGTGACCGGCACGCGCAGCACCGTTGCGCGATCACCCGCATGTTCGGCTTTCGACCAGAACGCTTCGCCGTCGCGGCGGCTGCGCACGCTTGCGGAATCGAGTGGCAACTCCCAGCCGAACAGCCGCAGCACGTGACTGGCCGGGGTGGTCATCGCGATCGAAAAATCCGGCGTGTAATTGCTGGCATTGCGACGCAGGAAATCGAAGATGCCATGCGCGCCCGGATTGCCGCCGGTGGCGAAACTGGCCCAGGCCACGGGTGACTGCGGCGGGTTGGTAGTGGCGAGGCGCTGGTAATGTCCACTTTTTGCCAATTGTGCAAAATGCGGCAAAGTACCGTCGGCCATACCGCGTTCAGTCAGCAGCGGATCCAGGCCGTCGAAACCGAGCACGACCAGACGCGATTGTGCGGGTGGGGCAGGTGTTTTTGCGCAGCCGGCAAGAATCAGAAGGCCGGCGATCACGCCGGCGAAGACATACCGCAGAGTCATGTGATTACTGCGATTCGTTTTCGGAGACATCTGCCTTTGCAACTGCGGTTGGCGCTGCGTGCGTGCCACGCAAGCGTCGCCATAGCAGCCGGATCGGCCAGCTCAGGATCGCGACCAGCGCGAGCACGATGCCGACCAGCACCGCCCACAACAAGCCGAGAAAACTCAAGCCGGCACCGGGGCCGATATAAGCTTCGGCGCTGGCGCTGACGATCAACAGTGCGAGAACAACCAATATCCGCATCGCAGGAATCCAGTAATTGAAGCGACGAGTGTAGCCAAGCCGTGCGTTGATCGCGAGCGAAGTTTGCTGGTGGGATTCACGGCCGGCATCGATCGCGGCCATACTCTGCGGATGGATTCCAGCAAACTCCGCCGCCCGCGCGTGCCGCCGTTCGATCGTCTTGTCGGCGCGTTTGCGTCGCGCTGGCCGCGCTTCATGCAGCGTCTTGGCGACTGGGAGACACGTGCGCTGCACGATGAAATAGCGGCGCAGCGGATCGTCAGTCCGGTTTATGTATGCGGACTCGCACGCGCTGGCAGCACGGTATTGCTGGAATTGCTGGCGGCAGCGCCGGAGTTCACCACGCATCACTACAGCGACTATCCGCTGCTGTGGACACCGTATTGGTGGAACTGGCTGCGCACGCGTTTGCCGTTGCCTTCCACTCAGCCGCAACAACGCGTGCACCATGATCGCATCGCGGTGACGGTCGATAGTCCGGAGGCTTTCGAGGAAGTGTTGTGGATGCATTTTTTTGCCGACCGGCATGATTCGCGCGTCGATCAGGTACTTTCTGCACAAAGCGAAAATGCTGCATTTGCGGCATTTTATACAATGCATATCCGCAAGTTGCTGGCCGTGCGCGGCGCACAGCGTTATCTCGCAAAAGGCAATTACAATCTCACGCGTATCGCTTATCTTCGGCGACTGTTTCCCGATGCGCGTTTTATCATCGCGGTGCGCGAACCGCTCGCGCATGTTGCCTCGCTGGTCAAACAGGACCGATTGTTCAGTGCGTGGGCGAAAGACGATCCGGCGATTGCGCGACATCTCGCGCGTTGCGGTCATTTCGAGTTCGGCCCGCACAAATCTGCCGTGAATGTGGGCGATGCCGAACAAGCGCAGGCGATTCGGGCCTGCTTCGCTGCCAACCAGTCTGCGCAGGGTTACGCGCGGCAATGGGCCGCATCGTATGGCTGGTTGATACGCACCTTGGCAAACGATGCGGAGTTAGCCTGCGCATGCCGCTTGGTCCACTACGGCCAGCTATGTGCCGAGCCACAGGCCGCGCTGCAGAAAATCTATGCGCACGCTGGTGTCGAGATTTCGCTATCAGCGGCGATTAGCCAACAACACGCCGTGCGTTTGGCATTGCCCGACTATTACCAACCGGGCTTCAGCGCCAGCGAATCCGATCTGATCGAACAGGAAACGACAGAAGTGTGGCGCCAGCTCTGCGCGTGGACTATGGCGCAGCGGCAGGATTAATTTTTCTCACGGGTGGTCACGATGAAACGTAGTACTAATACCCGTGTCGCGCCGCTAATCTTCAACGTCGTACCGACCAACAATCTGGGATCCGACAGCAACACCAAAATAACGGGTTCTTCCAGCAGCGCGAATCCGCCCACGATCGCTGACAGCTGGGTTACGACTTTCCAGAATTTTTCAGGCACCACCAGCAGCGATCTACGCATCGGCCATGTCTTGCAGGGGCCGGGCGGCAACGCCTTTGACCAGCATCGCTCGCGCAGACGGCGACGATAATCCGTATCGGGCTTACACCGTGACCTTGAATCCCGGCGAGGCCAAGATCCCGATGAACTTTGTCACAGGGCCGGGTACGAAAGGCGCCGCCGCCACGACGCAAGCCGTAGCACTCACGGCGCTCCCGTATACCGGCCTGGAATGCCTGGCGTCGGCGGAAAAATTGCCGATCAGCAATTTTGCGATACCAACACCGACTGCGATCCAGGCGACAAAAGCCTATAGCGGCAATACCTATGTTGGCGGCACCGGAACCTATACGGTGGTTTTGACTAACACCGGTGGAACTCTGCAGCAGGAAAATTCGGCCGATGAGTGCACTGATTTGCTGCCAGCGACATTGCAATTCGTACGCGTCACGGCAAGTTCTGGCGCCGCGCCTGGCAACGCTGGGACCAATACGGCGACGTGGATTGGCACGCTGGCGAACTCGAGCAGTGTGACAATCACCATTAGCGGGACAATCTTGTCGAGCGCTGCCGGCCCGAATGTCTCGAACCCGGGCACGATCAGTTAGGACAGCGATGGTGACGGCAGCAATGACGCATCGACAGTCACCAGTTTCCGGGGCGGCATCGGCCCGACGGTGTTTGCCGTAGCGGCATCGCTGGCGTTTGCGATTCCATTGTTTTTGCGATTGAGCTTGGCATGGTTGGCGCTGGCATTCGCCGGACTCGCGCTCTTCGCGTGGCGTCGTCGAATCCGAACAACAAATTCGCCATTGTCTGACGAACAAAACAGGGCACCCGCTCGATGGGACTGGCGTCCTGTTTTTTTACAAACTTTGTCGACTTTTGCCAACGCTGCGAAAGCAATCTGCAGACTCATATCCGCCGCATTAAGTGGGCTTGAGCATTGCCGCGAATGGCAGTCGGCATCAGCCAATGTTGTCGTTTTGTATGGCGCAATGCCTTAACTTATATTAAATTAAGGAGGTAGGAAATGTTTCCATAAATTGGGGGGTAGTGATGAAACAAATAATTTCGCTTTGCGCTTTACTGGCGCTGGCGCAAGTCGCGCATGCCGATGTGTATGTGCTTGAGTCTGATGGCCTTGCAGCAAAGCACAATACGCAGGCAGTGCCAGGCCAGCAGGTTGCGGGGACACCGATCAACGCACACACCGCCAAGCCCGGCGAAAAACTGCACGGCATACCGCTCGGCGGAGTGCATCCGACCGCGACCGGCTCGCAGTCGCTGATTGATGCGTCGGGTTTGAAGTATTTCATCAATACCAATATAACTTTCAACACGACGAGTTCGGCATCGGGCGCAATGTCCGAAGCCAGCTACACCCATGCGGTTGCGGCCACGACCATGAACGGTGGCGTTAGCAACGCGATGCTGAATGATGCGTTTGATGGTTATGACGCGATCTGCGTAAACCTTACCGGCGCTCTGGTTCAATGCAGCACCAGCGATGCGAACGCTAACTTCTATAATCGCAACGGCCCTGCAACGAATGAATGCAATGGCCGTCAGATCGTATTTCCGGCACAGGTGATAGCAGCGGCACCGCCTCCGCCCGGGGGAGTCAACGCAGCCGTCGCAGGAGGACTGAGCGTCAGTCGCAAGATCTACGTACCAACCGATGACACCTTCTCGCGCTCACTGAACGTGCTGACGAATACCGGTGCCGTGCCGCTAACATTCAGCCTGATGACATCCAACAATCTCGGCTCGGATAGCAATACCAAGATTACCGGGTCATTCTCCGGTTCGCTTACGCCTAATGCTGCCGACAAGTGGGTGACTTCGTTCCAGAATTATTCGGGCACCACGAGTCCTGACGTTCGCTTGGGACATGTTATGCAGGGAGTGACTGCTGCGACGCCGGTTGCGGCTCTTCATTTCGTCGACGGTGATGATAATCCGTGGTGGGGTTACACTGTGACCTTGGCCCCGGGTCAGACCAAGATCATCATGAATTTCGTGACCGGACAACCTTCGAATGCAGCCGCAAAAGCAAACGCAGCAAGACTGATGACGTTGCCGGCAACGAGTCTGGCTTGCATGACGCCGACGGAAAAAGCGCAGGTCGCCAACTTTGCTGCGGCTATCCCGCCGGCACAGATTCCGTCACTGTCGCCGCTTGCATTGATTTGGCTCATGCTTGGTGTGGTGGTCGTCGCTGCTGGGTTCTACACCCTGCGCCGACGCGTCTGATCCAGACCGCCAAAGTATAAAGACGGGGCGCCTGCTTGAATAAAGCGGCGCCCCGTTCTTTTTTGCAGCATGGTGATTTGAACGCCTTCCGCAAGCTGTTGTGGTTTGACGGATTTCCTCGCCTGGATACCAGATATTCAAATGCCTTTTCGTCTCGCTGAATTTTCGTCGCGTCGTGGTTCTGCCCTCATTTTCGTGACGCTGATTGTTGCAGCGTTGCTCGGTACTGCCGGATGCCATCACGACGACGGCAAACCAAATATCGTAATCATCACTTTCGATACTACCCGGGCCGATCACATCGGCAGTTACGGTATGGCGCTCGCCCACACGCCTACGCTGGACCGTCTCGCCGCGGAAGGTGTGCGATTCGAAAATGCGATCGCCTCCGCGCCGATTACCGCCGTCTCGCATTCCAGCATCATGACCGGGCTGCTGCCACCGGCGCATGGCGTGCGCGACAACGGTTCGTTTGCGCTCGGCGATGACGCGGTAACGTTAGCGGAACGCTTCAAGGCGGTCGGTTACGACACACGGGCGTATGTTTCGGCGATCGTGCTGAATCGGCGTTACCGGCTCGACCAGGGTTTCGACGTTTACCACGACGATCTGTGGGGCGAAACCGAACCGAAGATGTTCATGATCCGCGAACGTCCCGCGGCCGAAACCATCGATCGTGTCGTCGACTGGTATGGCGAGCGCGAAAAGCAGACCAAGAAAAATCCGTTTTTCCTGTGGGTGCATCTGTTCGATCCGCACGAGCCGCACAAGCCACCGGCGTGGGCGACGGTGCTTGTACCGAGTTCCTACGATGCATCGATTGCGTATGCCGATCGTGAGCTCGGCCGCCTGGTCGATGCGCTGCGTGCGAGTGGCGAGCTTGAAAACACGATCTTTGTATTCACTGGAGATTCCGGTTCATGAGAACCCACGATTCCGGAGCATGTGAGCCCAGCATTCCGGAGCATGTGAGCCCAGCATTCCGGGACATGTGAGTCCAG
>JAYVLO010000090.1:0-2213 GCA_043759455.1 Pseudolysobacter sp.
GTGCCGTCGGGCGCGTTCAGCGCGGGCACCGAACTCTGGCTGCGCCGTCCGCAAGTCGGTGACTTCGATGCCTTGCGCCACGACTTGGTCGAATGGCGCGGCTGGTGGCGCAATCGCGTTGCGCGCACCCTGATGATTTTCATGTTCACCAATCTTGGCATGATGCTGGGCGAATATCTGGCCGCATTCCGCATCGTCAAACGCCTGCTCTGACCGAGTCGATATTTCATGAGTCTACTGCCCAACAAGTTCACCGAACTGCTGTTCAAACCGAAGTGGCAACACAAAGATGCCGCGATTCGCCGCATCGCTGTGCAGGAGGCGCAACATCAGGCGTTGCTGCATGAGCTGCCGCGAATCGCGCGCGAAGACGAGGATCATCGCGTGCGCCTCGCCGCGCTGCGCCGGGTCAACGATTTTTCGCTTTATCGCGATCGCGCCGGCAACGATCCTGATCCGGCCTTGCGCAGTGTCGCGCGCACCCAATACCTCGGCATGCTGTGCGGCGAACTACCCGCCGAACTCGAGATCAACGCGCGCTTGCGCGAGCTCGGCATCATCGAAGTGAATGAAGACATCGAGCACATCGCGATCCGCGCGAAAGACATTGTCTTGCGCCGTGCCGCGCTCGAACGTGTCACGCGTGCCAGCCTGATTGCGGATCGTGCGGTCAGCGATCCCGATGCGGGATTGCGCCAGATTGCATTGGAGCGCATCAGCGATACCGCGCTACTCGTGCGCATCGCCGAAAAAACCCGCAAGACCGACAAGCTTATCAGCCGGCTCGCGCGCGAACGCGCCGATGCGCAGCGCATTGCGGGCGGCGACAACGCGGCGATCGTGGCACGCGCGCAGGCACTGTGCGAACGCATCGAGGCATTGCTGCGCACCAGCAGTGGCATCCGCCGCGATGATCTCTCGCAGATCGAACTCGCATGGTCGGTACTTTCTGCGCAGACGCCGGAATCGTTCCGGCAACGCTATGGCATCGCACACGCATTACTTGCGCAAGGCTCGGATCGCGCGGCGAATCGATTGGTCGTGGTTGAAGAGCTCACGCCGCCCGAAGCGGCCGAAACCAGTGCCGCGAGCGAAATTGCGTCGGTAACAGTGGCGCCACCCGAGCCGGTCATCAGCGCCGAGATGCAGACCGACGCCTTGCTCGCGCGCGCGAATTTCGACGCCGCCGTAGCGAAGGCGCGCGATGAAACGCAACGCGAACGCGATCAGCATCAGGCCTTGCTCGGCGCGCTCAAAGAACAGATCGACCGTTACGCCAGCGCGCTCGATGCCGGCGATACCAGCAACGCACGGCGCTTGCGTGCGGCTATAGCCGAGCAGCGCAAGCGTCTGCGTGATGTGCCCGCAGTCATCGTGCAAACCTTGCTGCTGCACGAAACCCGATTCGCCGAACTCGCGCAGTGGCAGCATTGGGCAAACGAAAAACGCAGGCGCCAGCTCGTTGAGGATATGGAAACTCTGCTCGGCGCCGGCCTGCACCCCGATGCGGTCGCGACCAAGGTGCGCGATGCACGCAACGAATGGCAGAAGCTGGATGCGGCCGAAGATCTGTCCGAGCAGGCGGCAGCGCAAGGTATCGCGAAACGTTTTCAGGCGCTGTGCCATCAGGCGCTGAAGCCGACGCGTTTATATTTCGACAAACGCGAGGAAGTGCGCAAATCGCATCAACAGGAAATCGAATCGCTGCTCGCACGCGCCGATGCCATCACGCCGGAAAACGACGACTGGAAACTGATTTCCACGGTACGCCGCGATACCGTGCTGGCATTGCGCGGCCAGCTCGATTCGGTCGACCCGCGCCAGCGCACGCAGCTTGCCAAGCGCCTCAAGGATGCGATCGCGCGACTCGCCGCAATCACCGATGCGCACGAGCTCGCGGTCGAGCAAAACAAGACCGCATTGATCGCCAAAGCGACGAGCTTGGGCGCGAATCCCGATGCGGCAAATGCGCCGCGCGAAGTGCGCGAATTGCAGAAACGCTGGCAAGCCGCCGGCATCGGCAAGCGGCGCACCGATCAAAAGCAATGGGAGCAATTTCGCGCGGCCTGCGACGCGGTGTTCGGCAATCTCGATCAGGCCAAGCAGCAGCGTGAATCGGCACATGTCGCATTGCAGACGCAGGCAGCGGCGCTGGTCGATGAGCTCGAAGGTCTGCGCGATTCGCTCGTGCAAGGCAGTGCTGAAGCACGCAC
>JAYVLO010000091.1:0-19228 GCA_043759455.1 Pseudolysobacter sp.
AGCATGCCGACGATATCCAGCGCATGCACATGTTCGCCAGCGACCAGCATGCCGAACAGCACCGCGATCGGCGGATTGATATACGCGTAACTCGTAGCCAGTGCCGGACGCACTTTGTGCAGCAGATAGACGTACGCACTGAAACCGAGGATCGATCCGGCGACGATAAGATAACCGATCGCCAGCGTCGCGCTTAGCGTCGGGTGCGCCGGGTAATGTTCCCCAGCGAGCAGCCCGAGCACGGTGAGCACGACCGCGCCGCATAACATCTGTGCCGCGGTGTTGATCATCGGATGCGGCATGTCCTGGTGTTTGCTCCAGACCGAGCCGAACGCCCAGCACATCGCCGCGCCAAGCAGCGACAGCATGCCTAGCGGTGCGCCGCGCAACTCGCCACCGAAACTCAGCAGAATCACGCCGGCGAAACCGACCAGCAAGCCGATCCATTCGGCACGACGCGGCCATGATCCGTACACGCCGGCAAATACCGCGGCGAACAACGGCATGCTTGCGACCATCACCGCCGCCAGTCCGGATGAAACGCTTTGTTCGGCGAAACATACCAGGCCGTTGCCGCCCGCCAGTAGCAAGGTGCCGACGAACGCGCAGTTGCGCCATTGCCGCAGCGTGGGTGCGGTGAGGCCGCGCCAGCGCAGGAATCCGTACATCAATGCACCGGCGAAGGCGAAGCGGATTCCGGCCATGAGAAACGGCGGGTAGCTTTCCAGACCGTAGCGGATGGCAAGGTAAGTCGATCCCCACAACACATATACGGCGAGCAGCGCGAGTGGTACCAGCAGTGGTGTTGCCGATGGCGTGACAGCTGCGGTGTGAGGGATAGCAGTATCGGGCGGCGACGGATCATTCGTCGCACTCGCAGCAGATATGTGGTCGTCCATCGGGATACTTTCGCGCGGGGCTGGCTATATCGGCATGCTAACGATTGCCGACATCATGCAACAGCGCCACTAGTCATGCCTCAAGTGGAGCCAGTTCGGCTAAGTCAATCCGCATTGCCATCGCGTTTTGGCAGCACCACGTATTCGCCTTCGATAACGCCGGGCGTGGCTGCGGATGGCGGTGCAGCACCGACAGAAGCACGCGTGCTGGATGATCCGTGCGTGAACTGGCGTATCAGCCAGGCCAGCGCGCCGAGACCGAGCAATACCGCGCCGATGACGAGGCCGAACATCAGCACGAAGAACATCAGCGCGATCCCGAGCGCGGCGAGCGCAAGACGCAATAGCGGATGGCGGGGTACGGCAAACGGACGAAAATACAACATGCGACTCACACCTTACGTGGCACAATCTTGGAAGGTGGCAAACATCGAGACGCGCTAATGCGCGCCTAGTTGAACGTTGCCGATAAATTCATAGTGGTGTCACCCGGGGATAGGCACAAGTGCCAGAGGTTGCAAGTCGTGAAACACGTTGAGCCACTGTGTCGCGCGAACGATATTGTCGACGGCGGCGCCATTGCGGTCGAAAACGTGATGAAGCCGGGTGATTCGGTGCTGCTGCTGCGTCAGGGCGAGCGTGTTTTTGCGTATCACAACATTTGTCCGCACGCAGGAAAACGGCTCGACTGGTCGCCCGGGAAATTTCTGTTCGACAATGGCTTGCTTGTGTGTACGGCGCATGGCGCGTGTTTCAAAGTTGCCGATGGTTTGTGTATCTCGGGGCCGTGTCGCGGCGAATCGTTGCAGGCCGTTGCCGTCGAAATTCGGGGCGGTGAGGTAAGTCTGGCGGGCAACTAACAGTCGCGCTATGGACTCAACGTGATCCGTAGATCAGATTCACGCTGACCAGCAATACCACCAGCATCAGCAAGGTCAGCGGAATGCCGACGCGGATCAGGTCGCGTGCGCGATATCCGCCCGGGCCGGCAATGATCGTCAGCACCGGATTGGCGCTGCCGATGATGAACGAGTTCGAGGTCGAGATCGCCACGATCAGCGCGTACACCGATGGATTGCCGTTCGACGCGAGCGCGATGTTGATCGCCATCGGCACCATCATCACCGTTGCGCCGACATTCGACACCACCTGCGAGAAAAACAGCGCGAGCAACGCGACACACGCCTGCAGCGCCCACTGCGGCCAGTTGCCGCAATAGACGAGAATTTCCTGCGCCATCCACGCCGCCGCGCCGGTCGAATCCATCGCCCAGCCAAGCGGAATCAGGCAGGCGAGGGTGAAGATGGTTTTCCAGTTGATCGAGGCGTATGCCTCTTCCATGTTGAGCACGCCGGAGAGCAGCATGCCGACCGCACCGACTAGCATCGCGATCGACAGCTTCAGGTCGGTGAATAATCCGAGCCCCATCGCGAGCGCAAAAAACAGCAAGGCGTAGCGGATTTTTCCTGGGCGCTGTTCGGCTTTCGGATAATCCGTGACGACGACGATATCGTGATCTTCCGCGACGTGTGCCAGATCGCGCCACAGGCTGTGCAGCACGAGCGTATCGCCTGGCATCAGCGTGAGTTTGCGCACGTCTTCGCGAAACACTTCCTCGCCGCGATACACCGCGAGCACCGAGACGCCGTAGCGCTTGCGCATGCGCAAATCACCGACGACCTTCTTGACGAAGCGCGAATTCGGCGGCACGACGGCCTCGGAAATACCCGCGCGCGTGGGATTGAACATGTCCCCGAAATGCGCAAGCCGCGTGCGCACCGTGAGCAGGTTGTTGGCTGCGAAATCGTTCACCGCCTCGCGCTTGCCGAGCACGCCCAGCACGGTGCCGACCCAGATCATCAAGTCCGCCGGCGGTGCCAGACGCGATTCATTGCCGTTCTTGATCGCGAGGATCAGTGGCGCATTGCGCAACGCCTCGGCCTCGGCCACGCTCATGCCGACCAACGGACTTTCCGCGGTGACGGTGACTTCGACCACATCGCCGTCGATACCGTAGACCTCGGAAAAATAGGTTTCGGTGCGGCTGGCGGTCGCGTCCTGACCTTCGTCTTCGACTGGCAACAGGCGGCGCGTGAACAGCGCGAAAAACAGCAGGCCGGCGATCAGCAGCGGAATGCCGATTGGCGTGATCGCAAACAGCTTGAATGTCTCGATGGTTTGCGCGCCTGGCGGCAGGTTGCGATTAGCGCTGAGGATCAGATCGTTGAGCAGGATCAGCGGCGAGTTCGAGATCATCGTCGTGTTCGTGCCGGCAAGAATGCAGCACGCCATCGGCAGCAGCAGGCGTTTCAGCGGAACACCGGTGCGTGCGGAAACGCGCCCGACCACCGGCACGAACAATGCGGCTAGCGCCTGGCTTTGCAGGATCGACGACAACGCGCCCGCGACGGCGTTGATCAGAAATCGCAAACGCGCCTCGGCGCCGCCGGCTAGTCGCAGAATGAACGACGCGGTCTTGTTCAGTACGCCGGTGCGATCGAGTCCGGCGCCCATGATCATCACCGCGATCAGCGAGATCACCGCGTTGCCGGCGAAACCCTCGAACAATTGCTCGACCGGCACGAGCCGCGTGATGCCGATCACCACGATCACGAGCAACGCGATCAGGTCGGCGCGGATCCATTCGAGCACGAGCATGAACACGGTGAAGCAAACCAGCCCGAGCACCAGCAACATGTCAAAGCTGAGGGTGAGGCCGCCGTTCATGCGCGCGGAAGGCGTGTTGTGCTGACTGCGCGCGCGCCGATATTCGCGCAGAAAATAATGCGCAGCGACTCAGCGGCGTTCATACAGTAAATCCCATACGCCATGGCCGAGGCGCAAGCCGCGTTTTTGAAAATGCGTGGTGATGCGCCACGCCGGTTGTTCGGCGTACTGGCCCGCGCCGCCTCGATTGCGCCAGTCCGGTGCGGCTTCGAGCACGGCGAGCATATGCTCGGCATACTCCGCCCAGTCGGTGGCGAGATGCAACAACCCGCCCGGCGCAACATGTTTTGCGAGCACCGCGACGAATTCCGGCTGGATCAAACGACGCTTGTTGCGGCGTTTCTTGTGCCACGGATCGGGGAAATAAATTCGCACCTGCGCGAGCGATGTCGGTGCGATTTCGTGCGTGAGAATCTCAACCGCATCGGCGTGATAAAGCCGGCCATTGTCGATATTCGCTTCGGCCAGCGCGTTGAGCAGTCGACCAACACCGGGGCGATGCACTTCGATGCCGATGAAATCTTTTTCGGGTTCGTTTTGCGCCGCAGCGAGCAAGGCTTCGCCGTTGCCGAATCCGATTTCCAGCACGCGCGGCGCATTGCGGCCAAACACTGCATCGTAATCACGCAAGTGGGATTGCGGCTCAAGCCCGTAACGTGCCCAGTGCGCATCGAACGCTCGCATCTGCGCCGGCGTGATGCGGCCTTGGCGCAGCACGAAACTGCGGATGCGATGGGCGCTTTCGTGCGGATCGGGAGCGGTATCGGACATCCGTTTATCGCCTCAGAAAAACGTACCGTCGAGCGGGCTGGAGGCGGAAGCAAAACGTTTGCGCGGGATGCGTCCGGCGAGAAAAGCCTCACGTCCGGCTTCGATCGCCTTGCGCATCGCGCTCGCCATCAGTACCGGATTTTTCGCGCCGGCAATTGCGGTATTCATCAGCACGCCATCGCAACCGAGTTCCATGGCGATGGCCGCATCGGATGCAGTGCCGACGCCGGCATCGACCAAGATCGGCACCTTCGCGTTTTCGACGATGGTCAGAATATTGTACGGATTGCGAATGCCCAGACCCGAGCCGATCGGCGCCGCCAGCGGCATCACCGCAACACAGCCCATTTCCTCGAAACGTTTGGCCAGAATCGGATCGTCGTTGGTGTAGACCATCACATGAAAACCCTCGCGCACCAGAATTTCAGTAGCCTTGATGGTTTCCACGACATCGGGAAAAAGTGTTTTGGCATCGGCTAGCACTTCGAGCTTGACCAGGGTTTGGCCATCCAGTAGCTCACGCGCGAGGCGACATGTGCGCACCGCATCGTCGGCGTTAAAACAACCGGCGGTATTCGGCAGAATTGTGTAGCGCGACAACGGCAGGACATCAAGCAGATTCGGCTGGCTCGCATCTTGGCCGATGTTGCTGCGGCGGATCGCGACGGTGACGATTTCAGTGCCGCTGGCTTCGGTCGCAAGGCGCGTTTCTTCGAGATCCTTGAACTTGCCGGTGCCGGTGAGCAGGCGCGAGCGATAGGTTTTGCCGGCGATACTGAGCAGATCGGAATGCGGGTTTGTAATCATCAAGAATCCAGAAGTTTAACGATCAATCGCCATGCGTGTGTCACGCCTCAACCGCCACCGATCGCATGCACGATTTCCACGCGATCATCGGCCTGCAGCATATGGTTGGCATGCTGGCTTTTCGGCAGAATTTCGCGGTTGATTTCGATCGCAATCTTGCGTCCGGCAAAACCGTGTTGAGCGAGCAATTGTTCGACAGTGAGATCGACGGGGCAATCATGTTCGATGCCGTTGAGGACAATTTTCATGGGCACAGTTTAACGGCAAGCGCCGCAAAAATGCCGCTTGTCGCGCACAGGTTTGGTCGGATCGCAAAAGAAAGCGCCCGGACATGCCGGGCGCTGGATGGATGCTACGTGCGCATCAGTGCTCCTTGTCTTTATCTTTTGGCTCGGCGCGTCCTGCGGGTGGTTCGCCACGTCCGGCCGGGGGCGCCTTGTTGCCCTGATCCGGCGGCGGTGCATTGCGTGGCTGGACCGCCGGGGCACCGCGCATTGGTTGCTGCTGCTGCTGCTGTTGCGGCTGCGGCTGTCGTTGCTGCTGCTGCTGTTGCTGTTGCGGCTGTCGTTGCTGCTGCTGTTGCTGTTGCTGTTGCTGTTGCTGTTGCTGCTGCGGCTGTCGTTGCTGCTGCTGTTGCTGTTGCTGTTGCTGCTGCGGCTGCGGCTGTCGTTGCTGCTGCTGCTGCTGCTGCGGCTGTTGCTGCTGCTGCTGTTGCGGCTGTCGTTGCTGCTGCTGTTGCGGCTGCCGTTGCTGCTGCTGCTGCTGCTGTTGCTGCTGCTGCTGTTGCTGTTGCTGTTGCTGTTGCTGTTGCTGTTGCTGTTGCTGTTGCTGTTGCTGTTGCTGCACAGGCTGGGCACGAATCACGTTTTGTTGGGTACGGCTGGGGGCGACATTGTTGTTTTGCGTTGATTCGTTATTGCGCGGGGCAGCGCCGCGATCGCGTCCGTGGATATTGTTGTCCGCTTGCGTTGCGGCAGGCGAGCCGGTGCTCTGCACATGACTCTGCACATTTTCGGCGTGGCTGGTATCGGTGCGCGGCTGTGTGGACGTGCGCGCATTGGGCGGACGATCCTGCGGCTTCATCGCCGTTGAGTTGTTCTGTTGATTCTGCACGGCATTCGGCGAATGAATGACATCGGTGTTGTTGCTGCGATTGCTACCAGGCGTGCGCGCACTCGGCGGGCGATCCGATAGCGTGGGTTGCGCATTGTTCTGCGGGTTACCCTGCACGGCGTTCGTGTTCAGCGGCGGACGATTGCTCAACGCCGGATTGACGTTATTGCGAATGGGCCCGTTCGCATTCTGCGGAACGTTATTGCCGGTATTGCCCAAACGTGCAGGCGGCTGATTGTTTTGAATCGCCGGGCCTCTCGGTGCTCCTGGCTGACCGTTGCCAGGCTGGCCATTCACCGCGGTCGTCGGGGGAGTCTGGCGTCCGATCGGCGTTGCCGTGGCGTTGATCGACGCTTGCGGCACGACCCGAACATTCGAACGCATCGCCATTGCCGCACCGGCTCCGGCTACTCCTGCGCCTGCAATCGCCGCGGCGGGGAGATAGCGTGGGGCGGGCGCAGTCTTGCCGGCATTTTCCTGCAGCGTTGCTTGCCGCTGCGAGAATGGCACGATCGCGCTCGGCGGTGCATTGCGCGCAATCACCTGGCGATCGAACGCCTGCGCCGGCGGCGCGTTCTTGGCGATGCCACCAGCCACGAGACTGGCACGATTCGGCGCAATGCCGGCGATCGATGCGACCTGTCCGCGTTCGAGGTTGGCGCGATCCATGCGGATGTTCGCCCCCGCCACCGGCAGGGCGCCGGTAAACACGTTGCCCGGCACAGCGGTCACCGCGTTCGGCACGTTGTGATAGGCGTAGTTGTTCTGGTTGACGTTGATATTGCCGTTGGAATAATTGTTGTAGATATTGGTGATGTTGACGTTGTTATTGATCGTGGTGTTGCGTATGTTTACGTCGTTGAAATAAGTGCGGCTGACGTGATAACCCGGCACGAATACCTCACGCGGCCCGAGCGGGAACCAGCCCACAGGTTGTCCGCCACCGATACCCACGCTCCAGCCATTTCCGCCGACAAACGCGACCAAGGCCGGCGCATAAATTGGACGCACATCCACTGGGCCCGGAATCCAGCCCCAACGATCGCTTACATAAGACCAGCGGCCGTAATGGAACGGCGCAAATCCCCACGATGCAGCGTCTACCCAGGTCCAGCCCCACGGATCGACCCAAGCCCAATGACCGTTACGATACGGTGCCCAATCGGCGGCGACGTGGCTCGGATACCAGACGTGGCCGTATTCCGGCGAAGCCTGCCAATCACCATTGTCATCCAGGTCGGACGCACCGATCACTTCCTCAGAAACAAATTCGTGCGACACCGAATGCTCCTGACGACGATCGCGGTCTGAACAGAAGCGATCGAACGCGTTCGGCGCCGGCAAATCGCTGGTTTGATAATCGTGCAATTGATTATCGTTGAAACGAACCGACTGATGATCGCCGATGCTGTAGCGGCTGCCTTGCTCGCCGTAAACCTCGCCCGCACCATCGATCACACTCACGGTGGTCACCTTGCCATTCGGATCGACGTCAAAGCGATATTCGCCGACGCGTGAAACCACGAATGCCAGTGTTGGGGTATCGACCTCGTAAACCTGACCACCGTAAATCCGGCTGACGCGGAGATTCAGTGTGCCCTGGGTGAGTTGCACTTGTGCGGTACGATCATCCAGATTGAGGAAGTTGAAACCGGAACTTTCATCGATACGGATAACTGCTGCGCCGACCTGTAGCTCGGTTCGCGAATTGGTATCCGCCCACAACCGATCGCCGGTATTTAGCGGGCGATTCAGGCTGGCATTGGCCCATTCGCTCTCTCCGGCCGGGGCAAAGCTCACATTGCCGGACAGATAACTTAAACGTGCCACACGCGACGGCGGATCGACATCCGCAAACGCCGTGCCGGTGACCCCCATGGTGCTGACTCCGAGCAAGATGCTCGCAGCGAAAGCGACGAAACGAGACTGCAACAACATAAACACTCCTTGCGGCGCACCGCGCCTGTTGACTACGCTACCGACGTACTGACTGGTTTGTAACGCTTTGACGAACGACCTGACACGTGGATCACAGTTTACGCTGCCATGAGACGCCCTAGCGCCTGAACAATCACCTTCCACGCTTGACAGCAGTCACGATTGTTGGCGCGCGTTCATTCTCGCGTTGCCTGCCATCGCCGCGCAACGCATAATCGCCATGGTTGAGATAACGCGCGTGGCGCGTGTTTCGCTCATCGCGGGTGTAGCTCAATGGTAGAGCTGTAGCTTCCCAAGCTACTGACGAGGGTTCGATTCCCTTCACCCGCTCCAGTTCGACGGCCTGCTGAGCTCAAACCCAGACTCGCTTCGGATGCGGCAACAATGCTTTGAAACACGCCTTCCTAGTTCCGCGCAGATGGTTGCGAAAATTTCACGCAGTATGAGATGAAATACGCGAACTTCCTGGGGCGGGACTTTTCGCTCCGATTGGCTGTCTCAAAATCTGCGACTTTGTACCGCTAAACTGCCCGCGTGAATACTGCCGAGAAACTTGCCATCCTCGCGGATGCTGCCAAATACGACGCGTCGTGCGCGTCCAGTGGCGCGGGCAAGCGCGATTCCAGCAAAACCGGCGGCATTGGCAGCACCGAGGGCATGGGTATCTGCCACTCCTATACACCGGACGGACGCTGCGTCTCGCTTCTGAAAATATTGCTGACCAATTTTTGCGTTTTTGATTGCGTGTATTGCGTCAATCGGGTCTCCAGCAATGTGCCGCGGGCGCGTTTCAGCGTGGCCGAAGTGGTCAAGTTGACGCTGGATTTCTACAAGCGCAACTACGTCGAGGGTCTGTTTCTTTCCAGCGGCATCATCCGCAACGGCGACTACACGATGGAGCAATTGGTCGAGGTCGCGCGATGTCTGCGTGAGGATCATCTGTTCGCCGGCTATATCCACCTCAAGACCATTCCCGACGCGGCTCCCGAGCTGTTGGCGGCCGCCGGGCGATATGCCGATCGGCTGAGCATCAATATCGAATTGCCGACCGAAACCGGGCTGGCACGCCTTGCGCCGGAAAAAAACATGGTGGCCATTCGTGGTGCCATGGGCCAGTTACGCTGGCGTATCGACGAGGGCAAGGAGGCGCGCCGCGCGGCGGGCAAGGCCGGCAAAGGTAGTGCCAAGCCACCGCGTTTCGCGCCGGCTGGGCAGAGCACGCAAATGATCGTCGGCGCCGATGACGCGAGCGATCACGAGATCCTTGCCACCAGCGACAATCTCTACGGCAATTATCAGTTGCGCCGTGTGTATTATTCGGCGTTCAGTCCGATCCCTGACGCATCGGCCAAATTGCCGCTGCTCGCGCCGCCGATGCAGCGCGAACATCGGTTGTATCAGGCCGATTGGCTGCTGCGGTTCTACGCGTTCGATATCAGCGAAATTACCGCGGGCAGTGCGACCGGCATGCTCGATTTGGAGATCGATCCGAAGCTGGCTTGGGCGCTGCGCAACCCGGCCAATTATCCGGTGAACATCAATACGGCGCCGAGGGAAATGCTGCTGCGCGTGCCGGGACTCGGCACCCGCAATGTGCAGCGTATTCTGGCGACGCGCGGGCACCGGCGCTTGCGTATCGCCGATCTGGCGCGTCTGCGCGCGCCGATGCGCAAGGTGTTGCCTTTTGTCGAACTGCTGGATCATCACCCGCGGCGGCGGCTTGATGATCCGGCAAGCCTGCGTGCCCACCTCGCCAGCCCACCGCAGCAGGCCGATCTGTTCGATTGAATCCGGTGCGCGCCAGCGTGGATCCGCCGTACGACCTCGCTGCTTGGCGCCTCGCCGCGCGCGTCGCCCTTCTGGCCGGCGTGCCGCCCGAAGCCATAACCTGGATAAGCGCGACCGGCGACAGCCTCATCAACGGCGTCGATGTCGGCACGCTGCCGCTCAACGCGCAGGTGAAAACGGTTCCGGCGTCGTTCCTGGCCTTGGCCGGCGCGGTATTGTGTCATCGCGATGAAAACCGACATGCTTTGCTGTATCGCCTGTTGTGGCGCATCACGCATGGCACGCCCAGGCTGTTGGCGATCAGCACCGATGAAGACGTGCGCCGCGCGCACGAGCTGGCCAAGGCGGTGCGGCGCGATAGTCACAAGATGAAGGCCTTTGTGCGCTTTCGCGAATTATCGGGTGGCGCTGACAATTTTGTCGCATGGTTCGAACCCGAGCACTGGATTCTCGATCGCGTGGCGCCGTTTTTCGCGCGTCGTTTTGCCGGTATGCGTTGGGCCATTCTCACGCCGTATCGCAGCGTGCGCTGGGACGGAGCCACGCTCGAATTCGGTGCGGGGCAGACGCGTGCGGACGCGCCAACCTCCGATAGTGAGGAAACGCTCTGGCAAACCTATTACGCGAGCATCTTTAATCCCGCCAGGCTGAATCCGCGCATGATGCGGCAGGAGATGCCGCAAAAGTATTGGGGCAACTTGCCCGAAGCACGGTTGCTGCCCGAATTGATCCGCACCGCTGGCGAGCGCACCCGCGCGATGGTCGAGCGCGCGCCGGTTCAAGTGCGCCGCCGCGTGCCGGCGGCTGCGGCGACGGCGGTCACGCTGCAGCGCGACGCCACGCTATCCACAACGCGCCAGGAAGCAACGTTATGCCGTGCCTGTGAACTTTGGCAGCCTGCCACGCAGACGGTATTCGGAGAAGGCCCGAGCGATGCGCGCATCATGCTCGTGGGCGAACAACCCGGTGATCAGGAAGATCTCGCCGGTCGTCCGTTTGTCGGCCCGGCCGGCAAACTGCTCGACCGCGCGCTGGCGCAAGCCGGCATCGAGCGCAGCGAAGTCTATCTGACCAACGCCGTGAAACATTTCCGCTTCGAGCGACGTGGCAAAGCGCGCCTGCACAAGAACCCTGGCGCACTTCACATCAAGACCTGCAACGTGTGGCTTACGCGCGAGATCCTCTTGCTTAAGCCGCGTGCCATCGTTTGCCTTGGTGCCACGGCGTCGAATGCGGTACTCCAGCGGGATGTGAAACTGATGCAGGAGCGCGGCATCTGGCAACCGTTCGCCGACGGTGTGCAGATGTTACTGACGGTGCATCCGTCCTGGGTGCTGCGGCAGGTGGGTGATGGCGCGCGGGAGGCGGCGTATCAGGGGCTGGTGCGGGATCTGGCGCTACTCAGGGCCGTCGCATCATTCCGCTAGATCGCCGTGAGTTCCTGTCGGCGGCGGGCCAACGCTCGCAACCCTCGCGCACGTTATACTAACGTCCGATTCGCGCGCAGGGTATCGCCGAAGGGATCTCCCTCGGTCCGTTTGACCGCAAAATATGCAACACGTTTTCAGCGGTTTGGAGTGTGCAAAAACGTGTTCCCTGCACGCGCTTCAATTCTGCAACCGACTTTCGCATACTTCTATCTGATCTCCGGAGACTTGAACGATGGAGACGTCTGCAGCTGCGCCTGAAGTGATTGGCTGGCGCGAGTGGTTGGCAATGCCTGCACTCGGCATCGCGTCGATTAAGGCCAAGGTCGATACCGGTGCGCGCAGCTCTTCATTGCACGTGAATTCGCTCGAAGAATTTCTGCGCGACGGCCAAACCTGGTTGCGGTTCTCGATTGCCAGCGGACGCAAATCGCAGCGTATCGAAACCGCGTGTGAAGCGCCTGCGCTGGATCGCCGCGCGGTGACGGATTCTAGCGGCCATATTGCCGAGCGCTGGTTCATCCGCACCGAGCTTGTGCTGGCTGGACAATGCTGGTCGACTGAAATCAATTTGACCGATAGGCGGACTATGCTTTTTCCGATGCTGCTGGGGCGCAGCGCGATCCATTCGCGTTTCTGTGTCGATCCGGCGCGTTCCTACGTCTGCGGCAGGCTGCGCAAACCACTCAACCCATAAATTTCCGACCATGAAAATCGCCATTCTCTCGCGCAATTCGAAACTGTATTCCACCGTACGCCTGGTCGAGGCTGCGCGCGCGCGTGGCCACAGCGTGCGTGTGCTCGATCCGTTGCGTTGCTACATGCGCATCGCGCCCGGCGCGTTCGAGATTCACTACAAGGGGAAGGAGTTGAACGGCTTCGATGCGGTGATTCCGCGCATCGGCCTCTCGGTCACGTTCTACGGCACGGCGGTGTTGCGCCAGTTCGAAATGATGGGCGTCTATACGCCGAATTCGTCAGATGCAGTGCTGCGTGCGCGCGACAAACTGCGTTGCATGCAGATGCTCGCGCGCGAAAACGTCGGCCTGCCGACCACGGTGTTCGGCGACAATCCCGACGACACCGCGGATCTGCTCGACATGCTCGGTGACGCACCGCACGTGATCAAACTCAACGAAGGTGCGCAAGGCGCCGGAGTTTTGCTCGCGGAAAAACGCTCGGCATCACAAAGTGTGATCGAGGCGTTTCGCGGGCTGTATGCGAATTTCCTGGTGCAGGAATTCATTCGCGAAGCGAAGGGCGCTGACGTGCGTTGTTTCGTGATCGGCGGCAAGGTGGTCGCGGCCATGTGCCGGCAGGCGCGTGATGGCGAATTCCGCTCCAACCTGCATCGCGGCGGCAGCGCCACGCCAGTGGAACTCAGCGAAGACGAAATCGCCATCGCGCTGCAGGCGGCGCGCAGCATGGGATTGAATGTCGCGGGTGTAGATTTGCTACGTTCCAAACGCGGCGCATTGGTGCTGGAAGTGAATTCCTCGCCGGGCCTAGAAGGCATCGAGGGTGTGACTGGTGTCGATGTAGCGACGGCGATCATCAAGCATCTCGAACGCAGTGTTGCGCGGGGCAACAAAGCGCGCGGGCGCGATTGATCGGGCTCGTCAGCAATGCCAGTGCGGCCAGTTGCCACGGTATACGAAAGTCATCGTTGACAAACCCGGGGCGAACCACATACGATCTTCATCGTAGTACTTTAATAAATACAAAAATTTGCAGTTTGCCAGTATGAGTTACGGTTCATGCGAGGCACCAGACGGTGTCGTTGACAAATTTCAAAGTATCCAACTACGATACCAATCGTAGTTTGAAAATAATCAATTTTTTCCACATTTAGCCACAGGTGCGCAGATGAACTTTAAGTGGATGGTTGGTGTCATGGCGGTGTTGGTTTCGTTTGCGGTGTTCGGCAAGGATGATTCGAGCAAGGAGCCGGCGGTCACGGTCGTCACCGATCCGGTCGCGTTCAAGGCAGTGACTGCATATCTGGAAAAACAAATGAGTACGGGTGGCCGCTATGAGTTCATCAAGCCGGATGAGCACAAGCGCATCGACGCTGATTTGCAGAAAATCCAGGCGTTGCTGGAAAAACAGGCGGGGGGTGCTACGTTGTCACAAAGTGAGACGGCTGCGCAGATGACTGCGCAGAACGAGGCCAACGCAATTTTCAGCAAACGTGATGGTGAGCGTGTCGTATGCGAGAGCGTTACACCGATTGGCTCGCATTTGCCAAAAAATACGTGCGTTACTTTCGCTGAGCAACAAAGGCGACACCAGAACAGCGCTGATTATTTGCGCCTGCAGCAAAATAGGGCGAATAAACCCGGTAACGGCGGCGGATAAGGGCGGCTTTACTCATTTTCTTTTGCTCGCGAAACCAGCGCAGACCGAGCTCTTGCATCGATATCTTGGTCTGATTTGGATGGACGATCGGCAACAGCGGTGAACCAGCTTTAATCGCTAAACTCCGTAGCGAACGGATGTTTTGCTGTATTTCTTTTGCTGAGTAAGATGACTGGATCAACAATTCCTTTCGGTCAAGATGCACATTGATTATTGGATGGAGCGCAAGCCTGATGACTTCGCACAATACCGAACTGCCCAAGCCCACCGAGGCCGAGCTCGACATCATGCACGTGCTCTGGGATCGCGGTCCCAGCACGGTGCGTGAGGTGCACGAAATTCTCTACGGTGATGCCGGTGCCGGGTACACCACGGCACTCAAGCTTTTGCAGGTGATGTTCAGCAAGGGCCTGGTCAAGCGCGATGACTCCGAGCGCGCGCATGTGTATCGCGCCGTGCAGACCATGCAACGTACCCAGGGGCGTTTCCTGGCGGACATGGTGCAACGTGTTTTCAAAGGCTCGGCTTCGCAGCTGGTATTGCACGCTTTGGGCAATCATCCCCAAGCGACCACGGCGGAATTGAAAGAAATTCGGGCATTGTTGAATCGGCTGGATCGGGAGAAGCCGTAATGCAGCTTTATGAAGTTTACTGGCAGCAGATCACGCAAGTGCTGGGTTGGACGTTCCTGCATTTTCTCTGGCAAGGCACCTTGATTGCCCTGTTGTATGCCGCGCTTCGCACCTTCACGCCGAAGCCGACCAGTCGATACCTGCTGGGCATCCTGTCGTTGTTCGCCATGGCGGCAGCGCCGGCTTTGACCGCGTGGCGCACCTGGAATCAACTGGCCGCGCGATCCAGCGAGGCGGTAGTTGGCACCCTTACAAACACGTTGCCGGCGGTCAGCGCGACTGCGGAGCTTGCACAATCTTCCGCCCCCACGCTGATGGTCAGTCTATTGCCGTGGCTCGGTGCGATATGGCTTTGCGGCGTGCTGCTGTTGAGCTTGAACTCGCTGCGGCACTGGCGGCACATGCACTGGTTGTTGCGTCACGATGCCAAGCCGGTGCCCGAGTGGCAATACGATTTGCTGCGGCTGTGCGATCGTTTTGCGATATGGCCGCGTGTGCGTTTGCTGCAATCAAGTCATGTCGTCACACCGACCCTGATCGGTTGGCTCAAGCCGATCATTCTTTTACCCGTGAGCGTGCTTGGCGGTTTCACCCCGCAGCAGATCGAGATGATCATTGCCCACGAACTCGGTCACGTGCGGCGCTGGGATTACTTGCTCAACCTGTTTCAGGTAACCCTGGAAACGCTGCTTTTCTATCATCCGGCGGTGCACTGGATTTCGCGTGACGTGCGCAACGTGCGCGAAACCTGTTGCGACGATCTGGTCATCCAGATGAAGTGCGGCACACCGCTCGCCTACGCACATACTCTGGCCAACCTCGAAGGATTGCGCGCAACCTTGCCGGCCCCGGCATTGGCTGCAAGCGGTGGCGTGCTGCTCGCTCGCGTGCGGCGTATTGTCGGTGTCGAACATGAAACGCCCGAACCGTTGCCGATGCGCCAGCATGGCTGGCTGCTGGTTCTGTTGCTGGTCATGGCGGTGGGTCTGAGCCTGCGCTTGCCGGTGCGTAGCCACTCGGCGTCGATCGATGCGCTTGCGACAGTCCAGCTGGCTTCAACGCGGCTGACGCAACAGGCTTATGCGTTGTTGACGCGTGCGAGTGCTGTCGCACCAGCAATCGCACCAGTGGCATCCGCTAAAGTTATTCCTGTCACGTCGGCTCCCACGCATCCGGCCGAAACCGCATCGGCACATAACGTCGCGCAAGCCAGCGAGACGCTGATCTTGCCGCGCATCCAGAAGCCGCAGGCGACGCACACGACAATCATTGCCGACAGTGCGCTGGAAATCAGCGATATCCGATTGCAATCGTCGCCGCTGCCTTTGGCAACTCTTCCGAGCATTGCGGCTGCGCCAATGCCAAAAGCATTACGTCGGGTTGCGCCAAGCTATCCGGCCGGCGCCCTGGCCAGCGATCAACAAGGCCAGGTCACCTTGAGCTTCGGCATCGCCGCTGATGGCTTGGTGCAGAATATCGAAGTGACCGCCGCGCAAGGCGCAGAGCAATTTGTCGCCGCCGCCAAAGAGGCGTTGCACCAGTGGCGCTTTGAGGCGAGCAACCTGCCGTCCGGCACGGCGCGTTATACCCAAGTCTTCGATTTTGCGCTGAGCAAGACGGCAAACGGCTCGCACAAAGTTGATCCGGATTGCAAAGTCAGTACCGGATCGCATATCTGTCGTCACGAAACGCACTAGTCGATGCCCACACCAGCGCGCACCAGAGCAAGCTCATCGCCGCAGGCCAACACAGCATGGGGCGGGTTGCCGTAGCGGCGCATTAACGAAAGCGTCCATCCCGTTTAACGCTAATTTAATCGCTGCATCCGTAAAGTTCACCGCACTGTAAGTTTGCTCGACACTCCTAAGTCAGGCCAAGTGACTAGCAGGTTATGGTATCGGGGCAATAGCTTTGGCCCAAGCGAGGTGTGGTCCCCCAATGGCACCTCCTTGGGCCATTTTATTTGTGCAGCGCGCATGCCGCGGAACTCTGGCGACTGCGCGCACTCCATCTCCCATCCCCGCAAGAAGACAGCTACGCAACCCATGCGCATACTCGTCATAGAAGACAATAGCGACATCGCCGCCAATATTGGCGATTATCTCGAAGAAAAAGGCCATGTCGCCGATTTTGCCGGCGATGGCGTTACTGGCCTGCATCTCGCCGTGGTTCACGAGTTCGATGCCATCGTGCTTGATCTGACCTTGCCGGGCATGGATGGCTTGGAAGTCTGCCGCAAGTTGCGCCAGGACGCGCGCAAACAAACGCCGGTATTGATGCTGACTGCGCGCGATTCGCTCGATCAGAAACTCACGGGCTTCGATAGCGGTGCTGATGATTACATGGTCAAGCCGTTCGAGCTGCAGGAACTCGAAGCGCGCCTCAGCGTGCTGTCGCGTCGCGGCAAGGGCGTCAAGAGCCGCATCTTGCAACTGGCCGATCTCACCTACAACCTCGATACGCTGGTCGTGATTCGCGCCGGCAAGCAGATCCAGCTCAATCCGATCGGCCTCAAGCTGCTGCAGCACCTGATGGAATCGGCGCCTTCCGTGGTCACGCGACAGGATCTCGAAACCCGCGTGTGGGGTGAAGAATTGCCCGACAGCGACAGCTTGCGTGTGCACATCCATGGCCTGCGCGCAGTGATCGACAAGCCCTTCGAAAAACTGCTGATCCAGACCCGCCACGGTATCGGCTATCGCATGGTCGATCCGGATGCAGTACCGGCGTAGGCTTCGCAGCCGCCTCATAATTTCGTTTGCACTGTTTGGCATCGCGCTGACAGTGCTGTTTGCCGTGGCGACGTTGTCGCTGCGCGCCAAGGTCGAGGATCAACTCGTCAACGATACCCTGCAGCGCGAAGTCGCGCGATTCCTGCAGTTCAAACGCGATAATCCCGATCCGAATGCGCCGTGGAGCTTTTCCGCCGTGCGCGGTTACATCTACGGCATCAATAAGATCGAGAACGTGCCGTTCGAGTGGAAAAGCCTCGCCAACGGCAACTACAACATCACCGATATCGGCGACGACGGCAAACCGCATCGCTTCAAGCTGGCGGTCGCCAAGGCCGACGATCTCTGGGCTTTCCTGCGCTACGACGCGAGCAAGGAAGAACTTGGCGAACGCCAGCTGATCGTCGGCCTGGTCGGCGTCGTGATCGGGTTCTCGTTGCTCGCGATTTTGCTTGGCGTGTGGTCGTCCTCGCGCGTGATGCGCCCGGTCACCGACCTCGCACGTCGCGTCAAGCAGTTCGGCAAGGCGCGTCGTGCCGAACCGCTCGCGCCGCATTTTGCGAATGACGAAGTCGGTGAACTTGCCGCAGCGCTCGACAATTATTCCGACAAGCTCACCGCACTGGTCGAGCGCGATCGCGAATTCAACGCCGACGTCAGCCACGAACTGCGCACGCCGCTCGCGGTGATCGCATCGACCACCGAATTGATGCTTGCATCGAGTACGCTGACCGACAAATTGCGCGATCGCCTCAAGCGCATCGAGCGCGCGTCGAAGCAGGCGACCGAACTCACGAATGCGTTGTTGCTGTTGTCACGTAGCGAGCGCTCCGGCCCCACAGATGGCGAAACCACCGACGTCGCAAAAATCGCAGAACAGATCATCGACATGAATCGGCCGAATATCGGCAACAAACCCGTGACGGTACGACTGGAGCTGGATGATGTCGTCGAGGTCGATGCGCCCTCGGCGGTGATCGCGGTGGCGTTGAATAATCTGATCGGCAACGGCATCAAGTACACGCAGGCCGGCGAAGTCGTGGTGCGTGTTGGCGCGGGGCGGATCGTGGTGGAAGATTCCGGCCCGGGCATCGCGATCGAAGACGCGGAAAAATTGTTCGTGCGTGGCGTGCGTGGCGAAGGCGCAGCCGGCAAGGGCGCCGGCTTGGGCTTGGCAATCGTGCGGCGTTTGTGCGAACTGTATGGCTGGCATGTTTCGCTTGCGCCGCGGCCGCAAGGTGGCGCGGCGGCGACGCTGGATTTCCGCCTCAAGCATTAAACATTTTTTGCGCATCCTTCCAGCAACGCAGCGCTGGAAGGATGCGCGCGCGGACTCAGCCCAGCGCTTCGAGCCAGCCGTACTTGTCGGGCGTCTTGCCGCTGAACAGACCGAAGAACAAATCCTGCACCTGTCGTGTGAGCGGACCCGGTTTGCCCGGACCGACCGGCTTGCCATCGACCGAACGGATCGGTGTGATTTCTGCCGCGGTGCCGCACATGAACAACTCGTCGGCAAAGTATAAATATTCGCGCGGAATATCGCGCTCGATCACGTCGATGCCGGCATCGCGTGCAAGGGTGATGATCGAGTTGCGCGTGATGCCGTGCAGGCACGCGGCGCTGGCCGGCGTGGTGTGCAAGGCACCTTCAAAAATCAGGAACAGATTTTCGCCGGCACCTTCCGAAAGCAGGCCGGTGGAGGCGAGCGCGATGCCTTCACCGAAGCCGAGGCGGCGCGCTTCGCGTGCGATCAACTGGCCCGATAAATAATTGCCGCCGGCTTTCGCGCCGGACGGAATCGTGTTTGGCGCAAATCGCTGCCAGCTCGATACGCACGCGTCGATGCCGGCTTCGAGCACATCGGCGCCCAGATACGCACCCATGTTCCACGACGCCACCGAAACATCGGTCGGTGTTTCGGCCGACAATCCAAAACCGCCAAGTCCGCGGAACGCGATCGGGCGCAGATACGCTTTGCTCAAACCGTTGGCCTTGATCACTTCGCGGCAGGCAGCAGCGAGCTGTTCGACCGTGTA
>JAYVLO010000092.1:0-11052 GCA_043759455.1 Pseudolysobacter sp.
CGCTTCGGCGGGTATTGCGCGTTCGGAATCTCGTTGTGCCTGAGCCTGCAGGCGATGGTCTCGATCGGCGTGAATCTCGGTGTGTTGCCGACCAAGGGCCTGACCCTGCCGCTGATCAGCTCCGGCGGATCGAGCGTGATGATGACCTGCGTCGCGGTAGGGATGTTGCTGCGCGTGAGTTACGAATTGAGCCGCGCCGAAAACATGGCGGACCGTCTCGCCGACGCTGCAGCCAATGTCGAAGGCGCGCGCGCATGACGACGCTGACATCGCTGTCGTGCGCACCCGTGCTGATCATGGCCGGCGGCACCGGCGGACATATTTTTCCGGGCCTCGCGGTCGCCGCCGAACTGCGTCAGCGCGGCGTGCCGGTGGTATGGCTCGGTGCGGCGGGTGGACTCGAAACGCGGCTGGTGCCGCAGGCCGGCATCGAACTCGAAACGCTGCGCATCGGCGGCATCCGCGGCAAAGGTTGGCTGACCATGCTCGGCGCACCATTGCGCATTTTGCGCGCGGTGTATCAGGCCTGCGCGGTGCTGCGCCGCGTGCGTCCGCGCAGCGTGCTGAGCATGGGCGGTTACGCGGCCGGACCCGGTGGAATCGCCGCATGGTTATTGCGTCGTCCGCTGCTGGTGCACGAGCAGAATCGCATTCCGGGCGTGACCAATCGGGTGCTCGCCAAACTTTCGCGCAAGATTCTGTGCGGATTCTCCGATGCGTTTGCGCATGACGCGCGCGCGTTTTGGGTCGGCAATCCGGTGCGTCGCGAGATCAGCGAGATCGCCGCACCCGCCACACGATTTGCGACACGCGACGGCGCGCCGCGGTTATTGATTCTCGGTGGCAGTCTCGGCGCGCAGGCGCTCAATACACGCGTGCCGCAAGCGCTCGCGCGACTGGCCTCGGCGCAGCGTCCCGACGTGCGGCATCAGTGCGGCACAAAACATGTCGATGCGGCGCGTGCCGCCTACAGCAACGCCGGTGTTGTCGCGACCGTCGAACCGTTTATCGCGGATATGGCCGCGGCGTATGCGTGGGCCGATCTGGTGATCTGCCGCGCCGGCGCGTTGACCGTGGCGGAACTCGCCGCCGCCGGTATCGGCGCGGTACTCGTGCCATTTCCGTTTGCGGTGGACGATCATCAAACTCGCAACGGCGAAACCCTGGTCGCGGCAGATGCGGCGTTGCTGTTGCCGGAATCGTCGGCCAGCGCCGAACGTATTGCCGAAATTCTCGGCGAACTGCTGCCGGATCGCGCGCGCCTGCTGGCGATGGCGAATGCCGCGCGCACGCTGGCAAAACCGGACGCCGTTGTGGCGATCGCGCACGCCTGTATCGAGGCCGGCGCATGACACCGAGTCACCTCAGTCCGCACGAAGACATCATGCAGGATTTTCGTCGTGTGCATTTTGTCGGCATCGGCGGTGTCGGCATGAGCGGCATCGCGGAGGTGCTGCAGAATCTCGGCTACTCCGTCTCCGGTTCGGATCGCGCCGATTCGGCCATCACACGCCGCCTCGCGCAGCTTGGCGTGCGTATCGATCACGGCCATGACGCGGCCAATGTCGCCGATGTCGACGTGATGGTCGTGTCGAGTGCGATCAAGGCCGATAATCCGGAATTACTCGCCGCGCGCGAACGTCGCATTCCGGTTGTGCCGCGCGCGGAAATGCTCGGTGAACTGATGCGCTTTCGCCGCGGCATCGCGGTCGCTGGCACGCACGGCAAAACCACGACCACAAGCCTCATCGCAAGCGTGCTGGCCGAAGGCGGACTCGATCCGACCTTCGTCATCGGCGGTCAGTTGGTATCGGCCGGTGCGAACGCGCGCCTCGGCACCGGCGAATATCTCGTGGCCGAAGCCGACGAATCCGACGGTTCGTTTTTGATGTTGAATCCGGTGATCGCGATCATCACCAACATCGATGCCGATCATCTCGAAAACTACGGCAACGACTTTGCCCAGCTGCGCAAGGCGTTCGACAATTTCCTGCATCGCCTGCCGTTTTACGGCGTCGCGGTATTGTGTGTGGACGATGCCGAGGTGGCCGAACTTGCCGCCGCCACCACCCGCCGGACGGTGACTTACGGTATCGAAAGTGCGGCCGATGTGCGTGCCACGGATATCCGCCAGAACGGCCAGCAGATGCATTTTAATCTGCATCTGTCCGAGCATGCGGATGCGCTACCCGTCACGCTGAATCTGCCGGGTCGGCACAATGTCTTGAATGCGCTCGCCGCCGCGGCGGTGGCGTGGCAGCTCGGCGTGATGCCGGAAGCGATTCAGTCCGCACTCGCCGGATTCGAGGGCGTGGGCCGGCGTTTTCATGTGCGCGGCGAACTCATGCTCGATCACGGCACGGCGTTGCTGGTCGATGATTACGGCCACCATCCGCGCGAACTCGCCGCCGTGTTCGAGGCGGCGCGCGGCGGCTGGCCGCAGCGGCGCCTGGTTGTCGCATTCCAGCCGCATCGTTACAGCCGCACGCACGATCTGCTCGATGATTTCGCCAAGGTATTGGCCGAGGTCGATGTACTGGTGCTAACCGAAGTGTATGCCGCGGGTGAGACGTCGATCGCGAATGCCGACGGCCGCGCGTTGACGCGCGCGGTACGCGCGCGTGGCAAGGTCGATCCGGTATTCGTCGAGCATCCCAGCGAATTCGAATCCGAATTGCCGGCGCTGTTGCGCGATGGCGATGTACTGCTGCTGCTCGGCGCCGGCGACATCGGCGCGATCGCGAGTCAACTTGCGCGCAAGGGCCATCTGCAAGCGCCCGCGCCGGGTGCGGCAAAGTCGAAATCGGCGAGAAAGAAGTGATGCAAATTAC
This sequence comes from Pseudolysobacter sp., assembly GCA_043759455.1. Classification (GTDB taxonomy): domain Bacteria; phylum Pseudomonadota; class Gammaproteobacteria; order Xanthomonadales; family Rhodanobacteraceae; genus Pseudolysobacter. The sequence goes on from JAYVLO010000092.1 coordinate 2,832, forward strand.
TGAGAAGAAAATTTCCGATCCGAAACAATTCGGCCGCGTCGCAGTCGTGCTTGGTGGCAATTCCGCCGAGCGCGAAGTGTCGCTGAACTCCGGTGCGAACGTGCTCGCCGCGTTGAAATCACGCGGTGTCGATGCGCATGCAGTGGACGGTGTACCGGCTTTGCTCGATGCGTTGCGCGCCGGACATTTCGCGCGCGTGTTCAACATCCTGCATGGTCGCGGTGGTGAAGACGGCGTGCTGCAAGGCGCGCTGCAGTCGCTCGGCGTGCCCTTCACCGGTTCGGGTGTGCTCGGCTCGGCACTGTCAATGGACAAGATCCGCACCAAGCAGGTGTGGCAGGCGCTGGGTTTGCCGACGCCTGCGTACATTGCGCTGAAGCGCAGCGAAGACGTGAGCGCGGCAATCGCACAACTCGGCATGCCGGTGATCGTCAAGCCGTCGCACGAAGGTTCGAGCGTCGGTATCACCAAGGTGCGCAGCGCGGCGGATCTGCCTGCGGCGATCGAACTGGCTGCGCGGTACGACGGCGAGCTCGTGATCGAGGCATTGATCGAAGGCGAGGAATACACCATCGCGATCTTGAACGGTATCGCCTTGCCGAGCATCCACATCGTGCCGAAAGGGGGTTTCTACGATTACCACGCCAAGTATGTTTCGGACGAGACGCAATATATCTGTCCGGGTCTCGACGGTGTTGCCGAAGAGGAAATCCGCGCGCTGTCGCTGCGTGCCTTCGACGCCGCGGCGTGCGCGGGCTGGGGCCGGGTCGACGTGATGCGCGATGCGCAAGGCCGCAACTGGCTGCTCGAAGTCAACACCACGCCGGGCATGACCAGCCATTCGCTGGTGCCGAAAGCCGCGCGTGCGGTCGGCATCGAGTTCGAGGAATTGTGCTGGCGCATTCTCGAAACCAGCCTGGCCGAGGCGACGCCATGAGAGGTGGGCTGATTCTCAAATTGCTGGCATGGGGCTTGGCCTTGAGCCTGGTCGTGCTGCCGATCGTCGGTGTGCTCAATGGTTGGTTTGCCGGTGAGCGCTGGCCGGTGCGTTCGTTGCAGGTCGAGGCCGAATACAACCATGTCAGCGCCGAGGAAATTCGCGCCGCCGTGGCAAATCATGTGGGCAACGGATTTTTTGCGACACGGCTGGACGAACTGCAGGCCGCGGTCGCCGCGTTGCCGTGGGTGGAAAAAGCCGAAGCGCGCAAACACTGGCCGGACGTGATCCTGCTGCGCGTGACCGAATTGCAGCCTGTTGCACGCTGGGGCGCGAACAAGCTGATCAGCGCCGACAGCCGGATTTTTGCCGCGCCCGGTGCCGAAAATATGCAAGGCCTGCCGCGACTCGCCGGCCCCGATGACGCGCTGGCAAACGTCATCGCGTTTTATGCCAGCGCGCAGAAAATTTTTTCCGGCAGCGGCATGACCGTCAACGGTGTCGCGCTCAGCGAGCGCGGCAGCTGGAAGCTCGCATTGAGCAATGGCTCGGAACTCGAACTCGGTCGCGAACAACCCGAGCAGCGCCTGCAGCGTTTCATCAACGTCTATCCGCGTTTGCAGGCGGGACACGTCGGCAACTTTGAAAAAGTCGATCTGCGCTACAGCAACGGCTTCGCGATCAAATGGCCGGAGGCGCCGGCGAGCGCTACTCCACCCGCAGTCAAGAAACCGCAGCCGGCCGCGCCGGAACCTGCGGCAAGAGGCGTGACATGAAAGGCAAAGGTGAAAAGTCGCTGATCGTGGGCCTGGATATCGGTACCTCGAAGATTGTCGCGATCGTCGGCGAATACGCGCCGGGCGAACCGGTCGAGGTGATCGGCATCGGCTCGCATCATTCGCACGGCTTGAAGCGCGGCGTAGTGGTGGATATCGAGTCGACCGTGCAATCGATCCAGCGCGCGATCGAGGAAGCCGAGCTCATGGCCGGCTGCGAAATCCGTTCGGTGTATGCGGGCATTTCCGGCAGCCATATCCGTTGCCTGAACTCGCACGGCATCGTGCCGATCCGTGACAAGGAAGTGACCGAAGGCGACCGCGAACACGTGATCGAAGCCGCGCGTGCGGTTGCGATTCCGGCCGATCAGGAACGTCTGTATTCGGAAGCGCAGGAATACGTGATCGACGGCCAGGAAGGTATTCGTCATCCGATTGGCATGAGTGGCGTGCGCCTCGAAGCGCGCGTGCATCTGGTCACCGGCGCGATGAGTGCGGCGCAGAATATTCGCAAGTGCGTATCGCGCTGCGGTTTGAAAGTGGACGATCTGGTGCCGCAGCAAGTGGCGTCGAGTTACGCGGTGTTGACGCAGGACGAGCGCGATCTCGGCGTGTGTCTGGTCGACATCGGCGCCGGCACGACCGACATCGCAATCTTCACGCAAGGCGCGTTGCGCCACACCGCATCGCTGCCGATCGCGGGCGATCAGGTCACCAACGATATCGCGGTGGCGTTGCGCACGCCGACGGCGCATGCCGAGGAAATCAAGGTCAAGTACGCATGCGCATTGGCGCAGCTCGCGCACGCTGAGGAAACGATCCAGGTGCCGAGCGTCGGCGATCGACCGCCGCGTCGACTTGCGCGCCAGACGTTGGCCGAAGTGGTGCAGCCGCGTTACGAGGAATTGTTCTCGCTGGTGCAGGCCGAGTTGCGCCGCTCCGGTTACGAAAGTCTGGTCGCCGCCGGCATCGTGCTCGCCGGAGGCGCGTCGAAGATGGAAGGCGTGGTTGAACTCGCCGAAGAAATTTTCCATATGCCGGTGCGCATCGGCATTCCGCAGCACGTGACCGGACTGGCCGATGTGGTCAGCAATCAAATTCATGCGACGGGTGTTGGTTTGTTGATCTATGGCAGCCGTCAGGAAACCCGCAACGCTAACGGCAGCCAGCGCAGCGGCGCGGCAAGCGGTTTGTGGGGCAAGGTGAAGAACTGGATTGCCGGCGAATTTTAGCGAAAAGAAAACAGGGCGGCGGCGCCTAGGCATCGAAAGACAGGCGCGGTCGAGTAAGGAAAAGCAGTAGCGGACAGATTCAGGAAATGCGCGGCAAGGAGGTTTCGCAAAAGGCCCGAAACGGGCTTCCATCCCGGATGAAATGTCCGGGCTGGGCGGGGTGGTCAACGCCAGCCGCCCCCGTCGCCGGAGCAGTTCAGCGCCGGCGAACGACAACAATATTGGTAGTGTCCTTACGGAGGATGGGAAATGTTTGAATTAGTCGAAAAACTCGCACCGAATGCGATCATCAAGGTCATCGGCGTAGGCGGCGGCGGCGGTAATGCCGTGGCTCACATGGTTCTTTCACAGGTCGAAGGCGTGGACTTTTTGTGCGCCAACACCGATGCACAAGCGATGCGTAACAGCGGTGCCAAACTCACGGTGCAGCTCGGTGCAAATGTCACCAAGGGGCTCGGCGCGGGTGCCAACCCCGAGGTCGGTCGCCAGGCCGCGCTGGAAGACCGCGAACGCATCGTGGAAATCCTGCAGGGCGCCGACATGGTGTTCATCACCGCCGGCATGGGCGGCGGCACCGGCACGGGTGCAGCGCCCGTAGTGGCGCAGCTGGCCAAGGAAATGGGCATCCTCACCGTTGCGATTGTGACCAAGCCGTTCCCGTTCGAGGGACGTCGCCGCATGCAGGTGGCGATGAAGGGCATCGAAGATTTATCGCAACATGTCGATTCCCTGATCACGGTGCCGAACGAAAAACTGCTGACCGTGCTCGGACGCGACGTGACGATGTTATCGGCGTTCAAGTCGGCCAATGATGTCTTGCTCGGTGCGGTACAGGGCATTGCTGATCTGATTACGCGGCCGGGTCTCATCAACGTCGACTTCGCCGACGTGCGCACGGTGATGTCGGAAATGGGTATGGCGATGATGGGCACCGGCACCGCGAGTGGCGATGACCGTGCTCAAGCAGCGGCGGAAGCGGCAATAAACAATCCGCTGCTAGAAGACGTCAATCTGTCGGGTGCATGCGGCATTCTTGTCAATGTGACCGCTGGGCCGAACCTGACCATGCGCGAATTCGACGAGATCGGGCAGGTGATTCACCAGTTCGCGTCCGAAGATGCAACGGTAGTGGTGGGCACCGCGCTCGATCCGGAGATGCAGGACGAAGTGCGCGTGACCGTGGTCGCCACGGGCTTGAATCGTGGTGTGGCAAAAATGCCGCTGCGCAAGGAAGAAGCGGTGCAACGCACCAATGCGATTCGTCTGGTCGGCGCGCGTACCGGCACCGACAGCGTGCCGTTCGACTACGCTGCGGCGCCGACGAGTTTCCGCAGTACGCCCGCTGCGCGCCATCACGCCGCGAGTGAAGCGCCTAACCTGCCCGGACCGGAAACCCAGATCGACTATCTGGATATCCCGGCATTCCTGCGTCGTCAGGCGGATTGAAGCCCACAAACCCGGTGCGTGCTGCGCGCGCACCGGGAGAATGCTTCGGATCGGCGTATCGGCTTTGTGCGTGAAATCGATTCCGACCAACAGCGTCGAATTTGAGTCCCTGAGGGCTCTTTAATGAGCGGGGATGCGGCTTATTCGCATCTGAAACGTGGGTTTGATCCATGTAAACCTGTTGTATAAATGCAACAGGTTGTGGGGTTCTTGCCATGGTTTGCTTTCCACGGCAAAACTGCTGTGCTAGCATCGCGCTGCAATAGCTCCTGCCCCACGGGACAAAAAACAGAAATGATTAAACAACGCACGTTGAAAAATACCATTCGCGCGACGGGCGTCGGCATCCACACCGGTGAGAAGGTCTACATGACCTTGCGCCCGGCAGCAGTGGATACCGGCATCGTCTTCCGCCGCGTCGATTTGGACGTACCGGTCGAGATTCGCGCAAGCTGCGAGAACGTCGGAGACACCAGCTTGTCCACGACCCTGGTCAAGGGAGACGTGCGCATCGCCACGATCGAGCATCTCCTGTCGGCGATGGCCGGACTCGGCGTCGACAACGCTTACGTCGATTTGAGCGCCGCCGAAGTGCCGATCATGGATGGCAGCGCCGGCCCGTTCGTGTTTCTGCTGCAGTCTGCAGGCATTGAAGAACAGTCGGTGCCGAAACGTTTCATCCGCATCAAGAAATCAGTCACGGTGCGTGATGGCGACAAATGGGCGCGTTTCGAACCGTTCGATGGTTTCAAGGTTGGTTTTTCGATCGACTTCAATCATCCGATTTTCACCAAGCGCGCTTCGACTGCCGAGATCGACTTTTCTACGACATCGTTCGTGAAGGAAGTGTCGCGTGCGCGCACCTTCGGTTTCATGCGTGATATCGAAATGCTGCGTGAGCGCAAGCTCGTGCTGGGTGGATCCATGGACAACGCAATCGTGCTCGATGACTATCGCGTGCTGAATGAAGACGGCCTTCGTTACGAAGACGAGTTCGTCAAGCACAAGATTCTCGACGCCATCGGCGACCTGTATCTGCTCGGACGCAGCCTGATCGGCGCATTCTTCGGTCACAAGTCGGGCCACGAGCTCAACAACAAATTGTTGCGCGCGATGATGAGTGATGTCACCGCCTGGGAAGAGGTCAGTTTCGACGATCCCGCCCAGCTGCCGATTTCTTACGCCCATCCGGCGCAAGCCGTCTAAAAAACGTTGCCGTAAAACCATCAAAACGGCGCCTGCAGAGGTGCTGGCGAGGGAAGATCACTCGGCGAAGGACGCCAGACGAAGATACAAGGCCCGCAATTCGGGGTCAGTGAGAGAATTCGCTGCTGTACGTAAATGTGCGGCGGCGGTTTGCGAAAGGGGCTTCGGCCTTGCTGCGTTCGGGGGAACAGGCAGTGAGGGCGCCACTTTGACGGCGAATTTTTCGACACTCGCACCGAGCGCAACACGGGCTTCGGCGAGCAGGGCGGTCTGGTAAAGCCTGAGCTTTGCCGCCCACGTGGAAGAGTTCGCCAGAAAAACGATCCGACCCGAGCGCACATCGGCCAGGCGACATTGGCTACGAAGTGGTTCGGGGAGCGGACGGCGCAGTTTTCGGTCCAGTGCTTCCAGCACGCGCGAACGCTCAGTGAGCGACGCGAGGGAAGCACACTCTGCAGCACGAATCGGCCCGGACAAGGGCGGCGATTTTGGGTTGGAGGGGGGCGAAGATTGCATGGCAGAAACCGGATACATCGAAGAGACGTGATGAACATCATAATCGTTGCCAGGCCGCATGCGGCACCTGTATCGATAGATTTGAATAGTTGGCACGGACGTTTGAAGGTAGGCATAGCAGTAACGCTGTGTGGTTTGACCTGTGCTGGCTTGGGCGTTTGCGCCACGCTGGTGTTTGCCGGACCCAGCGATCATGCCCTAGCCGGGATTCGCGCGATGCACGCGCAGGTTCTCGCGCAGCAAGGCGCGCTGGATGCGCTGGATGCATCAGCGCACCGCAATCTGGATGCCTTGGCATTGAAGCTCGGCGAATTGCAGGCGCAAGCCACGCGCCTGAACGCACTCGGCGAGCGGTTGACCCAGGTTGGCAAGCTCGAAGACGGCGAGTTCGATTTCAAGGATGCGCCAGCATTGGGCGGCCCCGAAGATACCTCGGCGACGTCGCACGCACTGGATGAACAATTTTCGGCCTCGATCACGCGCATGCATGCGCAGTTCGACGAGCAGGAAGTACAACTTTCGGTGCTGGAAAATTTATTGCTGGATCGCAAGATCAGCAATGCTCTATTGCCGCAAGGCATGCCGGTCGCGAGCGGATACATTGGTTCCGGTTACGGCGGTCGTAGTGATCCGATCAATGGCCACAGCGAGTTTCACAGCGGTATCGATTTTGATGCGGCGCCGGGCACACCGATCCAGGCCGTCGCGGAAGGTGTTGTCACCTGGAACGGAGAACGTTCGGGTTACGGCAATGTCGTTGAAGTCGATCACGGCAACGGCTACATGACACGTTATGCGCACAATCAGCAGAACATGGTGGCGGTAGGCACACGCGTACACGCCGGGCAGATCATCGCCAAGGTCGGTTCGACCGGCCGCGCCACCGGCCCGCATTGCCACTTCGAGGTGTGGCTGGACGGGCATCCGGTGAATCCGCTGAGTTATGTGCAAGGCAAGCGTCACAACGGCTAGGTATTCTGAACGCGGCGTTCGATCGGTGCTGGTTTTGCAGGCAAATCGATTCGGAATCGCAGTCAACGCAAGCCGGCAGCTTGAACGATTGCCGGTTTTTTGCGAACATTTCGCGGATTGATCTGCTGCGTAGCCTGGGCAAAACGATCAGGCTCGAATGCGTTGGTGCGGGTGGCTGAGGAATCGCCGTGCCACTTGAAAGCACCGCTTTAAACCCAAATTGGTTTGCTTTCCGCGGGAGCCGCCGTATCATGCGGCGGCTTCTGCATTTAAGTGCGGGCGTGAATCCCGCACGTACTACCCATTCCCTTTCGTCACCTTTGGTTTCCCATGCTCAATAATGTTCTGACGCGCATCTTCGGCAGCCGCAACGAGCGCCTGTTGCGCCAGATGAATAAAACCGTTGTGCAAATCAACAAGCTCGATCCCGCCACCAAGGCGCTCAGCGACGATGAATTGCGCGCCAAGACCGACGAGTTCAAGCAGCGTCTGGCCGGTGGTGAAACGCTCGACCAGTTGTTGCCCGAAGCCTTCGCGGTCGTGCGCGAGGCATCGCAACGCGTGCTCGGCCTGCGCCACTACGATGTGCAATTGATCGGTGGCATCGTGCTGCATTCCGGCAAGATCGCCGAGATGCGCACCGGCGAGGGCAAGACCCTGGTCGGAACCTTGCCGGTGTATCTCAATGCATTGACCGGCACCGGCGTGCACGTGGTTACGGTCAACGATTATCTGGCGCGGCGCGACTCCGCCTGGATGGGCAAGGTCTACGCGTTCCTCGGCATGCGTGTCGGTGTGGTTTATCCCGGGATGAATCACGCCGACAAACACGAGGCCTACGCCGCCGACATCACTTACGGCACCAACAACGAGTACGGTTTCGATTATCTGCGCGACAACATGACGCTGTCGCGCGACCAGCGTTATCAGCGCGGCCTGAATTTTGCGATCGTCGATGAAGTCGATTCGATCCTGATCGACGAAGCGCGTACGCCGCTGATTATCTCCGGCCCGGCCGACGATTCGCCGCAGCTCTACATCAAGATCAACCGCCTCGTGCCGCGCCTGACGCGGCAGGAAAAAGAAGAAACCGGTGGCGACTATTGGGTCGACGAAAAGCAGAAGCAGGTGCATCT
>JAYVLO010000093.1:0-4232 GCA_043759455.1 Pseudolysobacter sp.
AGGAGAAACTTCGATGTACACCAGGATCATTTCCAGCCTGCAGCATTGGCTGCCAATCAGTGCAGTGTTGGCGCTACTGTGTGGCTTGGCCCCTGCACACGCGGCCTCGTTTTGCGCCAGTAATGTTGCGGGACTCAAAACCGCATTTGCGCTGGCGCAGCTGCAACAATCGCCATTTACCATTCAGATCGTGCAGGGCACCTACGTAATGGATGCGAGCATCGACTATCAAACGCTCTCGCAGCCCACCACGATCGAAGGCGGATACGCCGCCAATTGCGCCTCGCGTCAGGTCGATGCCGCTAACACTGTCATCAACGTGGGCCTCGGACGTCAATTCATTTTGCGCCAGCGTGTCGGCTCGCCCCAGGCGCAAATCAATATCGATGGATTGACGATCAGCAACACGAATAATCCGCTGTTTATTCAAGCGGGACAGTTGGGCGATTTTTCAAATGACGAAGGCAGCATCAACCTGAGTCGGGTGCGGCTCACGCATATTTCCTATAACGACGCCCAAGTGGAGCCCATCAGGTTGGAGGCCTTCAACGGCTCGGTGACGATGGTCAATGTGTTGATCGACAATATCGCCACGCCCGCCGTTTGTGCCGTGCAGATATATAGTCAGGGTGGAGCTTTTGTGCGGATCAACCACATGACTGCGGATCTCGTGGGGGGCAATAATTTCTGTGTGGACGATGACAATGACAGCTCTGCTGCTGTGACTGTTTTTAACAGCATTTTGTGGAACTCGGGTGGCGGGCAATCGCTTTTTACCGTTGGTTCGAACTCCGGCACACCGACTATTTTCACCAGCGATGTGTTTCACGGTCAAGTTGTCAGTGGCAATTTGGGCATCGTAAATCAAATCAATGCCGCACCAGGCTGGATCGATGCAGCCGGCGGAAACTATCGTCTGCAAACCAGTCCGGTTTCACCCTCGATCAACAGCGGCACTGGCGTCGGCCCGGGCGGAGAACCCGCCACCGATATCGAAGGCCACCTTCGTCCTATTGGCAGCGCCCCCGACCGCGGCGCTTATGAGTCTGCCTACAACGGGCAAAGCATATTGACCGTGACCAACGTGCTCGATAGCGGCATCGGATCACTGCGCCAGGCGATGCTCGATGCAAACTCCTCGCCGACGATTGCCAAGTCAATCCAGTTCAATATTCGCAACGGCAGCAACCTGCCGATTTGTCCGGCGGTGATCAAGTTGAGTTCGCCGCTGCCGAATGTCGCGGCGCCCATGGTAATCAATGGTTACACACAGCCGCTGTCGGTGAGCAATACCGATCCGGTCGCCTTCAACGCAAATATATGCGTATTGATCACGCCGACGAATGGCGGCAGCCTGTCGCTGGGTTTCCGCGTGCCGGCCGCTGCGACGAGCAGCGTTTCGCTTACCCTGCGTGGATTGGGTTTTGGCGGTATCAGCCAGCCTGTGTCGATCCTGGGCGGCAGTGGTCATCTGATCGCAGGCAATCAATTCGGCGGCAGTGCCAACGGCGTAGCACTGGTCGGCGCTGGGCTGAGCACGATCGCGATTGGCGTCAACGCAGCGGGTAGCTTGATCGTGGGTGGACAAAACTCTGCGGATCGTAATGTAATTGGTGGCGCGAGCTTCAACGGCGTTGATATTCAGGCCACGGTTGCGAGCTCGACCGACAAGTGCGAAATAGTCAATAACCTGATCGGACTGGCACCCGACGGGATCACTGCCAATGCCAGTGCTTTCGGTATCAACGTCAGCGGCTCCGGTTGCGGCATCTATCAAAACCGAATTGCCGGCAACACCATCGCCAATGTTTTTATCAATGGCGGCGGCAACGTCATGCAGCAAAACCAGATCGGTATTACCGCACAAAACGGACCACTATCTATATCCAATAGTGCGATAGGCGTGCTGATCAATGGATCGAATAATATTATTGGCGCGGGTGGCCAGGGCGGCTTGATCACCGCTAATACAATACGCTTCATGAGTGGCGGCGGATTAGTGATCAAGGGTGACGCGGCGGTAAATAACTCGGTGAATGCCAATCTCATCTATGACAATTACGATTTATTCGACGTGATGGACATAGATTTGATATCGACGGGTGGCTCGGCCGGCCCCAATGCAAATGATAGCGGAGATAACGATACCGGCCCGAATAATCTGCAGAACTTTCCAATAGCGACGAAAATTATTTATACGGGGCCGGGCACGGGTCCGAAGGGGCTTGATCGGCCGGGGACATTGGGCGGGGTGCTCGATGCGCATGCGGGCACCTATCGGATTGACGCTTATTACAGTAGTTCGGCCAATTCACTCATCGGTCGCGCTCATGCCGAAGTTTATCTGGGCCATGCCAATGTGACTGTCGCAGCTACCGGACGCGGGGCATTCACTCTTCCCAATATTACGGTTCCCAGCCAGTTGGGCGGCGGCGTCATCAGCCTCACTGCAACCGATGCTACCGGGAATACCTCAGAAATCGGAACCGCGATGCCCATCGATACGATATTTGTCGACGGGCTTGAATAAACAGCTTCTGGCGCGGGCCTGCGTAACGCATCACCAGCCTTGCTGAGCGCAGTCGCGCTGCAGGGCTGGTGATGACTTGAGTGGCACAAGATTCGTTCATGGCGTAAATCACGACAATATCTTCCCATGTCGCAACCATGGATCAGCTCGGCAGCACCGGCGCGTGATACGTCAGCGTCTGTCCGAGCGCCCAGAGCAGGAACAACACGAGCGGCAAATGGATGGCCAATTGCAGGAACGTGAAACCGACGATGTCGCGCGCCTTTAGCCCGAGCACGCCGAGCAACGGCAGCATCCAGAACGGATTGATCAGGTTCGGCAACGCTTCGGCGGCGTTGTAGATCTGCACCGACCAGCCGAGGTGGTATTGCAGATCGTTCGCCGCCTGCATCACGTACGGCGCTTCGATTACCCACTTGCCGCCGCCGGACGGCACGAAAAATCCGAGCAGCGCCGAGTAAGCGCCGATCACCCACGCAAACGTATCGTGCGACGCGAGCTGCACGAACAATGCGGAGAGGTGATGCGTTAGCGTTTGGCCGTCCGCACCTTTCGCCGTTGTGAGGATCGCGGCGATGCCGCCGTACAGCGGAAACTGGATCAGCACGCCGGTGGTGCTCGGCACTGCGCGCGTCACCGCATCGAGGAAGTGCCGCGGCCGCCAATGCAACAACAGGCCGAGCATGAGGAACATGAAGTTGTAGGTGTTGAGGCTCGAAATCGCGACGATCGCACTCTTGCTGGCGAATTCCTGCACGAGCCAGCCGAGCGCGAGTGCGACCAGCAGGATGCTCAGCAGCGGGCTGTATTCGAGCCATTCGCCCGGACGTCCGGCACGCGTGCGCGGCGTTTCGATGGCGCTGACATCGATGCCGAGATCGGCCGCGCGCAGCGCGCGTTCGCCGCGCGGCGCGGAGAAATACGCGATCAACATCGATACAATGAGCAGCACCAGCGTCAGCACCAGCGATTGCCACAGGAACAAGGTTTCAGCGAAGGGAATCACGCCCGTGATCTTGAGCAGGCTGGCCGGAATGCTGGCCGGATTGGCCTGCAACTGCGCGGCTGATGAACTCAGGCCCATCGCCCAGACTGCGCCGAGACCGAGATACGCCGCCGCCGCGGCGGCGCGATAATCCATGTCGAGATCCTTGCGTCGTGCCAGGGCGCGCACCAGCAAGCCGCCGAAGATCAGGCTGAAACCCCAGTTCAACAACGCCGCAAGCATGCTGAAAAGGGCGACCTGGCAGATCGCGCCGCGTCCGGTTTTTGGACGTCTGGCCATCCATTCGATCAGCCGTGCTGCCGGTGGCGATGAAGCGACGACATAACCGCCGATGACGACAAAGGTCATCTGCATGGTGAACGGAATCAGGCTCCAGAAACCTTCGCCGAATGCACTCGCCGTGGCGGCGGGCGTGGCACCGCCGAGCATCGCCGCGAGGGCGACGATGACCACGCCGATCGCGGCAAAAATGAATGCATCGGGAAACCAGCGTTCGGCCAAGATCGCAGTGCGCAGCGCCGCGCGTTCGAGCAGGCCTTGCTTGTCGGTGCTCATGCGTGTGTTCCCGTGTCGATTCGTCGGCACAGATGATGTGCCTGCACGACTGCCGTCGGCAAGACTACGTTGGTCGATCCGCCGGTATGGCTACGCCTTGCTTTTGGTCAGCGTGATCACCGCGACACCGGTGAGGATGAC
>JAYVLO010000094.1:0-2010 GCA_043759455.1 Pseudolysobacter sp.
GCGATCACAAACGTCGTGCGTCCCTTGGTGAGCTTGTTGAGCGCGCGCTGGATACGCGCCTCGGTGGCGTTGTCGAGCGCACTGGTGGCTTCATCGAGAATCAGGATTGGCGCATCCTTCAGCATCGCGCGTGCGATCGCCAGGCGCTGGCGCTCGCCGCCGGATAACGAACGACCGCGCTCGGCCACCAGCGTTTCATAGCCTTCGACCTTGCCCGAAACAAAACTGTGCGCTTCGGCCGCCTGCGCCGCGGCGACGATTTCTTCGATATCCGCATCGGGCTTGCCAACTCGCAAATTATCGAGAATCGAGCGATAGAACAGGCCCGGATCCTGGAACACCACCGAAATATTCCGGCGCAGCGAGACCAGGCTGGCATTGCGCAAATCCACGCCGTCGACGGTAATGCGGCCGTGCTGCGGATCGTAGGCGCGATAGAGCAAACTCAGCGCCGTGGTCTTGCCCGCGCCGGTTGGGCCGACCAACGCGATGGTGCTGCCGGCACGCGCGCGGAAGTTCAGATCGCACACCGCATCCCGCTCGGCTTCGAAGCCGAAGGTAACGTGCTCGAAAGCGATTTCACCACGCGCTTTTTGCAGATCGACGGCGTCGGGTTTTTCCATAATCGCCGGATGGGTATCCAGCACCTTGAAAAAATCGCTAAGCGAATGGGTCTGGAAAAACAGACTGGAAATGAAGCCGGAAAATTGCTCGAGTCGACCGATCAGCATCAGCGCAAAACCGACGAAGGTGACGATATTTCCGACCGACACTTCGTCCTTGCCGTTGAGCGTGGCGCCGAGTGCGAAGATCGCGACGATCGTCAACGTGCTCGCGGCGCGATTCAGCACCGACAATATCGCCCAGCCTTTCAGCACCGGATATTGCGCGGCGAGCACACGCTGCATCATCGCCTTGAGGCTCGATACTTCCGCCGCCAGGCGCGTGAAACTCTGCACCACCAGCACGTTACCGAACACATCGCCGGCGCGCGTCGAAATCTCGTGATGCAGTTCTTCAACCATGCCCTGCGCCTTGTGCGTCCGGCGCATCGCAATGGCATTGAACACGGCAAAGCTGACCATCAATCCGATCATCAGAATCGCAAGTTTCCAGTTCATGTACAGCGCGATCGGCACCATCACGAGGATCGACAACAACGTGGCGAGATGGTCGCGAAAAAAACTCAGCCACAGCGTGAACAGATTGCTGCTGCCGGCATGCATGATGCGCAGCAGGCGACCCGTGTGGTTCTGGCCGTGGAATGCCAGTGGTAGCGAAATGGCGTGTTCGAAAAAGGACGAGATCACCGCGAGCCGGCGCCGATGTGCAAGCCGATCGGCATGCAACGAAACCCACACGCTCGCGATCACGCCACTGAACCCGGCCAGCGCCCAAAGCAGAATCATGTGCATGGCGCCCTGCTTGGTCGGTGTGCTCAGTGCATCGACGACCTTGCCGAACAAAACCGGCTCAATGAAATAGATTCCGGCGAGCGCGAGGTTCGCCAGCGCGAGCAAGATCGCGAGGACCTTTTCGGGCGCAAGCAGCCCGATGACGCGCAGGTAAGTTCGGAAAATCGACACGCTGTTTCCTTAGCTGGTTGATCGCGACGGAAAGCTTAGCGAGCCTTACCCTGCAAGAAACCTGAACAGCCATCAGCAGACCGGAAATCCCGGCAAAAAGTCGTACTCAGCGCTGTTAACTTGTACGCTTTTGCGCAACAGCGGCGTGACTTCCCGGCTCGATGCCGTGCAGCACTCGCAACTTCGGGCCGCTGTGAATAACAGCGGAACACGGTGAATCCACGATCGAACTGCAGACAAAGAAAAGCTGCTCAGGGAGCAGCTTTTCAATCGGCACCCGCCTCAACAGGGGGATGGAGCGGAATACCGGAACCCCTTATCGCACGAAATGCCGCAAGGTTTATGTGCGCCCGTTCGCAAATGCATGTGCGCGCATGCGAAGCCGGAAAATAATCAGCCGAGCCAGAGCTGCTTCATGAAGAGC